>NZ_JBIBHN010000008.1:0-348476 GCF_042957035.1 Streptomyces sp. NPDC008137 | reverse complement strand
GCCGAGCGTGGGGGAGTCGGCGACCGACGAGAACGCGGCAGATGTGCGTGCCAGGCCCCGCGTCTGCGGCGTGATCCAAACGACAGGCCCTAGTCTAGGCCGTCCAGGCCGAAGCGGGGGCCCGGGGGCGGCAGCCCCCGGATTCGGGACGGGAAGGGGCGGAGGGGGCGACCACCCCCACGGCCCCCCCCACCCCCCCCCACCCGCACACCCCACGAGTCACTCAGCCCAGGACATTGCGCCACGCCACCGGAACCGCGTCCGCCACATCATGCGCCCCCACCGGCGCCCCGTCCGCCGCCAGCCTCCCGGCCAGCCCATGCACATACGCCCCGACGCTCCCCGCATCCACCGCGCACAGCCCCGCCGCCAGCAACGACCCCGCCAGCCCCGACAGGACATCCCCGCTCCCCGCCGTGGCCAGCCAGGACGTCCCCGTCGGATTCACCCGCACCGCCCCGCCCCCCGAGTCGGCGACCAGCGTCGTGGACCCCTTCAGCAGCACGGTCGCCCCGTACCGCCCCGCCAGCTCCCGCACCGCCGCCAGCCGGGCTCCCTCGACCTCCGCCCGCTCCACCCCGAGCAGCGCCGCCGCCTCCCCGGCATGCGGCGTCATCAGCGTCGGCGCCCTCCGCCCCCGTACGGCCTCCGCGTCGGCCAGCCGCAACCCGTCCGCGTCGATCAGCACCGGCACGTCCGCCGCCAGCACCTCCCCCACCGTCGCCGCGTCGTCCCCGGCCCCCGGCCCGACGACCCACGCCTGCACCCGCCCGGCGTGCTTCGGACCCTGGTCCGACACGAGCGTCTCGGGAAACCGCGCGATGACGGCGTCCCCGGCCGGCCCGACGTACCGCACGGCCCCGGCCCCGCCCCGCAACGCCCCCGAGACGGCGAGCACGGCGGCGCCCGGGTAGCGCGCGGACCCGGCGGCGATCCCGACGACACCCCTCCGGTACTTGTCGCTCTCGGCCCGGGGCACCGGCAGCAGCCGCGCCACGTCCGCGTGCTGCAGCGCCTCCAGCTCCGGCTCGACCGGCAGCTCGAGGCCGATGTCCACGAGCCGCACCGACCCGGCGTACTCCCGCGCGGGATCGATCAGCAGGCCCGGCTTGTGCGTCCCGAACGTCACCGTCAGATCGGCCCGGACGGCGACGCCGCGCACCTGCCCGGTGTCGACGTCGACCCCGCTCGGCAGATCGACGGCGACCACGGCGCCCCGCGCCCGCCCGGCGGCGGCCGCCAGCGGCACGGCATTCGGCCGCAGCCCGCCCTTCCCGCCGATCCCGACGATGCCGTCGAGGACGAGATCGGCCCGCTCGACCAGCCGCTCGGCGTCACCACCGGCTTCCACGACCCGTCCCCCGGCCCGCCGCAACGCCGCGAGCCCGGCCCCGTGGGCACGCTCCGGCGCGAGCAGCACGGCGGTGACCCCGGCCCCGCGCCGGGCCAGCCGGGCCCCGGCGTACAGCGCGTCACCGCCGTTGTCGCCGCTCCCGACCAGCAGCACGACCCGGCTGCCGTACACCCGCCCGAGCAGGTCGGCGCAGGCGGCGGCGAGTCCGGCGGCGGCGCGTTGCATCAGCGCCCCCTCCGGCAGCCGCGCCATCAGCTCCCGTTCGGCGGTCCTGACCGTCTCCACGCTGTACGCACTCCGCATGCGGTCGAGTTTCCCGTACGCCCGCCCGGCCACTCCCGCGCAACTCGCACAACTCACGCGACCGCGAAACCGAGCGCACCTCACGCGACCGCGAACCGAGCGCACCTCGCGCGACCGCGAATATGCCGTATCGCGCACACCCCTCAACCGCGCCGCACCCCGCCCAACTCCGAGGCACACCACACCCATTGACGCTTTGCCCACCCTTTGCCAGACTCACCGGCCGCAGGCGCAGAAAGCGCTTGCACACCCCCCACGTCCGACGAATCCGAGGCCCTCATGGGACGCAGATCCGCCTTCCTCGCCGCCGCCGGCGCCACCGCCCTCCTCACCGCCGCCGGCACCCTGACCGCCCCCGCCACGGCCGCCCCCACGCGAGCACTGGCCTGCGGAGACGGCTCCTACCAGGCCGAGGCCGTGCAGAACGGCGGCAACTGGACCGCCCGACGCGGCAGCAGCACGGTCTACACCGGCACCGATATGCGCGCGGCGGTCCAGGCGGCCGTCAACAGCCTCACCGCGGGCCGCACTTCGAAGGAGCGGGTCGTGGTCCGCGGCTCGGGCTCGATCCCGGCGGGTTCCCGCGTCTCGCTCCCCAGCTACACCGCGCTCGACGTCTGCGGCACGATCAACGTCACCGGCAGCGGCTCGGGCGACCAGGCGCCGGTCTACTCCCGCGGCACGCGCGACATCGAGGTGCAGAACCTCAAGCTCACCGGCACCCCGCTCTACGGCATCTTCCTGCGCAACGTCCAGAACGTGGTGCTGGGCCAGATCGACATGCGCCTCTCCCGCGGCCTGGGCGTCCGTATCGACAACCGCGGCGACACCAGCCAGTGGACGCGCAACGTCCGCATGGACAACGTCTACGTCTCCGGCGCGTCCAGCCACGCCGTCGAGACCTACGGCGTCGACGGCCTCACCATCGGCACGGTCACCGCCCGCAACGTGGGCGAGTCCGGCCTGCTGCTCAACCAGACGATCAACGCCAACGTCACCAAGGTCGACGCGGAGAACGCCGGCACCGGCACCGGCTACGCCGCCTTCCGCATGGCCAACCGCAACGGCCGGGTCGGCAGCGGCTACCCCACCAACATCCGGGTCGGCGAGGTCATCGCGCGCGGCGGCGGACGCGGCGTGTTCTGCGTCTCGGAGAGCGGCGGGGCGACGATCGACAAGGTGACACTCTCCAACACCGGCAACAACTCGGTCCTGATCGAGAACTGCTACAACGTCAGTCTGGCGGCCCGGAGCGGCACGATCACGGGCGGCGGCGAACTGCGCCTGGCCGCCCGCTCGGAGTTCCCCAACAACAAGGACATCACCGTCCAGAACCTGACGGTCACCAACTCGGCCATCAGGGAAAGCCCGTGCGGCGAGAACACGACGTTCCGCAACATCACACGGGTGAACAGCAGCCAGTCGATCTGCTGACACCCGCCCGCGAAGCCCTCGCCCTCACCCGGCGGGGGCTTCGTCGCGCAGCCGGCGGAGCGCCCGCATGGCCTCGCGTTCGATGCGCGCGATGTCGCCGAGGACGGCACCCGCCCGCACGAGACACTGCCCGTCACCCGACTCGCCGGCTTCCGCGACCAGTGCCGCGACACCCGTCCACAGGCCGGCCGCCTCGGAGTACAGCCGGTGCCCGGTCCGCAGATGCGCGCTGTCGAGCCACTCGGCGCATTCGCCGAGGAAGTCGCGGTACAGGTTGCGGAACAGGGCACCGCCGGTACCGGCCTTCTCCATCAGGAGGGCGGCCTGCGGCAGGTCCCGCCCGGGGGCCTCGGTGCGCCCGAGCCAGCCGGGCACGAGCTTCCCGGCCTTCTCGATGCCCCGGTGGCCGAGGTTGGCGATGGGCGGGTCGAGAAAGGCGTCCGCGCAGGCGGTGATGGCCGGAACGATCCGGTCCCGCGGGGCGGGAGGCTCCCCCGGAGAGTCGAGCGTGAAGGACCGGTGCCTGGCCGTCATCGGCCCGCGTGCGGCCCTGGCCCGGGCGAGGGAGTCCAGGCTGGTGGACACGGCGCCGCCCTGCTGCTCCGTGTCGACGAGGTAGGCGCTCTGCTCGTCGTATCCGTACAGGGCGACGACATGGCCCCCGAAGTGCACCTTCGAGGTGAAGTAGTCCAGGTGGTAGCTGTCGAGTTGCAGCCCGACGGGGCGACCGGAGTCGATGGCCGCCGCGACGTTCTCCCATCCCCTGCGGGCGGATCCGGTCTCCCGCACCTCGAGCTCCAGCCCGAGCCTGTCGGCCAGGTTCCTGGTGAGCTCGAAGGGCCTGACCCGCCCTCCGAGGAACGGGAAGTCCATGTTCTTGCTGTCCCAGTAGACGAAGGACAGACCGGAGCCGAGGCCGAAGAGCATGGGCTCGGACAGGTCGAGCCCTAGGTGCCTCAGCAGCACCCCGAGAGCGGTCGTCTCGCAGTGCTGCGCACCCCGGGTGTCGACGCCTTTGACCGTGGTCATGCCGTGCCCTCCTGGACTATGATCGACACACGATTTGAACTCGTTCAAAAATGGGAGGCCAGACCATGGCCGGATCCACCACCTCCACGGCGACCGACTCACCCGCCACCGCCCTCGGCCCCACGGCACTCGTCCTCGGCGCCTTCTCCGCCGCGGGCACCTGGGCGTTCCTGATCCCCTGGACAGTACTGGCCGGGGCGCTGGCCATCACGTTCGGCGCGATGGGCATGCACTACGCCCGCAAGGGCATGGGCCGGCTGTGGACGGCGGCGGCCGGCACGACACTGGGCGCGGTGGGCCTCTTCGGCACGGTCGTCCTGCTGTGGGCCATGTACTGACCATGCGGGCGTCCGGGCCTTTGGGCCTCCGGGCCTTGGGGTCACCCCTCCGCGATGACGACGGCCGAGGCCACCCCCGCGTCATGACTCAGCGACACATGCCAGGACCGCACCCCGAGCTCGGCGGCCCGCGCGGCCACACTCCCGCTCACCCGAAGCCGGGGCTGCCCACTGTCCTCCACATACACCTCCGCGTCGGTCCAGAGCAGCCCTGCGGGAGCCCCGAGCGCCTTGGCCAACGCCTCCTTGGCGGCAAACCGCGCAGCCAGCGAGGCAACCCCCCGCCGCTCCCCACTGGGCAGCGACAACTCCCCCTCCACGAACAGCCTCTCGGCCATCGCGGGCGTCCGCTCCAGCGACGCGGCGAACCGCTCGATCTCGGCGACATCGATCCCGACCCCGATGATGCTCATGCGCAGCACCCTACGGTGAGGACACGCCGCATTCCGCGCAGCGCCTAGCATGATCGGCATGGAATGGGACGGCCTCACCGACCGCGACCGCTACGGGGACTGGTACCTGAAAGCTCGTGACCGATTCTCGGACCTGGCCCGGGACGCCGACTGGGACGGCCTAGTCGCGGAGCTGGAGGAGAACCCCGGGTACGTCAATCTCGCCCGGCCCGGGAACCGCAGCGGATTCGCCCCGCTGCACCAGGCCGCCTGGCACGGCGCCGGCGTGGCCGTCGTCTCCCGGCTGATCGCACACGGCGCCTGGCGCACACAACGCACTCGGGACGGGCGGCTCCCCGTGGACATCGCGCGGGAGAGGGGTCACACGCACCTGCTGGAACTCCTGGAGCCGGTCACGGTGCGTCGGCTCCCCTCCCCTTCCGACGCGTTGGAGCACCACTTCCACTCAGTGCTGCGGGAGCGCACCGGCAGGTGCTTCGACGAGATCGAGCATCTCCTGCCACCGCTGTCTCCCCTGACGGAGGGTCTGGACGTGCGGATCTTCTTCCGGGTGGCCGGCATGATGGGCGGTTTCCATTACCGCCTCCACGACGACACCGTGCATGTGAACGGCAGCTCCCGAATGGACGGAGACAACGGGGACTTCTACCGCGTGACCCCCGACGGCTGGACCAAGCTCCCGTACAGCGCCAGGCCGCCGGCGCCTTGGTGCTACCCGTACTGACGGCCCCCTCACCTTCCCGGCAGCAACCTTCACCCGTTCCTTGGAAGGCCTCCGCCCCGAACTCCCAGCGGACACCCCCGAAATATGAACTCCCCCTCCCCCTTGTACAGTTCGCGATGATCGCGATGAGCAAACGCATCGCGCATAACGGGAGAACACAGACCATGAAGTTCAAGTCTCTGGGCACCGCGCTGACCACCGCCGCCCTCATAGCCACGGCCCTCACCGGCACCGTCGCCACCGCCGGTACCGCCGCCGCTGCGACGCCGGACTGCAGCAGCGCGCTCACCAACGTGAAGCCCAAGGAAACCGTCAACCTCCGCAGCTCGCCCAAGACGAGCGCCACGGCTCTCGGCACCTGGGGCAAGGGCCAGAAGGGCGGCGTCTGCTTCGGCGACCGGGGTCCCACCACGGGGGGCAGCTACACGGCCTGCGGCAAGACGAGCAACAAGTGGTACTTCGGCGGCCCGAACAGCACGAGCAAGGAGGGCTGGGTCCCGGCGACCTGCCTGCCCATCTGAGCATCTGACGGTCTGACGGCCTGACGGGCTGATCCGAGGGGCGAACGGCATCCGGCCGTTCGCCCCTTTTCACGCGCCCGGACAGAACGGACCCCTCACTCCACCGTCACCGACTTCGCCAGATTCCTGGGCTGGTCCACCTCGTTGCCCCGGGCGGTCGCCAGCTCGCACGCGAAGACCTGGAGCGGCACCGTCGCGACGAGCGGCTGCAGCAAGGTCGGTGTGACGGGAATCCGGATCAGGTGATCGGCGTACGGCACCACCGCCTCGTCCCCCTCCTCCGCGATCACGATCGTCCGCGCACCCCGCGCCCGGATCTCCTGGATGTTGGACACGATCTTGTCGTAGAGCACGGACCGCCCTCGCGGCGACGGCACCACGACCACCACCGGCAGATCCTCCTCGATGAGCGCGATCGGCCCGTGCTTCAGCTCTCCCGCCGCGAACCCCTCGGCGTGCATGTACGCCAGTTCCTTCAGCTTCAGCGCGCCCTCCAGGGCCACGGGATACCCGACATGCCGCCCCAGGAACAGCACCGTGTTCTTGGAAGCGAGCGAACGGGCCAGCTCCCGCACCGGCTCCATCGTGCCGAGGACCTGCTCCACCGCACCGGCGATCGAGGACAGGTCCCGGATCACCGCCCGGATCTCGTCGCCCCACTTGGTGCCCCGCACCTGCCCCAGATACAGGGCGACCAGATAGCAGGCCACCAGCTGCGTCAGGAACGCCTTGGTGGACGCGACCGCGACCTCCGGCCCGGCGTGCGTGTACAGGACCGCGTCGGACTCGCGCGGGATCGTCGAACCGTTGGTGTTGCAGATCGCCAGGACGTTCGCGCCCTGCTCACGGGCATGGCGCAGCGCCATCAGCGTGTCCATGGTCTCGCCGGACTGCGAGATGGCGATGACCAGGGTCTGCGCGTCCAGGATCGGGTCCCGGTACCGGAACTCGCTGGCCAGCTCCACCTCGCACGGGATGCGCGTCCAGTGCTCGATGGCGTACTTGGCGATCATTCCGGCGTGGAAGGCCGTACCGCACGCGACGATGACGACCTTGTCGATCTCCCGCAGGACCCCCTGGGGGATCCGCACCTCGTCCAGGGTCAACGACCCGGAGCCGTCGATCCGGCCCAGCAGCGTATCGGCGACCGCCTTGGGCTGCTCGGCGATCTCCTTGAGCATGAAGTAGTCATAGCCCCCCTTTTCCGCGGCCGACGCGTCCCAGTCGACGTGGTACGACCGGACGTCGGCGGACCGTCCGTCGAAGCCTGTCACCGTCACGCCGTCCCGGCGCAGCTCCACGACCTGGTCCTGTCCCAGCTCGATCGCCGACCGCGTATGGGCGATGAACGCGGCGACGTCCGAGGCGAGAAAGGCCTCGCCCTCTCCAACGCCCACCACCAGCGGCGAGTTCCGCCGCGCGCCCACCACCACGTCCGGCTCGTCGGCGTGCACCGCGACCAGCGTGAACGCGCCCTCAAGCCGCCGGCACACCAGCCGCATCGCCTCGGCCAGGTCCGCGCACGACGAGAACTCCTCGGCGAGCAGATGCGCGACGACCTCGGTGTCCGTCTCGGAGCCCAGCGCGTGGCCCCGCTCCTCCAACTCGGCCCGCAGCAGGGCGAAATTCTCGATGATGCCGTTGTGCACGACGGCGACCCGGCCCGCGTTGTCGAGGTGCGGGTGGGCGTTGGAGTCCGTCGGCCCGCCGTGCGTGGCCCACCGGGTGTGCCCGATGCCCGTCGTACCGGTCGGCAGCGGCCGCCCGTCCAGTTCCTTCTCCAGATTGAGCAGCTTCCCGGCCTTCTTCGCCGCCGCCAGCCCCCCGTCCGCCAGCACGGCGACACCCGCCGAGTCGTATCCCCGGTACTCCAGCCGCTTCAGCCCGGCCATCACAACTTCGAGCGCCGACTGCGGCCCCACGTATCCCACGATTCCGCACATGGAGCGCAGCCTACGACCGACCATCGCCGAGAAAGCCCTTCTGCGTGCCCGAAATCGGAATTTCTCCGGCCTCTTCGGACTCCGCAACGGCGACTTTCCCGACCACCCTCGCTCCGATCCGACGATTCCGGAGCTCGTCAGCAGGCTGTCGGCGACCATGGCGGCACGAACAGCGATGAAGGAGGAGCGCGCCGGGCATGAGCGACAAGCAACCCGACCACCACGTCCTCGTGCCCGCCCGCGGCGACAGCTCACCGCTGTTCACCACGGACGCCGGACCACTCGCCCGCGCCGAGGACCTCACCCGCGCCGTCCCGGCCGACGACGGCGCACCCGGACTGCCCGACGACGTGGCGCGGAAGCTGGCCAATCGGAACCGGGACCGCCCGCCCGGCGCTGCGCGAGCACGTCAGCCCCTCACACCTTCGCCCGATAAGCCCGCATGGCCAGCGGATAGAACACCACCGCGATCCCCGCGGCCCACACCAACGACCACATCACCGGCTCCGCCACCGCCCCGCCCAGCAGCAGCCCCCGGAACGCGTCCGACAGATGCGTGACCGGATTGACGTCACTCCACGCCTGCAGCCAGCCCGGCATGGTGTCGACGACGACGAACGCGCTGCTGGTGAAGGTGATCGGGAAGATGAGGGTGAAGGCGAACGCCTGCACCTTCTCCGCGTCGCCCGCCAGCATCCCGATCAGCACCGCGCACCACGACACCGCCGCGGCGAACACGACCACCAGCAGCGTGCCGAGCAGGAACCCGCCGAATCCGCCGGTGATACGGAAGCCGAGCGCCAGCCCGAGGCCGATCATCAGCACCAGCGCCCAGAGGTGCTTGGCGAGGTCCGCGGTGATCCGCCCGATCAGCGGGGCGGAACGCGCGATCGGCAGACTGCGCAGCCGGTCGAAGACGCCCTTGGTGAGGTCGGTGTTGAGCGCCATCGCCGTGTACATCGTCATGAACAGGGTGTTCTGCACGATGATCCCGGGCAGCGCGTACTTCAGATACGCCTCGGGCGACCCGGCCATCTGCCCGCCCAGAACGTACGTGAAGAGGAACACGAACATGATCGGCGTAATGCTGTAGTCGACCAGTTCGAGCGGGTTGTGCTTGACGGCGACCAGACTCCGCCAGGCCATCGTGAAGGTCTGCCGCAGCCCGGCCAGGGGCGGCACGCGCCCGGACGCGGTGACCGGCGGTGCGAGAGCGGTGGCGGTCATGTCCGGCTCACCGCCTTCTCCAGCTCGTCGTCGTCCCGGACGGCGGCGTCGCCCTCCTCCTCTTCCTCGCCCGGCTCAGCCCGATGCCCGGTCAGGGCGAGGAAGACCTCGTCGAGCGAGGAACGCCGCAGGGCCAGCTCCCCCACCGCGATCCCCTCCCGGTCCAGCGCGCGCACCACCGCCGGCATCAGCTCGGGGTCCTTCACCGGCGCGGTGACCATCTCGCCCTCGATCCGGGCCTCCGGACCAGCCGCCCCGGCCACCAGCGCGTGCGCCCGCGCGAGGTCCCGCCCGACGATCGGCCGCAGCTCCAGCACCTGTCCGCCGACCTGCGCCTTCAGCCGGTCCGGTGTGCCCTCGGCGATCACCCGGCCCTTGTCGATCACCACGATGTCGTCGGCGAGCACATCGGCCTCGTTCAGATACTGCGTGGTCAGCAGGGCGGTCGCCCCGTCCGCGACCAGGCCGCGCAGCAGATCCCACAGCTCACCGCGGCTGTGGGGGTCAAGGCCCGTGGTCGGTTCGTCCAGGAAGAGGATGCTGGGCCGCCCCACCAGGCTGGCCGCGAGGTCCAGCCGCCGGCGCATTCCGCCCGAGAACGTCTTCGCGGCCCGCCCGGCAGCGTGCGTCAGCTGGAACCGCTCCAGCAGCTCCCCCGCCCGCGCCTTCGCCTCCCGCCTCGGCAGCCCCAGCAACCGGCCTATGAGCAGCAGGTTCTCCGTGCCGGTCAGGTTCTCGTCGACCGCCGCGTACTGCCCGGTCAGCCCGACGAGGGAGCGTACGACCCCGGCCTCCCGGACCACGTCGTGGCCGGCCACCCGGGCCCTGCCCCCGTCCGGGCGCAGCAGTGTCGCGAAGATCCGCACCGCGGTCGTCTTCCCGGCACCGTTGGGCCCCAGCAGCCCGAGCACCGTTCCCTTGCGGGCCGCCAGGTCGACGCCTGCCAGCGCCTCGGTCTCCTTGAACCGCTTGACCAGGCCTTCCGCCTCTATCGCATACGTCATGGGTACCCCCAGGCGTCAGCGGACCCCGGACCGGGCCCACTCCTCCCACAACTGTGACGCACGCCACTGACATTCCACCTGTGTCAGTTTTTCTCCGAACAAATCCGAGCGAACCAGAATGAACGCCACCGAATGCCCTGCGTGACGGATCCCACCTCACAGTCCGTTCGTACGCCCGTAACAATGGACTGTGATCTCTCCGGTCTCCTCGATGCCCCGGAGCGCCCACCGGCAGCGGCCGGAGGCGACTCCCTACGTCGACCTCACCCGAGCCGAGTGGAGCGCGCTGCGTGACAAGACGCCGCTCCCGCTGACGGCCGAGGAGGTCGAGAAGCTGCGCGGTCTCGGCGATGTCATCGACCTCGACGAGGTGCGGGACATCTACCTGCCGCTGTCCAGACTCCTCAACCTCTACGTCGGCGCCACCGACGGCCTCAGAGGCGCCCTGAACACGTTCCTGGGCGAGCAGGGCTCCCAGTCGGGCACCCCGTTCGTCATAGGAGTCGCCGGCTCGGTCGCGGTCGGCAAGTCCACCGTCGCCCGCCTCCTCCAGGCGCTCCTCTCCCGCTGGCCGGAACACCCGCGCGTCGAGCTGGTCACCACCGACGGCTTCCTGCTGCCCACCAAGGAGCTCCAGGCCCGCGGCCTGATGTCCCGGAAGGGCTTCCCGGAGTCCTACGACCGCCGCGCCCTGACCCGCTTCGTGGCCGACATCAAGGCCGGCAAGGACGAGGTCACGGCCCCGGTCTACTCCCACCTCATCTACGACATCGTCCCGGACCAGAAGCTCACGGTCCGCCGCCCCGACATCCTGATCGTCGAGGGCCTGAACGTCCTCCAGCCCGCCCTGCCCGGCAAGGACGGCCGCACCAGGGTCGGTCTCGCCGACTACTTCGACTTCAGCGTGTACGTCGACGCCCGCGTCGAGGACGTCGAGCGCTGGTACCTCAACCGCTTCCGCAAGCTGCGCGCCACCGCCTTCCAGAACCCGTCCTCGTACTTCCGCAAGTACACCCAGGTCTCGGAGGAGGAGGCCCTCGACTACGCGCAGACGATGTGGCGCACGATCAACCGGCCCAACCTGGTCGAGAACATCGCCCCCACCCGCGGCCGCGCCACCCTCGTCGTGCGCAAGGGCCCGGACCACAAGGTGCAGCGGCTCAGTCTGCGCAAGCTGTGACGTCCGGGGAAAAGGTCGGTTAGATGGTCGCCATGCTCCATCTGCGCCTGATCACACCGTCCGAGAAGACCGACGACGTGGTGCTGCTGATCGAGAAGGCGGTCGGCACCACCCACCTCGTCGTCCTGCCGGGCGCCGCCCGCAACCCCGCCGGGGACGTCGTCATGTGCGACGTGGCACGCGAGGCGGGCGACACACTGCTGGCCGGCTTGCGGGAGCTGGGCATCGACACCAGTGGCTCCATCGCCGTCGAGAGCATCGACCTGTCGCTGTCCGAGCGTGCCGAGAAGGCCGAGGCCGACGCGCCGGGCGAGGGCGCGGACGCGGTCCTGTGGGAGCAACTGAGCGACGCGACACACGAGGAGTCGACGCTCTCCGTCACCTACCTGGCCTTCATCACGCTGGCCACGATGATCGCGGCCTGCGGTGTGGTCCTGGACAACGCGATCCTGATCGTGGGCGCCATGGCGGTGGGACCGGAGTTCGGCCCCCTCGCCGGCATCTGCACCGCGATCGTCCGCCGCCGTCCGCGCCTGGCCGCGCGCTCGCTGATCGCCCTGCTGGTGGGCTTCGCGGCGGCGATGGCGGTGACGGTCCTCTTCAGCCTCTTCATGAACGCCGTGGGCCTCTTCACCGAGGCTCAGCTGGAGGCCGATCGCCCGAACACCGACTTCATCTACGCCCCCGACTGGTTCTCCTTCGTCGTGGCGGTCCTGGCCGGCATCGCCGGCACCCTCTCCCTGACCTCGGCGAAGTCCGGTGCCCTGGTAGGCGTGGCCATCTCGGTCACCACGGTCCCGGCAGCGGCGAACGCGGCGGTAGCCCTCAGCTACGGCGACACCAACCAGACCTGGGGCTCCACCCAGCAACTCCTGCTGAACCTCCTGGGCATCATCGTCGCCGGCACGGCAACGCTGGTGACCCAGAAATGGCTCTGGTCAAAACAACGCAAGCAAGCGGACGCCCTCTAGAGCAACGCCCCCCTCAGGGGCGCGGGGAACTGCGCGACAAGCCACGACGAACGGTCAGCCCGCAAACACCCGCAGCCCCCACCCCCTACCCGAAAAGCCCACTCACCCCAGCGCGGACTTCACGGCATCGGCCAGCCGCCCGGCAACAGCCCGGGCCTGCTCGATATCGGCCGCCTCCACCATCACCCGAACCAACGGCTCGGTCCCGGACGGCCGGAGCAGCACCCGCCCGGTAGCGCCAAGCTCCGCCTCCGCATCGGCGACAGCCGCCGACAACTCCGCGGACGACCCCACCCGCGTCCGGTCGACGTCCGGCACATTGATCAGCACCTGCGGCAGCCGCTCCATGACAGCCGCCAGCTCCCGCAGCGAACGCCCGCTCCCGGCGACCCGAGCCGCCAGCAGCAGCCCCGTCAGCGTCCCGTCGCCCGTCGTCGCGTGGTCGAGGATGATCACATGCCCGGACTGCTCGCCGCCGAGGGCGAACCCGTGCTCCTTCATCTCCTCGAGCACGTACCGGTCACCGACTGCGGTCTGCACCAGCCGGATGCCCTCACGCTCCATGGCCAGCTTGAAGCCGAGGTTGGACATCACCGTGGCGACCACCGTCTCGGACCGCAGCGCGGAGCGCTCCCGCATCGCCAGCGCGAGCACGGCCAGGATCTGGTCGCCGTCGACCTCCGCGCCGGTGTGGTCCACGGCGAGGCACCGGTCGGCGTCACCGTCGTGCGCGATGCCCAGGGCCGCCCCGTGCTCGACGACGGCGGCCTTGATCTTGTCCAGGTGCGTGGAGCCGCACCCGTCGTTGATGTTGAGCCCGTCGGGCTCGGCCCCGATGGTGACGACCTCGGCACCGGCCCGCCGGAACGCCTCGGGTGAGACCTGGGCAGCGGCGCCGTGCGCCTCGTCGAGGACGACCTTCAGCCCGTCGATCCGGTTCGGCAGGGCGCCCAGCAGATGCTCGACGTACCGGCCGAAGCCCTCGCCGTACTCACGGACGCGGCCCACTCCGGCCCCGGTCGGCCGCTCCCACGGGGCGCCGGTGCGGTGCTCCTCGTAGACGGACTCGATCCGGTCCTCCAGCTCGTCGGCGAGCTTGTGCCCGCCGCGGGCGAAGAACTTGATGCCGTTGTCGGGCATGGCGTTGTGGCTCGCGGAGAGCATCACACCGAGGTCGGCGCCGAGTTCTCCGGTCAGATACGCCACGGCCGGCGTCGGCAGCACGCCGACCCTCAGGACGTCCACACCGGCGCTGGCGAGGCCCGCGACCACGGCGGCTTCCAGGAACTCCCCGGACGCGCGCGGGTCACGCCCGACGACCGCGGTCGGGCGGTGCCCCTCAAAGGTGCCCGCCTCGGCCAGTACGTGTGCCGCGGCCACGGAGAGGCCCAGGGCCATCTCCGCCGTCAGATCCGCGTTGGCGACACCGCGCACGCCGTCAGTGCCGAAGAGTCGTCCCACTGTGGTGTCCTCCGAATTGCTGTGAGAGTGCGGCTCACACCCCCGAGTACTTCCCTGGAAAGGCCCTGAAGTACATCCCTGACGTACATCCCTGAGCCTGTCCGGGAGCGGTGGGGGTTGTGTAAACGAACCGCCCCGGCGGCACCATGCGGGCCGCCGGGGCGATCGTTGCGAAAGCCAGTCGCCAGGACAGGCGACGCGATTAGCGCTTGCTGTACTGCGGAGCCTTGCGGGCCTTCTTCAGACCGGCCTTCTTGCGCTCGACCGCACGGTCGTCGCGCTTGAGGAAGCCGGCCTTCTTCAGCGGGCCGCGGTTGTTGTCGACGTCCGCCTCGTTCAGCGCACGGGCGACACCGAGACGGAGCGCGCCGGCCTGACCGGAGACACCGCCGCCGGAGATGCGGGCGACGACGTCGTAGCGGTCGTCGAGCTCGAGCACCTTGAAGGGCTCGTTGACTTCCTGCTGGTGCACCTTGTTCGGGAAGTAGTCCTCGAGGGTGCGACCGTTGATCTTCCACTTGCCGGTGCCCGGGACGATCCGGACACGGGCGATGGCGTTCTTGCGACGGCCCAGGCCGGCGGCCGGCTGGGGCTCACCGAAACGCGAGGCGAGGGACTCGGAGGTGTACTCACCCTCCACCGGAACCTCGGACTCGGTGGTGTAGCTGTCGATGTCGACTTCTTCGAGCGGCTGCTCGGCAGTGGTCTCGGCCACGATGCTCCTCAGATTCTGTTCAGTCTTAGGGGGTGTGGCCGGACTTACTGCGCGACCTGGGTGATCTCGTACGGCTGCGGCTGCTGCGCGCCGTGCGGGTGCTGGTCACCCTTGTAGACCTTCAGCTTCGAGAGCATCTGACGGCCCAGGGAGTTCTTGGGGAGCATGCCCTTGACGGCCTTCTCGACGGCCTTCTCGGGGTTCTTGTCCAGCAGCTCGTCGTAACGGACGGAACGCAGACCACCCGGGTAACCGGAGTGGCGGTACGCCATCTTCTGGGTCCGCTTGTTGCCGGACAGGTGCACCTTGTCCGCGTTGATGATGATGACGAAGTCACCAGCGTCGACGTGGGGGGCGTAGATCGGCTTGTGCTTGCCCCGGAGGAGGGTCGCTGCGGTGGTGGCGAGACGACCCAGGACAACGTCCTGGGCGTCGATGACGTGCCACTGGCGCGTCACATCGCCGGGCTTGGGGCTGTACGTACGCACGGTTCGTAGCCTTCGCTTCGAGTGAATGGTCCTGAACAGGTCACCGAAACGATCACGACAGCCTTGACCGCACTGCGGTGACGCAAACCGCGTGCTGGTCGCTGGTCATCGGCCCGGCGGACCGGTGTAAGGGCCCGTCCCGTGAGAATGAGCAAGCCAATACACAACGAACAAGCAGAATACCGGGGCACACCACAAGGGTCAAAACGCGGGATCATCGTCGACGGTCGAACACGCAGACGCACAGCCCCGCACACAGCGTGACGGCCCTCCGCAGCGTCCGGCGCCGGACCGGCCGCACATACGGGAACACCGATGACACCAGCACGTCGACGGCCACCGCGACGCCCCACCGCAGCCCGCATCCCCCGCCGCGCGGACGACGCCACGCCCGCAGCACCGCGAACCCGGCGGGCACCCAGACCGACGGCCACGACAACAGGCACACCAGCACCGCCACGGCCGGCAGGGCCCACACCCGCACCCCCGCGGACCCCACCCGCAGGCTCCCGCTCGCGAGTCGCCCCAACCACCCGGAGATGTCGCCTTTGCCCGTCCGCATGGAAGGAACGCTAGGGGCTGTGAGGCCGATCCAGGCGGACCAGCACACCCCATGTCCCGTCTAAGATGCGCCCCATGAGCTATGGGCAGGGGGGACCCCAGTCCCAGTGGGATCCCTGGAAACCGCAGTCGCAGCAGCCCTGGAACAGCGGGGGCGGAGGCCAGTCTCCGGACTGGGCCGCGCTCGCCGAGGCGTCCGAGTCGCGTAACAAACGACGCCGGCTGCTGCTGGTAGGCGGCGGCGCGGTCGCCACCGTCGCTATCGGTGCCGCCGTCGCCGTGGCGGTGGTCTCGGCCAACGGCGACAACCAGGCGAACAACCCGGCCGCCCTGCCCTCGGCGGACATCCCGAGCGGCTCGCCCTCGGGCCCGTCGTTCGCCCCGACCAGCGCCCCGCCTCCGCTGGACCCGAAGGACTTCGTCGCCAGCGCGAAGAAGGACAAGGCTCCGCTCGGCCCGGACATCCTCTTCCCCGGCACGCAGCTGACCATGGGCGAGACGGTCTACAAGAAGGGACCCACGGCCGACACGAAGAGCTGCGGCTCGGCGGCCGGCGGCACCCTCCCCAAGGCCCTCACCGCGAACGACTGCACGCGCCTGATACGAGTCACCTACTCCAAGGACGGCATCGCCGTGACGGTCGGCGTGGCGGTCTTCGACACCGAGGCCCAGGCGGTCAAGGCCAAGAGCCAGACCAACAAGAAGAGCTTCGTCAAGTCACTCTCCGGCGGCGGCGTGAAGGGCTTCTGCGAGTCCGGGTTCTGCCGCACGACCGGCAACGCCTACGGCCGCTACGCCTACTTCACCAACGCCGGCTTCACCAACGGCAAGGACGTGACGCCCGAGGACACCGCTGTCTTCAAGACCGGCAACGACCTGGCCCAGTTCACGTTCAACCAGATCCGCCGCCGCGGCGAGGCCCAGGCGTCGGCAGCGGCCAACGAGTGACCGCCCGCCGCCGAGGGCCCCGTCACAGCCTCTTCGCGCTGCGCAGAGTCTTGGCGTAGTAGCCGTTGCCGTCCAGCCGGGAGACTCCGCCGACGTCACCGATGGTCGGCCCGTTGACCTCCTCGCGGCTGGAGACGAAGAGCAGGTGGCCCTCGGTGTCGTAGCCGAGCACCATGCCGACGTGGTCCAGGCGCTGCTCGGTCCGGGCGTCGAGCTTGAAGAAGACGAGGTCTCCGGGCTGGAGCTGGTCGATGCCGGTGGGCCGGTCCTTGGGCGAGACGCCGGTGAGCGGCAGGATGTCGGCACCCTGCTTGGAGCGGGCCATGCCGTTGGCGGTGCGCGGCAGGCCGTCGCCCGAGCCGTCCGAGGACATGAGCGGGTAGCGGGCGCGGTAGCCGAACACCATCCGCATGTATCCCGAGCAGTCGGTCGACCGGGCGCGCGCGGCTTCCGGCTGCCCGATCACGCCGTCCCGGAAGGGGTACGGGACGCCGAGGTAGTCGTAGAAGTCGGACTGCTCCAGGCGCAGGTCGCCGCCCTCCGCCCCGCTCGTGTTGAGGGGCCCGAAGTTGGCGTCACCGGCGTAGACGGTGCCCTGCGCGTCCTTCTTCTGTTTGGCGCCCGCGACGTACTGGAAGGCGATGCCCAGGAGGTCGTCCTCCTTGCTGGACCGGTACTGGGCGTACCAGTCCTTGAACCACTTCTGCTGGTCCGCGCCCTTCTTCCAGGGCTCGGGCATGAGGCGGACCCAGTCCGTCGTGGACACCTTGGAGCTCGTCGACGAGGGCTCGGCGAAGGTGCGGGCCGGTCCGGTCAGGGTCGCGGTGCGCGCCCCGTCGGTGAACACCGCCTTGACCTGGCCGTCGGATCCGCGCAGCACGGAGCGGGCGGGGTTCTCCAGCCGGGACCAGCTCTCCCCGCCCTTGTCGCGGGTCTTCGTCGCGCCGTCGGCCCGGTCCGAGCCGTCCAGCACACCGACGTTCGTGATCTCCGGGACGCCCTTGTCCTCCTGCTTGCGGAGCTCCACGGTGAGGTAGCCGGAGGTCGCGACGAGCCCCAGCACCACGAGGCCGGAGAGGACCGGGCGCGATTTCTTCTTTCCTGCCATGTGTTGTCTCCTGGGTTCTCGGTCGCCGGGACGCCGGTTCTCAGACGGTGGGCATGATGCCGAGCAGCAGTCCGGCGGCGACGACGATGTAGGCCATGAGCGAGACGGTGCCGGTCGCCAGCAGCGTCGCCCCCTTGGGCTGGCGGACCATCTGGTACGCGATCAGGCCGGGCACGATGAAGCCGAGGGTCTGGTTGCCGTACAGCAGCGGGAACTCGATCGAGAGCACGATCATCACGGTGGCCTGGAGCAGCACGCCCAGCAGGACCACCGCGGCGAACAGCCGCTTGCCGTAGAGGATCACCAGCCGCTGCATGACCTTGGTGCCCGCATAGGTGAGGGCGGTGACGCCGACCACCATGGCCGCCCGCTGGAGGTCCTCGATGAGGGTCAGGGCGAGCCAGCCCGGCGTGATCATGCCACCGGGCGACAGGTTGGTGGTCAGGTAGCACAGCAACGAGAAGAACAGGCCGATGGCGATGCCGAGGGCGGCCATCTCGGGGGTCAGGGCGGCGGTGGTCAAGGGAGTCTCCGGGCACGGGTACGGGTGCGGGTTCGGTACGGGGCGATCGGCGGTCCTGCGCGAGGCGCTCGCCCCGCCCGTGGACGTCAGGAACGGGGAGGCTGTCCCCCGTCGTCCGCCGGGACGTACCCGTAGGGCTCGTCGGCGTACTGCCATGCCTGCCGGTCCGGAGCGGCGTACGGCTCCTGCTGGTAGGGGTCCGGGCCGGGGTACCCGGCGGCATAGGGTCCCGAGGGCTGGGCCGGGATGCGGACCACCGGGATCTCCTGGGTACGGGAGGCCTGGTAGCGCTCCTCATAGGCCACGGGGTACGAGGCGTAGGGGTCCAGGCGCGCCGGCTGGGGCGGTACGGCCGTGGCCGAGGGCCGCGCGGCGCCGGCTTCTGCTTCGGCGGCGGACTCGTCCGCCGGGAGTTCGGCCAGGTACTCCAGCAGTTCCTCGCCCTGTCCGTGGATGTTGCCGATCGCGACCAGGGAGGAGTCGGCGGACAGGCGCTCCAGCAGAGCCGGCATGAACTCCTCGGCCGACCGCCGTTCGCCCCCGAGGTCGACCGCGCGCTCGCGCCAGTCGGCGGGGATGGCGTCGATCGCGCTCTTGGCCGGGTGCCCGATGACGAAGACATGGTCCGGCTGGAGGTCGGGGATGATCTCGCCCATCTGCCCGTTGCGCTCCACGCGGTCGGGCCGGCAGTTGATCACGACGTTCAGCGGCCGGTGGATGGCTCCGAGGTCGAGCAGCTGGTTGATGTTCATCAGCGTCGACTCGGGGTCGTTGGCCGCGAAGACGTTGGCGAAGGCGATCCGCTTGCCCTCGGGCGCCGCGTAGCGCTCGACGGACAGCACGCCCGGGTCCGGCGGCGCGTCGTACATGCCCTGCAGGGCGACCTGCCGTTCCACGCCGAGCAGGTCGGCCACGACGAGGGCGATCGCGACGTTCTCCTTGAAGGTGAACCAGCTGAAGCCGCGCAGTTCCTCGTCGGTGACGGTCTCCGGGTCGGCGTAGACCAGCTCGCAGTTACGGGCGTCGGCCTCCTCCTGGAGGATGTGGAAGCGTTCCTTCTCGGCGGTCACGCAGATGCCGTCCTCCGGCATGGAGCGGCACAGCGACCGCGCCACGTCGTCGAGGGTGGGTCCCATCTCGGCGAGGTGGTCCTCGCGGACGTTGCACAGCACGCCGATCGTGGAGCGGATCAGCTTGCTCTGGTTCACCTCCTGCAGGGCCGGCATGACGGCCATGCACTCGATGACGAGGGCGTCGGGCCGGTAGGTGGCGGCCCGGCGCACGATGCCGATCTGCTCCACCACGTTGGCTATGCCGAACTTGCGGTAGACCGGCTCCTCGGTGGCGTCCGGGTGGATGAACCGGGCCGCCGTACCGGTGGTCTTGGCCACGGTCACCAGTTCGCCGCCGCGCAGCGCCCCGGCGCACAGCCGGGTGATGGAGGACTTGCCGCGGATGCCGTTCACCAGCACGCGCGACGGGATGCTGTGCAGGCTGGCGTAGTGCCGGCGCTGTTCCACGATGCCCGCCACCAGCAGCAGCACACTGCCGGTGAGCAGGACGAAGTACAGATAGAGCACGGCTGGGTCACCTTCCCCGAACGCCGGCCTCCGGCTCCGCGAGCCGGCGTGCCTGGGTCTGCTTACGGGCCTGGAGTTGCTGGCGCAGCAGTTCGAGGCTGCGTACGACGGCGCCCACCTCGTCCTGGTAGCGGGGGTACAGCACGGACTTGAGGTCGCCGTCGGCCAGCTTCTCCGCCCCGGCCGCCAGTGCCCGCATCGGCCGGGCCACGACCAGGTACACCCAGCCGAGGCAGACGACGATCAGGGCCAGACCGAGGAGTCCGGCCAGGACGCTGCGGTCCTCGCGCTGGTACGGGGTGATCTGGAAGTCCTTGGCGTTCTGCCAGCTGACCACGGTCCAGCCGATGTCGGCCGCCACGCCGCCGCCGGAGAACGGGGCGGCCGCGGCGACCGTGGTCCCGCGTCCTTCGCGGATCAGCAGGCCGTTCTCCACGGGACCGGCGCCGACGTGGACGCTGCCGGCCAGGACGAGGTCGGCGAGCGCGTCGCGCGGCAGGTCCTCGAAGGCCAGGAAGCCGTCGCTGGCGGCGATGGTCTTCGCCTTGGAGTCCACCACGCGGACCTCGCCGAGCCCGGGCCGCTTCAGCAGCGAGTTGAGGAACTCGACCCGGACCTCGCCGACCAGGGTCATCCCCTTGCGGTCCGGCAGCGGGGCCGCGGCCTGGACGACCGGTTTCTTCCCGCCCGTGCCGGCCACCCGGACCAGGGGCGTGTCGTCCCCGTCGGCGAGACCGGCGCGCGGCTCCTCGCCCGCGCGGGCGACGACCTCGCCGTCCTCGTCGAGGAGGTACAGCGCCTGGTAGCGGGTGTGCTCGCGCAGGGTCTCCTCGAGCAGCGCGCGCCCGGCGCCGGCGTCGTCCGGGTCGATCAGCCGGGACGTGGAGACCAGGTCCGCCTGTGCCTCGTTCAGCGCCCTGCGCACTCGGTCGGCGACCAGGTCGGTACGGTCCCGCTGGTCCGCGACCATGCTGGCCGGGATGCTGACGGAGTCGTCGGTGCGGTTCAGCAGGAGGCCCACGGGCACGCACCACAGCAACAGAAGTGCGGCGGTCAGCACGAGCGGCCCGCGCACCCCGAACCGCCTCTTGACGCGCTGGCGCCGGCCGGGATCACCGGTCGGGCCGCCCAGCTGCGCGCGCAGTTTCTCCAGGGCGGAGCCGATGCGCGCGGCCTCACTCCCGCGGGGCACGTCCACCGGCCGGGTCAGATCGCCCCGGGCCAGTCGGCGGGACTCCAGGAAGAGCCGCAGCAACGGCCGCTGCACGGTCGCCCACAGCACGGCCGCGGCGAGCAGTCCGAGGACGACCAGGGCTCCGGCCGCCAGCAGTCCGTACAGCTCCCGGTCCGCGCCGGCACCCTGCTGCTGGACCACGGGAAGCAGGGCGACGACGGTGAGCCCGAGGCCCGCGCCGACGCTCTTCTTCTCCTCCGGGTCGGCGGAGGAGAGGGAGGCGTAACCGACGGTCGCGACGCGGCCGTTGTAGCTCCCGCCGACCAGGTTCCCGCTGACCCCGGGGTAGCCGCGGGCGCCCGGTTCCCTGGCGCTGACCGGGTCCTGCTCGGTCTCCCGTGCCGCCCGGGCGGACATTCCGCTCATCTGTTTCTGGAGGAAGGCCAGCTCCTTGCGCTCCTGGTCGGAGTTGAGCGCCTCGGACTGCTCGAAACCCGCCGTGGCGAGGATCTCCCCGCCGGTGGCCACGACCGCCATGGAGCGGAACTGCCCCAGGTTGATGGCGGGCACGGACAGGCTGTTGGAGGCGAGCAGGAGCTGCTGGGGCCGGTCCCCGGAACCGAGGACGGCCATGGTCATCAGGCGTACGTCACCGGTCTCCAGCCGCACCATGCGGGGCTTGAGAGCCGTGTCCCCGGTGAGGACGTCCTTGTCCAGCCATGCGAGGGGAATCGTTTCACCCCTGGCGGCCAGTACTTTGCCGCTCTTCAGTTCCAGGACCGCCGTGCCGGTCCACTTCTGGTAGGTCTTGCCCAGGTCGGACAGGACGCGCTCGGGCTTCACCGGCGACCCCGCGTTCAAGGCGGCCGCGGTGCGGTTCAGGTCGGTGACCCGCTCGTCGATCGAGGCGCGCAGGGCGATGGCGCCGTCCTCGGCGAAGTGCTGCTGGGAGGAGAGCACCGCCTGCGGTACGGCCGGCTCGCCGGCGGGGCCGAGCACCTGGGCGGTGAGGCCCGCGAGGGCGAGCACCAGCACGCACAGCAGCGCGATCGGGGGACGGATGCCGCCCAGCAGCGGCATGTCCGCGCGTCTCCGGCTGCGCCGCCGTCCTCCCTTCACGGGGCGCACGGCGCGGGTGGGTGTCACCGGTGGTCTCCTCCGGCCTCTCTGGGTGAGGACGGCCGCGCGGAACCCCCCTCCCGCGGGAGGGGTAACGGGCCGTCATGTATGAGACTTCTGTGAAGGGTTCGGGTTGTGCCGTTCACCCTCCCGTGCGCTGTGGCGCTAGTCACGCTCCAGCGTGAGTTCCTTCAGGCCGTCGCCGCCCGGCGCGCCGCGGTTGTACAGGAAACCGCGCGTGCGGTCGGCCGCCAGCCGGTAGCGGGCCAGCCGCTCCTCGGAGAGACCGGACGGCGCGTCGAGCGCCCGCCGTACGTCCACCACCCGGTGGTCCTCGACCGCGCCGGCGGGCGGCTTCTCACCGGCCTCCGCCTCGGGCGGGATGTCCACGAGCGTCGTGGCGTAGCGGGCGGAGACGTCCCAGCCGTCGGTCGTCTCGCGGAATTCGAACCAGCCGATCGCGCCCTCCTCCGTCAGCCCGCTGGGCGAGGAGTGCCGGGCGACCTGGTTGCCCAGGCCGTAGGCGACCCAGGTGCCGTTCACCTTCTGGATCGGCTGCACCACGTGGGCGTGGTGCCCGATCACCAGGTCGACCCCGGTCTCCGTGGTGAGACGCTCCGCCAGCTGCAGCTGGGGAACGCTCGGCTCGTTGTAGTGCTCAAGTCCCCAGTGGACCGACAGGACTACCACCTCGGCGCCCTTCTCGCGGGCCCGGGCCTCGGCTTCCTTGATCGCGTCCGTGTCGAGCTGGTTGAACGCCCACTTCTCCTTCTCCGGCGTCGGGTTGAGGAACGACATCCAGGAGTACGAGAGGTGGGCGACCTTGACGCCGTTGACGTCGCGGATGTTGATTCGTTCCGCTTCCTCGGGCGTGCGAGCGGAGCCGGTGTGCCCGAGGCCGACCTTGTCCATGGCCTGCAAGGTGCGCCGCACGGCCCCCAGGCCGTGGTCGTAGGTGTGATTGGAGGCCGTCGAGCAGGTGTCGTAGCCCACGTCCTTGAGCGTCGTCAGGATCTGCGGCGGGACGAGGAACTCCGGGTACCCCTCGAAGGGCCCCCGCGGCTTTCCGACGGGCGTCTCCATGTGGCAGATGGCCAGGTCGGCCTCGCTGATGACCGGCCGCACCCGGGCGAGCAGCGGCCCGAAGTCCAGTCCGGCCTCTCCCTTGCCGGTCCTCTTGGCGTCCTTGGCGGCCTGGTCGACCAGCTCGGGGTGGATCAGCACGTCACCGGCGGCGGCGACGGTGAACGAGCGGCCTCCCGGCTTCACCTGCGGCGAGGAGGCCGCGGAGGTGCACGCGGTCGTCATGGCGACGGCGGCCACGAAAGCGGTTGCCGCCCGAACGGCCCGGAGAGGATTGCGAAATGTCACCGCATCATATTCACATGAACCACACAAGCACCACGGAAGTTACCATCACAAGACAGTCACATTTGATTCGTATTCTGGTCCAAATCGGTCTCATCCTCGCCTTGTTCGGCTGCCAGTCGGCACCAGACCGGTCAACGGACGATTCCGTTCCGCACGCCCGGGAGCTGGTGGACATCCGCAGCAGGATCCTCACGTACACGGCGGGCCTGGAGCCCGATGCCGCGTACACCCCACCGGACGCCACCCGGCGCGAGCGCGTCGCCGAGAGCGTCGGCCACCTCCTGGACGGCGACACCACGAAGGCCGAACGGCTGCTCGCCTCCCTCGGCCTCAAGCTCACCCGCCTCACCGACACCGATTCCGGCCGCAGGTACGACGAGATCGCCGCCGCCCGCCCGGGCCGGACCGAAAGCTGGGGGCGCCTCTACCTGACCGCCGACTCCGAAGTCCGCTGGAACGCCCAGGTGCCGCACCCGGTCTCCGACCGGGACACCGAACGCCTCGGCGTGCGGCTGCTGGAGGACAACCCCGGCGGCTCGCTGGTGCTGGCCGGCGCGCACCGCGAGGCGGGCCGGGGCGACGCCGCCGACGTCGCCCACCGGGAGGACAGCGTCTTCCACGCCATCGTCGTGGAACTCCAGAAACGCGACGTCCCCGGTGTGCAACTGCACGGCTTCGCCAAGGAGTCACACCGCCCCTACGAGGCCGTCCTCTCCACCGGGGCCGCGCGGAGCACCCTCACCGAGGCCGCCGCCCTGGCCGACGGCATGGAAGCCGACGGGCTGCGGGTCTGCCGGGGCTGGTCGGCCCGCTGCCCCCTGGAAGGCACCACGAACGTCCAGGGCAGGGCCGCTGAGCGCCACCACGCCAGGTTCCTCCACGTGGAGCTCTCCCCCGACGCGCGCGGCGACTACACCGACGCCGCCGTCACGGCCCTCTCCGGGCTGGTCGCGACCTGGAACTCCGCCCACCGGTGAGGAACGGCGAAGGCCCGTCAGCAGCACCCCGCCGACGGCAGCGACCGCTTGTTCCGCGCCTCCTTGCTGCGCGCGGCGAGCAGTTCGTCGGCCGGGTAGCCGACCTCCTCCAGCGTCAGCCCGTGCGGCCGTACGACGTGCACGGCCGAGTCCCGGACACCGGCCGCCAGCACCTTCCCCGGCCAGTCCGGCGGCCGGTGCCCGTCACCCACGAACAGCAGCGCCCCGATGAGCGAGCGCACCATGTTGTGACAGAAGGCGTCGGCCCGCACGGTCGCGGTGATGATCCCGTCCTCGCCCCTCACGAGACCCAGCTCCTGGAGCGTACGGATCGTCGTCGCGCCCTCCCGCTTCTTGCAGTAGGCGGCGAAGTCGTGCTCCCCGAGCAGCCGGCGCGCGGCCTCGTTCATGGCGTCGACGTCCAGCGGCCAGTCGTGCCACAGCACGTGGTTCCGCAGCAGCGGATCGACGCCCCCGGGATTGTCGGTGACCCGATAGGCGTATCGCCGCCACACCGCCGAGAACCGCGCGTTGAAGCCACTGGGCGCCTCTCTGAGGGCCCAGACCCGCACGTCCCGGGGCAGCCGCCCGGCCAGCCGCTTCAGCAGCTTCTGATGGTGCTCGGCCCAGACCTCATGCGGCAGATCGACATGCGCCACCTGCCCCCGGGCATGCACCCCGGCATCGGTGCGCCCCGCCACGGTCAGCTCATACGTCTCCCGCGACCGCGTCACCGTCCGCAGGGCATCCTCGATCTCCCCCTGCACGGTCCGCCGCCCCCCGGCCTGCTTGGCCCACCCGGAGAACTCACTCCCGTCGTACGACAGATCAAGCCGCACACGAACGAACCCGGCAGCTGCTTCATCACTCACGCACAGATCCTCTCAGCAACACAAAGGCGGGCCCGCTCCTGAAAAGGAACGGGCCCGCCAACGCACCCTCAGGGGCGCGGGGAACTGCGCGAGCGACCACGACGAACCCGCGGCCGCCGGCGCACAGCCCCCGGCAGAACGCTTACGCGTCCTTGGACTCCTCGGCGGAAGCCTCGGCGGCCTCGTCGGACTTGGCCGGGGCGGCCTCGTCCTTCTTGAGGGCGTCTTCCTTGACCGCACGCTTCGTCGCGGCCTCGGCCTCGCCGGTCGCCTCCTGCGCCACCGTCAGCGCCTCGACCAGCTCGATGACAGCCATGGGCGCGTTGTCGCCACGGCGGTTACCGATCTTGGTGATACGGGTGTAGCCACCCGGACGGTTCTCGTAGCGCGGGCCGATCTCGGTGAAGAGCGTGTGGACGATGCTCTTGTCCGTGATGATCTGGAGCACCTGACGGCGGTTGTGAAGGTCGCCCTTCTTCGCCTTGGTGACCAGACGCTCGGCGTACGGCCGCAGCTTGCGGGCCTTCGCCTCGGTGGTGGTGATGCGACCGTGCTCGAACAGCGCCTTCGCGAGGTTCGCGAGGAGCAGCTTCTCGTGCGCGGCACTGCCGCCCATACGGGCACCCTTGGTGGGCTTCGGCATGGTGTTTCTCCTAGGTGTCTGCCCCGGCCGTATCAGGTACCGGGGTCAGTATCTGAGCAGACGGTCGTCTGTCAGAGATCCGGGCGTCATTCAGACGCCCGGAGGGTCCGCGCCCCCGAAGGGGCGCGGGGAACTGCGCGACCAGCCACAACGGGCCGGCAGCCGAATCAGTACTGCTCGGTCTCCACGAACCCGGCGTCCGCGTCGTCGTCCGCACCGAACGCGTCCGCGGCGGCGGTCGGGTCGAACCCGGGAGGCGAGTCCTTCAGCGCGAGGCCCATACCCGCGAGCTTCGCCTTGACCTCGTCAATGGACTTCGCACCGAAGTTGCGGATGTCGAGCAGGTCCGCCTCGGAACGAGCCACGAGCTCGCCCACGGAGTGGATGCCCTCACGCTTGAGGCAGTTGTACGACCGAACGGTGAGCTCGAGCTCCTCGATCGGCAGCGCCAGATCGGCGGCCAGGGCGGCGTCCGTGGGGGACGGGCCCATGTCGATGCCCTCGGCGTCGATGTTGAGCTCGCGGGCCAGACCGAACAGCTCGACCAGGGTCTTACCGGCCGACGCCATGGCGTCACGCGGACGCATGGCCTGCTTGGTCTCGACGTCGACGATCAGCTTGTCGAAGTCGGTCCGCTGCTCGACACGCGTGGCCTCGACCTTGTACGTGACCTTGAGCACCGGCGAGTAGATCGAGTCGACCGGGATCCGGCCGATCTCCTGGCCGACCTGCTTGTTCTGCACGGCGGAGACGTAGCCGCGGCCACGCTCGACCGTCAGCTCCATCTCCAGCTTGCCCTTGCCGTTGAGCGTGGCGAGGACGAGGTCGGGGTTGTGCACCTCGACACCGGCCGGGGGCGCGATGTCGGCGGCGGTGACCAGACCCGGGCCCTGCTTGCGCAGGTACATCACGACCGGCTCGTCGTGCTCCGAGGAGACGACCAGCTGCTTGATGTTGAGGATCAGGTCGGTGACGTCCTCCTTGACGCCCGGCACGGTGGTGAACTCGTGCAGGACACCGTCGATGCGGATGGACGTGACCGCCGCACCCGGGATCGAGGACAGGAGGGTCCGGCGGAGGGAGTTGCCGAGGGTGTAGCCGAAGCCCGGCTCCAGCGGCTCGATCACGAACCGGGAGCGGAATTCGTCGACGACCTCTTCGGTCAACGAGGGACGCTGAGCGATCAGCATGTTTGTGATCCTTCTGTCAGGGGCGCCCGCTATTTGACGCCCTGATGCACCGGGCGAAGCCCGATGGTGTTACGGACAAGGGTACGGGCGATACGACCCGAAGGAGTCGTACCGCCCGAAAACCTCAGACCAAGCGGCCTGCGTCAGCGATCTGTGGAAGATCAGACGCGGCGGCGCTTGGGCGGACGGCAGCCGTTGTGCGGGGTCGGCGTGACGTCCTGGATGGAGCCGACCTCGAGGCCGGTCGCCTGCAGGGAGCGGATCGCGGTCTCACGACCGGAGCCCGGGCCCTTGACGAAGACGTCGACCTTGCGCATGCCGTGCTCCTGGGCGCGGCGGGCAGCCGACTCGGCGGCCATCTGCGCGGCGAACGGCGTGGACTTGCGCGAGCCCTTGAAGCCGACGTGGCCGGCGGAGGCCCAGGAGATCACGTTGCCCGAGGGGTCCGTGATCGAGACGATCGTGTTGTTGAACGTGCTCTTGATGTGCGCGTGGCCGTGAGCGACGTTCTTCTTTTCCTTGCGGCGCACCTTCTTGGCAGCGCCCTGACGTCCCTTGGGGGGCATCTCTTAACTCCTACGGGAGGTGGTCGGTCCTACAGCGAAGACCGTGGACAGGCGTCCGCTGCGGACTACTTCTTGCCCGGCTTCTTCTTGCCGGCGATGGCGCGACGCGGGCCCTTGCGGGTGCGGGCGTTGGTGCTGGTGCGCTGACCGCGGACGGGCAGGCCGCGGCGGTGACGCAGACCCTGGTAGCAGCCGATCTCGACCTTGCGGCGGATGTCGGCCTGGATCTCACGACGGAGGTCACCCTCGGTCCTGATGTTGTTGTCCACGAACTCGCGGATCGCGACGAGCTGCTCCTCGGAGAGGTCGCGGACGCGGGTGTTCGGGTCGACGCCGGTGGCGGCCAGCGTCTGCTGCGCGAGGGTCCGGCCGATGCCGAACACGTAGGTGAGGGCGACCTCCACGCGCTTTTCGCGCGGGATGTCGACACCGGAAACGCGTGCCATTCAATGGCTCCAGTTACTTGTCGGAGGTCTTCCACAGAACCGACTCCCAGCCGCCGTATGAGGTACGAACTGGGTCCCCGGCCTCCGAACCAGGGGTGTCAGGCGAACATCGTCCGCCCGGGTCCTGCGTATGAACATATTCAGCTCGCGTCGCGCGAATCCCTGCGATGGATGCAGAGGGTGCGATCCGCTGTCGATCAGCCCTGGCGCTGCTTGTGGCGCGGGTTGTCGCAGATGATCATGACCCGGCCGTGACGGCGGATCACCCTGCACTTGTCGCAGATCTTCTTGACGCTCGGCTTGACCTTCATTAGGTGAGGTTCTCCGGGTCAGTGCCACCACCTCGCCGAAGCGAGATGCGGGGCAAGATCTACTTGTAGCGGTAGACGATCCGGCCACGCGTCAGGTCGTACGGAGACAGCTCCACCACGACCCGGTCGTCAGGGAGGATGCGGATGTAGTGCATGCGCATCTTGCCGCTGATGTGTGCCAGGACCTGGTGGCCGTTCTGGAGCTCGACCTTGAACATGGCGTTCGGAAGAGACTCGACGACAGTGCCCTCGATCTCGATGGCACCTTGCTTCTTGGCCACGCTTCGCCCTTCGAATCGACTACCTTGATCGACTCCGTGCGAGCGCATGCAGACATGCGGGTGCACCAGAGCCGACGAGTCAGTCTACGTCAGGCCCCTCGGAAACACGAATCGAGAGATCCTGCCCCATCACGCAGATCATTAAGCGCCCCGAGAGGGGCGCGCGGAACTGCGCGAACACCCCCCACCGGCCCGCGGCCGCGGACGGCGCTCAGCCCAGCGGATCAGGAGCTGCCGTGACGCCCAGCTCGGCGAGCTTCGCCTTCCCCGCGTCGGGAGACGTCAGCACCAACGGACCCTCCTCGGTCAGGGCAACCGAGTGCTCCCAGTGCGAGGACCACGTGCCGTCCGTGGTGATGACGGTCCAGTCGTCCTCGAGAACCTCGGTCTTCGGCGTGCCGAGGGACACCATCGGCTCGATGGCGAGGCAGAACCCGGGAACCAGCTTCGGCCCCTTCCCCCGCCGCCGGTCGACATAGTTCAGCAGGTGCGGGTCCATGTGCATCTCGGTGCCGATGCCGTGCCCGCCGTAGTCCTCGATGATCCCGTACTTGCCCCCGCCGGGCTTCGGCTGGCGGCGGATGTACGTCTCGACGGCCCGGGAGATGTCGACCAGCCGGTTGCCCTGCTTCATGGCCGCGATGCCGGCCCACATCGACTCCTCGGTCACCCGGGAGAGCTCGACCAGCTCCGGGGAGTGGCCGGAGCCGACGAAGGCCGTGTAGGCGGCGTCGCCGTGCCAGCCGTCGATGATCGCGCCGCAGTCGATGGAGATGACGTCCCCGTCCTTGAGGACGACGTCGTCGGACGGGATGCCGTGGACGACGACCTCGTTCACGGACGTGCAGATCGTCGCGGGGAAGCCGCCGTAGCCGAGGAAGTTCGGCTTGGCGTTGTGCTCGGCGAGGACCTTGCGGGCGACCTGGTCCAGATCCTTCGTGGTGGCCCCCGGCACGGCGGCTTCCCGGGTCGCCGCGTGGATGGCGGCGACGACCAGGCCCGCCTCGCGCATCTTGGCGATCTGCTCGGAGGTCTTGATCTGCACCATGGGGACTACGGCCTTTCTGGACCTTCGGAGGGAATGAACGCCTTCAACGATACGGGGCCGCTCGATGAGCCCCCACGCAGCAGCCGCGGCTCCCCGAGGGGAACCGCGGCCGTCGCTGCGTACGAACGACTACTTGTCGCCCTCGTCACGCTTCAGCGCCTCCATGGCGCGCGTCGTGACGTCCTCCACCTTGCCGAGCGCGGAGATCGTGACCACCAGGCCCTGCGCCTTGTAGTAGTCGATGATCGGCTCGGTCTGCGTGTGGTAGACCTCCAGCCGCTTGCGGACGGTCTCCTCGGAGTCGTCGCCCCGCTGGTACAGCTCGCCGCCGCAGACGTCGCAGACGCCCTCCTTGGCCGGCGGCTTGTACGTCACGTGGAAGACATGCGCCGACTCGTTGCGGCAGACACGGCGGCCGGCGATCCGCTTGACGACCTCGTCCTCGGGGACCTCCAGGTCCAGCACGGCGTCCAGCTGCATGCTCTCGGCCTCGAGCAGCTCGTCGAGCGCCCCGGCCTGCGAGACGTTGCGGGGGAAGCCGTCCAGCAGGAAACCGTTCCCGGCGTCCGGCTGCTCCATGCGGTCCTTCGCCATCGCGATGGTCACCTCGTCAGGGACGAGATTGCCCGCGTCGATGTAGGACTTCGCCAGTTTGCCGAGTTCCGTCTGCTGGCTGATGTTGGCCCGGAACAGGTCGCCCGTGGAGATATGCGGGATCGACAGGTTCTGGGCCAGGAACGCGGCCTGCGTTCCCTTACCGGCGCCCGGCGGCCCGACGAGGACGATACGCATCAGCGGAGGAACCCTTCGTAATTGCGCTGCTGGAGCTGGCTCTCGATCTGCTTCACGGTCTCGAGCCCCACACCCACGATGATCAGGATGCTGGTGCCGCCGAACGGGAAGTTCTGGTTTGCCCCGAAACCTGCCAACGCCATCGTCGGCACGAGAGCGATCAGCCCCAAGTACAACGAACCCGGCCAGGTGATCCGGTTGAGTACGTAGCTCAGGTACTCAGCGGTCGGTCGGCCAGCCCGGATGCCCGGGATGAAGCCACCATACTTCTTCATGTTGTCGGCGACTTCCTCGGGGTTGAAGGAGATCGCCACGTAGAAGAACGCGAAGAAAACGATCAGCAGGAAGTACGTAACGATGTAATACGGGTGGTCGCCCTTGACGAAGTGCTGCTCGATCCAGGTCTTCCACCCCGACTGGCTCCCCCCGGCGAACTGGGCCACCAGCGCCGGGATGTAGAGCAGCGACGAGGCGAAGATAACGGGGATCACACCCGCCTGGTTCACCTTGAGCGGGATGTAGGTGGACGTACCGCCGTAGGAACGACGGCCGATCATGCGCTTGGCGTACTGGACCGGGATGCGGCGCTGGGCCTGCTCGACGAAGACCACCAGGCCGACCATGGCGAAGCCGACCAGGATGACCGTGCCGAACTCGATCCAGCCGCCGGCCAGGGAGCCCTCCTGCTTGATGGCCCACAGGGCGGACGGGAAGGTGGCGGCGATCGAGATGAACATCAGGATCGACATGCCGTTGCCGATACCGCGGTCGGTGATGAGCTCACCGAGCCACATCACGGCCGCCGTGCCGGCGGTCATCGTGATGACCATGGTGATGGTGACGAAGATCGACTGGTCGGGGACGATCTGGCTGGCCACCGGGCAGCCGGAGAACAGGGCGCCGCTGCGGGCGGTGGCGACGAGGCCGGTGCCCTGGAGGATGGCGAGGGCGATCGTCAGGTAACGGGTGTACTGCGTGATCTTCGCCGTACCGGCCTGGCCCTCCTTCTTCAGGGCTTCCAGGCGGGGGATCACCACGGTCAGCAGCTGGAGGATGATGCTCGCCGTGATGTACGGCATGATGCCCAGCGCGAAGATGGTGATCTGCAGCAGCGCACCGCCACTGAACATGTTGACCAGACCGAAGATGCCCTGGTTGGCCTGGGCATTGTCGATACAGGTCTGGACGTTCCGGTAATCGACACCTGGGATCGGGATGTGGGTTCCCACCCGGTAGACCACGATGATGCCGAGCGTGAAGAGCAGCTTCTTGCGCAGGTCGGGCGTCTTGAACGCCCGGGCGAACGCGGTGAGCACGGTGCCTCCTGCGACCCCCGCGCAACTGCGTCAAGGGTGACGGTCTTGAGAGTCCGATAGGAACAACGACATAGGTAACGGTCAACTGCCGCTCAGAGTGCCCGAAGTGAAGCACCCTGTGAAAAGAGGGCAGTGCAAGCCACCTTACCGGCGTGACTGCCGCCCTAGGAACGACCAACCGGGGATACCCCATATGTGGGGTATCCCCGGTCGGGATCGCTCAGGTCATCAAGACGCCTGTGGGGTTCAGACGAGCTCGGTGACGGTACCGCCGGCGGCGGTGATCTTCTCCTTGGCGGAGCCGGAGACGGCATCGACCGTCACCTGCAGCGCCACGGAGAGCTCGCCCTGGCCGAGGACCTTGACGAGGCTGTTCTTGCGGACGGCACCCTTGTCGACCAGGTCGGCAACGGTGACCTCCCCACCCTCGGGGTAGAGGGCGGCGAGCTTGTCCAGGTTCACGACCTGGTACTCCGTCTTGAAGGGGTTCTTGAAGCCCTTCAGCTTCGGGAGACGCATGTGGAGGGGCATCTGGCCACCCTCGAAGCGCTCCGGAACCTGGTAACGGGCCTTCGTGCCCTTGGTACCACGACCGGCCGTCTTACCCTTCGACGCCTCACCACGACCGACACGGGTCTTGGCGGTCTTGGCGCCCGGGGCGGGACGGAGGTTGTGGATCTTGAGCGGGTTGTTCTCCGCCATGATCAGTCGACCTCCTCGACCGTCACGAGGTGGCGGACGGTGTGCACCATGCCGCGGAACTCGGGGCGGTCCTCCTTGACGACCTGCGTGTTGATGCCCTTGAGACCAAGGGAGCGCAGGGTGTCACGGTGGTTCTGCTTGCTGCCGATGTAGGACTTGACCTGCGTAATCTTGAGCTGCGCCATGATTACGCACCCGCCCCGGCACGCGCACGGAGAAGAGCCGCGGGGGCGACGTCCTCGAGGGGCAGACCACGGCGGGCCGCGATCTCCTCGGGGCGCTGCAGACCCCGGAGGGCCTCCACGGTCGCGTGCACGATGTTGATCGCGTTGTCGGAGCCGAGCGACTTCGACAGCACGTCGTGGATACCGGCGCACTCGAGCACGGCACGCACCGGACCACCGGCGATCACACCGGTACCGGGCGACGCGGGCTTGAGCAGCACGACGCCGGCAGCCTTCTCACCCTGGATGGGGTGCGGGATGGTGCCCTGGATGCGGGGGACCTTGAAGAAGTGCTTCTTGGCCTCCTCAACGCCCTTGGCGATGGCGGCCGGCACCTCCTTGGCCTTGCCGTATCCGACACCCACGGTGCCGTCACCGTCGCCCACCACGACCAGCGCGGTGAAGCTGAAGCGACGACCACCCTTCACAACCTTGGCGACGCGGTTGATCGCGACAACGCGCTCAACGTACGCGGTCTTCTCGGCGGCAGCAGCGCCGCCGTCACGGCCCTTCCGGTCCCGCCGCTCGCCGCCACCGGCACCGCCACCGCGGCGCTGGGGTCCAGCCATTGGAATTACCTCTCTCTGTTTCCGCTAGCTACGGCAGGCTCAGAACTTGAGCCCGGCTTCGCGGGCGGCGTCCGCCAGGGCGGCGATGCGCCCCGCGTACTGGTTACCACCACGGTCGAACACGACGGCCTCGACACCGGCGGCCTTGGCGCGCTCGGCGACCAGGGCGCCGACCTGCTTGGCCTGCGCGGACTTGTCGCCCTCGCCACCGCGGATCGAGGTGTCCAGGGTGGACGCCGACGCCAGGGTGTGACCCTTGATGTCGTCGATCACCTGGGCCACGATGTGGCGGTTCGAGCGGGTAACGACCAGACGCGGACGCTCCGCCGTTCCGTTGATGTTCTTACGGATCCGGATGTGGCGGCGCTTGATCGCGGCGCGCTTGTAGGCGTCGCCCTTGAGGATCTTCTGTCCGTATGCCATGGCTTACTTACCCGCCTTTCCGACCTTGCGGCGGATGACTTCGCCCTCGTACTTGACGCCCTTGGCCTTGTACGGGTCGGGCCTGCGCAGCTTGCGGATGTTGGCCGCAACCTCGCCGACCTTCTGCTTGTCGATGCCCTCGACCGAGAAACGGGTCGGGGACTCCACCTTGAAGGTGATGCCCTCGGGGGCCTCGACCAGGATCGGGTGGCTGTAGCCCAGAGAGAACTCCAGGTTGGAGCCCTTGGCCAGGACACGGTAGCCGACACCGCTGATTTCGAGCTTCTTGACGTATCCCTGGGTCACACCGGTGATCATGTTCGCCACCAGCGTGCGGGACAGGCCGTGCAGGGCCTTGCTCTGCCGCTCGTCGTTGGGCCGGAGCACCTGAAGGGTGCCGTCCTCGGCCTTGGCGATGTCGATCGGCGCGATGACGGTGTGGGTCAGTTCGCCCTTGGGGCCCTTGACCGCGACCGTACGGCCGTCGATGGTGACGTCCACGCCGGCGGGAACCGGGATGGGGAGCTTGCCGATACGCGACATTGCTGTCTCTCCTCCGTTCCCGAATTACCAGACGTAGGCGAGGACTTCCCCACCCACGCCCTTCTTCTGCGCCTGCTTGTCGGTCAGGAGACCGTGGGACGTGGAGATGATGGCCACGCCCAGGCCGCCCAGAACCTTCGGCAGGTTGGTGGACTTCGCGTACACCCGGAGACCGGGCTTGGAGATCCGCTTGATGCCCGCGATGGAGCGCTCACGGTTGGGACCGAACTTCAGCTCCAGGACGAGGTTCTTGCCGACCTCGGCGTCCTCGACCTTCCAGCCCGTGATGAAGCCCTCCTGCTGGAGGATCTCCGCGATGTGCGACTTGATCTTCGACGCCGGCATCGTCACGGAGTCGTGGTATGCCGAGTTCGCGTTCCGCAGACGCGTCAGCATGTCTGCGATCGGATCAGTCATGGTCATGAATTGGCCTTCGGCCTCTCTCGCCGGGGTTTCCTGGTGCGCCATCCCTCTCCCCGATCCGAGACGGGACGGGTGCGGCGCGGTGGACCTACGGCGTAGTAAGTCGTACGGGCGACTGTCAGGCGCCCAACCCTCCAAGCCTAAGCCATGAAGGGGCGGGCGCCTGACACGCCCATTGCTTACCGAGAGCCCTGCTAATCCCTAAAAGGGGGATTACCAGGAGCTCTTGGTCACGCCCGGCAGCTCGCCACGGTGAGCCATCTCACGAAGGCACACGCGGCACAGGCCGAACTTGCGGTACACGGAGTGCGGGCGGCCACAGCGCTGGCAGCGGGTGTAGCCACGCACACCGAACTTGGGCTTGCGAGCAGCCTTCGCGATCAGAGCCTTCTTCGCCATCTCGCTCACGCCTCCTTGAAGGGGAAGCCGAGGTGACGAAGGAGCGCGCGGCCCTCAGCGTCGTTGGTCGCCGTGGTCACCACGGTGATGTCCATACCCCGGGTGCGGTCGATCTTGTCCTGGTCGATCTCGTGGAACATGACCTGCTCCGTGAGACCGAAGGTGTAGTTGCCACGGCCGTCGAACTGCTTGGGGGACAGGCCGCGGAAGTCGCGGATGCGCGGCAGCGCGAGCGACAGGGTGCGGTCCAGGAACTCCCACATGCGGTCGCCACGGAGCGTGACGTGGGCACCGATCGGCTGGCCCTCACGCAGCTTGAACTGCGCGATGGACTTGCGGGCCTTGGTGACGGCCGGCTTCTGACCGGTGATCGTGGTGAGGTCCTTGATGGCACCCTCGATCAGCTTGGAGTCGCGGGCGGCGTCGCCCACACCCATGTTGACCACGATCTTGACGAGACCGGGGATCTGCATGACGTTCTCGTACTTGAACTCGTCACGCAGCTTGCCCGTGATCTCCTCACGGTACTTCTGCTTCAGACGCGGGCTGGTGGTGGTCGTCATCAGATGTCCTCACCCGTCCGCTTGGCAACGCGGATCTTGTTGCCTTCGTCGTCGAAGCGGTAACCGACGCGGGTCACGACCTTGTTGCCGTCCTTCTCCACGACCAGCTGGACGTTGGAGACGTGGATCGGAGCCTCGGTGGTGACGATGCCGCCGGCCTGCGAACCGCGAGCCGTCGGACCTGCCTTGGTGTGCTTCTTGACCCGGTTGACACCCTCGACCAGGACACGCTCGTCGCGCGGGTAAGCGGCAATGACCTTGCCCTGCTTGCCCTTGTCCTTACCGGTGATGACCTGGACCAGGTCGCCCTTCTTGATCTTCATGCTCACAGCACCTCCGGCGCGAGGGAGATGATCTTCATGAACTTCTTCTCGCGCAGCTCACGGCCGACCGGGCCGAAGATACGGGTGCCACGAGGGTCGCCGTCGTTCTTCAGAATGACAGCGGCGTTCTCGTCGAAGCGGATGTACGAGCCGTCCGGACGGCGGCGCTCCTTGACGGTGCGAACGATGACCGCCTTGATGACGTCACCCTTCTTCACGTTGCCGCCGGGGATCGCGTCCTTGACGGTGGCGACGATGACGTCACCGATACCCGCGTAGCGGCGACCGGAGCCACCGAGCACACGGATGCAGAGGATTTCCTTCGCACCCGTGTTGTCGGCGACTCGCAGTCGCGACTCCTGCTGGATCACGTCTATCTCCTGGTTGTCTGCCGGTTCCCGGCAGGGGCTTCCCTCGTACGAGGTCGGCCCCTGCCGAGCCTGGCGGAACTATTCCTAGGGGGTCCCCCTAGGAGGGATTACTTGGCCTTCTCGAGGATCTCGACGACGCGCCAGCGCTTCGTCGCGGACAGCGGCCGGGTCTCCATGAGGAGGACACGGTCGCCGACGCCCGCGGCGTTCTGCTCGTCGTGCGCCTTGAGCTTGTTGGTACGGCGGATGACCTTGCCGTACAGCGCGTGCTTGACGCGGTCCTCGACGGCGACGACGACGGTCTTGTCCATCTTGTCGCTGACGACGAGACCCTCACGGGTCTTGCGGAAGCCGCGGGCCTCTGCAGTCTGCTCAGTCACGTTGCTCTCACTCATCAGGCGCTCTCCACCGTCTCGATGCCCAGCTCGCGCTCACGCATCAGGGTGTAGATCCGCGCGATGTCCTTACGGACGGCCTTCAGCCGGCCGTGGTTCTCGAGCTGGCCCGTCGCCGCCTGGAAGCGGAGGTTGAACAGCTCTTCCTTGGCCTCGCGGAGCTTGTTGAGCAGCTCCTCGTTGCCCAGCTCGCGCAGCTCGGACGCCTTGGTACCGGCCGACATCACGCTTCACCTGCCTCGCGCTTGACGATCTTGCACTTCATCGGCAGCTTGTGAGCCGCACGGGTCAGGGCCTCGCGCGCGATCTTCTCGTTGGGGTACGACAGCTCGAACATCACGCGTCCGGGCTTGACGTTGGCGATCCACCACTCCGGAGAACCCTTACCGGAACCCATGCGGGTCTCGGCGGGCTTCTTCGTGAGGGGGCGGTCCGGGTAGATGTTGATCCAGACCTTGCCGCCACGCTTGATGTGACGGGTCATGGCGATACGAGCTGCCTCGATCTGCCGGTTCGTCACGTAAGCCGGGGTCATGGCCTGAATGCCGTACTCGCCGAACGCAACCTGCGTGCCACCCTTGGACATGCCGTTGCGCTTGGGGTGGTGCTGCTTGCGGTGCTTGACCCTACGGGGGATCAGCATTTCGGTCAGGCCTCCGTTCCGGTGCTCTCAGCCGGAGCGGCGGACGCGGGAGCCTCGGCCTTGGGGGCCTCGGCGCCGGCAGCCTGCTGCGGCTTGCGACCGCGCCGCTCGCCACCGCGGCCACCACGGGCCGGGCGGTCGGCACCGCCGCGGGCCGGGCGGTTACCCGCGCGGGCAGCGGCGTTCTCTGCGCGGACCTCGGCGATGTTCTTGACGTCGCCCTTGTAGATCCAGACCTTCACACCGATGCGGCCGAAGGTCGTCTTGGCCTCGAAGAAGCCGTAGTCCACGTTCGCGCGGAGCGTGTGCAGGGGCACACGGCCCTCGCGGTAGAACTCCGAGCGGGACATCTCGGCGCCACCGAGGCGGCCACCGCACTGGATCTTGATGCCCTTGGCGCCGGCCTTCATCGTGCCCTGCATGCTCTTGCGCATGGCGCGACGGAAGGAGACGCGGGAGGAGAGCTGCTCGGCGACGGCCTGGGCAACCAGCTGAGCGTCCGTCTCGGGGCTCTTGACCTCGAGGATGTTCAGCTGGACCTGCTTGCCCGTGAGCTTCTCGAGGTCACCGCGGATGCGGTCGGCCTCGGCGCCACGGCGGCCGATGACGATGCCCGGACGCGCGGTGTGGATGTCCACACGCACACGGTCACGGGTGCGCTCGATCTCGACCTTGGAGATGCCGGCGCGCTCCATGCCGGACGTCATCATCCGACGGATGGCGACGTCTTCCTTGACGTAGTCCTTGTACAGCTTGTCGGCGTACCAACGCGACTTGAAGTCGGTCGTGACACCGAGCCGGAACCCGTGCGGGTTTACCTTCTGGCCCATTACCGGGTTCCTTCCTTGCTGCTGACGACCACGGTGATGTGGCTGGTCCGCTTGCGGATCCGGTAGGCACGGCCCTGGGCGCGCGGACGGAACCGCTTCAGGGTCGGGCCCTCGTCGACGTAGGCCTCGGAGACGAAGAGGCTGTCGACATCGGTGTGGTCGTAGTTGTGCGCGGCGTTGGCAATGGCGCTGTCCAGCACCTTGCCGACCGGCTGGCTCGCGGCCTGCGGGGCGAAACGCAGGACCGCCTGAGCCTCCGTGGCGTTCAGGCCACGGATGAGGTCCACCACGCGGCGGGCCTTCATGGGCGTGACGCGGATGTACCGCGCCTGGGCCCTGGCTTCCATGGTTGTCCTTCCAGTGTCTGTCATGGTCATTCCACCCCGCGCTTAGCGGCGCTTCGACTTCCGGTCGTCCTTGACGTGACCCCGGAAGGTGCGCGTCGGCGAGAACTCGCCGAGCTTGTGGCCGACCATCGACTCGGTGACAAACACCGGAATGTGGGTCTTGCCGTTGTGCACCGCGAGCGTGTGGCCGAGCATGGCCGGCACGATCATGGAGCGACGGGACCAGGTCTTGATGACGTTCTTGGTGCCGGCTTCGTTCTGTGCGTCCACCTTCTTGATCAGGTGGTCGTCGACGAAGGGCCCCTTCTTCAAGCTACGAGGCATCTCAACCCGTCCTTAGCGCTTCTTGTTCGTCTTGCGGCGGCGGACGATGTACTTGTTCGACGCCTTCTTGGGCGAACGAGTACGGCCTTCCTTCTTGCCCCAGGGGGACACCGGGTGACGACCACCCGAGGTACGGCCTTCGCCACCACCGTGCGGGTGGTCCACCGGGTTCATGACCACACCACGCACGGTCGGGCGAACGCCCAGCCAGCGCTTACGGCCCGCCTTACCCCAGTTGATGTTGCTCTGCTCGGCGTTGCCCACCTCGCCGACCGTGGCGCGGCAGCGCTGGTCGACCAGGCGGATCTCACCGGACGGCATGCGGAGGTGGGCCATCGAGCCCTCCTTCGCGAGCAGCTGCACCGAGGCGCCGGCGGAGCGGGCGAACTTCGCACCGCCGCCGGGACGCAGCTCGATGGCGTGCAGCGTCGTACCGACCGGGATGTTGCGCAGGGCAAGGTTGTTGCCCGGCTTGATGTCGGCCCCGGGGCCGTTCTCTACGCGGTCACCCTGCTGCAGGTTGCGCGGGGCGAGGATGTAGCGCTTCTCGCCGTCGGCGTAGTGCAGCAGCGCGATGCGCGCGGTGCGGTTGGGGTCGTACTCGATGTGCGCGACCTTCGCCGGCACGCCGTCCTTGTCGTGACGACGGAAGTCGATCACGCGGTAGGCGCGCTTGTGGCCACCGCCCTGGTGGCGGACGGTCACACGACCGGAGTTGTTACGGCCACCCTTGCTGTGCAGGGGGCGGACCAACGACTTCTCCGGCGTGGACCGCGTGACCTCGACGAAGTCGGCGACGCTGGAGCCGCGACGGCCCGGCGTAGTCGGCTTGTACTTGCGGATTCCCATTTCTCAGTCCTCGTCCGATATCGGACGATCCGACCCGCTTACGCGGTCGGACCGCCGAAGATGTCGATACGGTCGCCCTCAGCGAGGGTCACGATCGCGCGCTTGGTGGACGCGCGCTGGCCGAAGCCAGTGCGGGTCCGCTTGCGCTTGCCCTGGCGGTTGATCGTGTTGACCCCGGTGACCTTGACCGAGAAGACCGCCTGGACGGCCTGCTTGATCTGGGTCTTGTTGGCGCTCGGGTCGACGACGAACGTGTACTTGCCCTCGTCGAGGAGCGCGTAGCTCTTCTCCGAGACAACCGGCTTGAGCAGCACGTCACGGGGGTCCGTGAAGGACTTGCTCAGCGGGGTCTCGACGGTGTTCTTGCCCTCGGCGGCGTGGCGGCGCGCCTTGGCGACGCGCGCGGCCTTGGCCTTCTTCGCCGCCTTGGAGGCGATAGCGGGGTGACGGATAGCCATCAGGCCTCGCTCCCTTCGGTGTCATTGGCCTTCGGGCCGGACACGAAGGACTCGAAGGCGGCCTGGGTGAAGACCACGTCGTCCGAGACGAGAACGTCGTACGTGTTCAGCTGGCCCGGCTCCAGGATGTGGACCTGGGGCAGGTTACGGGCGGACAGCCACGCGGCCTCATCGGCGCGGTCGACGACCAGGAGCAGGTTCTTGCGCTCCGAGATCTTGCCGAACAGCGTCTTGGCGGCCTTCGTCGACGGGTTCTCACCCTCGATGACGCCGGAGACGACGTGGATGCGGTTGTGGCGGGCCCGGTCGGTGAGGGCGTGACGCAGAGCGGCAGCCTTCATCTTCTTCGGGGTCCGCTGCGAGTAGTCGCGCGGCACGGGACCGTGCACGACGCCACCACCGGCGAACTGCGGCGCGCGGGTCGAACCCTGACGGGCGCGACCGGTGCCCTTCTGGCGGTACGGCTTCTTGCCGCCACCACGGACTTCACCGCGACGCTTGGTCTTGTGCGTGCCCTGGCGGGCAGCGGCGTTCTGCGCGACGACGACCTGGTGGATCAGCGGGATGCTGATCTTCTCCACGCCGAAGATCTCCGCGGGGAGCTCGACGCTACCGGTCTTCTCGCCCGCAGGCGAAAGGATGTCAACAGTGCTCATCGGTACCTCAGGCCCCCTTGGCCGCGGTGCGGACCAGGACGAGGCCGCCGTTCGGACCGGGAACCGCGCCCTTGATGAGCAGCAGACCCTTCTCCGCGTCAACGGCGTGGACGGTCAGGTTCTGGGTGGTGACCCGCTCGTTGCCCATGCGACCCGCCATGCGGAGGCCCTTGAACACACGGCCCGGGGTGGCGCAGCCACCGATGGAACCGGGAGAGCGGTGCTTGCGCTGGGTGCCGTGTCCGGCGCCGAGGCCACGGAAGTTGTGGCGCTTCATGACACCGGCGAAGCCCTTGCCCTTGCTCTTGCCGGTCACGTCGACCTTGATACCGGCCTCGAACACCTCGGCGGTGATCTCCTGGCCGAGGGTGTACTCGCTGGCGTCAGCGGTACGGATCTCGACGAGGTGGCGGCGGGGAGTGACGTCGGCCTTGGCGAAGTGGCCCTTGAGGGGCTTGTTCACCTTGCGCGGGTCGATCTCGCCGAACGCGATCTGGACGGACTCGTAGCCGTCGACGTCGTTCGTGCGGACCTGGGTGACGACGTTGGGGCCGGCCTTGACGACGGTGACCGGAACAACGCGGTTGTTCGCGTCCCACACCTGCGTCATGCCGAGCTTCTCGCCCAGGATGCCCTTGATCTGCTTAGCCATTCTCAGATCACCGGCCTTCAGAGCTTGATCTCGATGTCGACACCGGCCGGGAGGTCGAGTCGCATCAGAGAGTCAACGGTCTTGGGGGTCGGGTCGAGAATGTCGATCAGGCGCTTGTGCGTGCGCATCTCGAAGTGCTCGCGCGAGTCCTTGTACTTGTGCGGCGACTTGATGACGCAGTACACGTTCTTCTCAGTGGGCAGCGGCACCGGGCCCGCGACCGACGCACCAGTGCGAGTCACCGTCTCGACGATCTTCTTCGCCGAGGAGTCGATGACCTCGTGGTCGTAGGCCTTGAGCCGGATGCGGATCTTCTGTCCCGCCATGGCTACTCAGTAGTCCTGTCTCTCGTAACGCTCTGGAACCCGGCGGATTCCTTCTGCTGCCTTCGTTCCTCCGACCCACGCGGTCGGGCGTGTCGCACTCTCGCTGACATGGATGCCCCTTGTTCGAACATCCCTGCGGGATTGCACACGGCCCTGCCGGAACCGCGAGCCGGGGGCGGAAGGCCCACCGGGTGCCTGGCCGGTGCCGCGCTGACACTTCCCGGAAGATTCCCGTACGTCCGCCTCAGCGCTGCCGTAAGGCAGTTGGGGCGACGAGTACTGTGGGACTCGCTTCCAGTCCTCCCGGCGGGAGGCGCGCAGCATCAACACTCGACCGAGCAACTCGGACAGTCTGCCATATGGGGCGGGGGCGGCGCCAATCGAGCCGAGGAGAATACCCCGGGGGTGACGTAGGTCAAACCGGGGTGGCCGTGGGCCCGCCGAAGGACGCCAGGAAGTCATGGAGAACACTCCTGGAGAACGGGTCCGTGCCCGGGTCCTCCGGGGTGACGATGCTGACGGCGTAGTACTGGGACAGCAGGAGCCGCGTCCCCTCGACCGCTGCCGCGTCCTCCCGCGAGGAAGCATGGACCCCGGAAACCGTCGCCGCGTGCAGAGGCTGCGCGTGATGACGGTAGAAGACGGCGTAGGGCCCTTGCCCCTCGGCGTCGAGGGCGTAGCCGTGTTCCTCCCAGAGGTCCTCCATCTCCTGGCCGGAGCTGAACGTGACAATGCCCGAGAGGCCGTCGTCGTCCGGCTCGGGCAACCGCCAGTCGGCCGGGGCGCCGGGCGGGAGTGGCTCCCCGTACAGGAACAGCCCTGGCCACCGCTGCTGTCCGCGTCCGATGAAACGGCGCATGCCCTCTGGAAACGACGCGTCGACCACGAGGTCGGTCGAGTGGCCGGTGAGATCCATGGAGGTTCCTCGCGCTGGTGTGTGGGGCTCGTGGCGCATGCGCGCTATCAGGCATTCCTCCAACCCGAGGTCGGTCCGTGAGGTCGCACGCCACGCCCTACCACCCTCTCTCACCAGCCGTCGGTCAATAGGAAGCCGTCGGCTGAATCCTGCTGGTGAGTGCCTGCAAAGCCTCGTCGGGTGTGGGAGCCAGCAGCCAGACGCTGTCCATGCCGGCGTAGACCGAGCCGTCCTCCGCCATGGCCAGGTGCTGGTCCCCGCGGTCGCGCATGCCGATCGGGTACAGGTCGACGCCCGCCTGCTCGGCGAGGTCGTCGATGATCTCCGCGTCCCAGAACGCAAGCAGCGGGTCCAGCGAGAACTCCACCCACGGCATTGAGTCCCACGGCTCGCGGTAGGACACGCCCACGGCGCCGAATTCCGACAGGAAGCGTCTCGCCGCTTCGTGGATCTCAAACTCGCCGGTCTGCAGAAGGATGCTCTCCCAGGTCTCCGCGGGAACCGACCGGCCCGGGAACCAGCCGCCCGCCCGCAGCACCCGGTCCGTCTCCTCGGACCAGCGCGTCCCCGCGTCCGGGCCGGTCTCCACGGTGTGCAGCCGCCGCCAGAAGGGGGCGTCGGCCATCGGAACGCTGGGCTTCCAGAGAGCGGACCGGGCAGCCTGCGCCTCGACCAGGCGGGGCAACGCCTGGTCAGTGGTCGGTGCCAGCAGTTCCACACGGTCCCTCACGAGGTAAAGGGCTCCGTCCTCGGTGATCCCCAGGAAACTGGCGCCCTCGTCCGCCGTGCCGACGGGGTAGAGGAGGGCCCCGGCTTCCCGGCTCGCCTCCGCGAACCGCTCGCCCTGCCACTGGGCGCGAGGGGGATCGAACCGGATGGCGGACGACGTGGTGATCGAGTCGGCGGGCAGGCCGTAGGTCACCAGTCCGCCGAATTCGGAAAGAAACCGGCGTGCGGCGTCGTGGGCCACAAAGCCCCCACGCTCGTTCAGGACCGACTCCCAGGTACCTGTGGGCACCGAACGACCGGGGCGCCAGCCTGCGCGGCGCAGCACCTCTTCGGTCTGCGAGGGCCAGCCGCGCCTGCCACGGTTGACGTACGGCCGCATCATCATCTCGACGAATCACGCCTGGTTCAGGACTGCATCACACGAAGAAAGTCACTGACTGCGTTGAAGGATGTGTGCCACTCGGAGATCTCGTTCCCGTCTTCGTCAAACGCGGATCGTGGTTCAACGAAGCGCCATGGCTCGTCAGGGGCAAAATCTTCCTCGAGCTCTTCGAGAAAAATGATCGAGTTCCGAACGTAGACAATATCCCCCAACCTGTAGAGAGGCCAGCAGAAGATGAAGTTGGTGTTGACTGGGTCCGTGATGGACGAGATGAGGCATGATGTTACGTCATTACCAGTTTCGAGGACCCGAAGGGACTGAATCCAACTTTCCCGGTACTGCTCCACACTCCAGTAGGTCAGATCCATCGGGAAATTCTCTTCAAAGTCCCGTACCGTGATGCAACCGACGGCTCCTTCATCGAGCTGCCCTTCCGCTGACAACGGCCCGGAAATTACCTGAATGGAGAAGGCGTCATTTCTTGATGTAGTTGAGGTCTGCGTCGTAGGTGCCAACCCTCTGCCCCTTCTTGTTGAACATCTTCCATCCATCGGAGACGTTGTGCCCGTCCACGTCCGGCGTGATGTAATTCTTCCCGTTGAAGAACACCTCTTGCCCGTGGGAATGGAAGGGAGCCTTCTGAGGGGAGATCCTCCTCTTGTAACCAAGCTCGGCAGCCCTGTCCGCCGGAGTCGACGCATAAAGCTCTCTGTTCCCGTCACTCCGCTCCTTCACCTTATCCGGGTGATATGGATCCTTTTCCAGTGCCGGGGACGATGTATACCCCTCAGGAAGAATCTCGTCTTCCTTGCAGGGGGTCAGACCGAGCGGATCGGCCCAAGTATGAGGGTTGTGGACGTACGTGTCCGGGTTCGGGTCAGGGGTGAGCCCAAGGGGATCGGGTGTGAGATAGCGAGCGGTTTCCGGGTCATAATACCGGAAGTAGTTGTAGTGGAGGCCTGTCTCAGGGTCGTAATACTGACCCGGGTAACGAAGCGGCGTGTAGGCGACTGCTTCACGGTTCCACGCAGTGCAACCCCAAAGGGTCGTGCGAGTGCGCCAGGCTGTTTCCCCCTGCTCGTCGAGCAGTTCAATGGGAGTGCCTATGAGGTCGGTAACAATGGCGTAGAAACGGCGGTCGATCTCGCACTGCGCCATGTCGGCGTCAACGGTCGTCTTGCGTTCCGTCTGCGACAGAGGCCGCAGACCGTCGTGGTCCCATGTGAGAGTGATCGCTTCACCACCATCCGGGGAAAAGCTGGTCTGCTCACACAGGGTGCTTCCGTCCCAAGCGAAGTGCACGTGCTCGATGACGGTTTCGCCGGTGTCGGCCAATCGCTGTTTGGCTATACGCCGACCAAGCGGGTCGTACTGGTACCGCCAGCGCGTCCCGTCAGGAGTGACGACAGACATAAGCCGGTCCTCGGCGTCCCAGCGAAAGCGCCAGGTGTCCGGCTTACGAGACAACCGGATCTTCTGACGTAGCGCGATCCGCCCCGCATCGTCGTGCTCATAGCGGACGTTTCCGGCCCTTTGAATGCGCGCGCCGGCGTAGCTGCGGGAGCCGACTGCTTCCTGTCCCGGCATCCCGCTCGGCCACATCGCCTGGGTCTGGTTGCCCGCAGCGTCATACGCGTAGGCCTCTGTCCACTCTGGCGCACGAATCCTGGTGACCCTACCCGCGGGGTCCAGCTCAATGTGCCGGCTCCCGCCGACTTCGTCGGTACTGCGGATGAGGTACCCGTCCGCGCGATAGGCATAGGTACGGCTCCTCACTTGACACTCGTCCAAGCCATAGAGGTTCTGCCGGATCAAACGGCCCATGGAGTCGTAGTTCTGTTCCAGCATGAGGTTCTCGCCCACACAGCGGGACAGCTCCCGGCCCGCCTCATCGAAGGAGAAACTCAGGAGCCGACCGGAAGTAGCCAACGCGGCGCGGTTCCCCGCGGCGTCGTAAGTCCAGTGGCTGACCGCACCGGACGGTGTCGTACGGCCCGTACGACGCCCAAGCGGATCGTACGAGTACTTCAGCGTCCGGCCGTTGACGGTTTCCGACAGTACTCGCCCCTCTCGGTCGCGCTCCAAGGTGAGCGCTGCGTCAGGACCACAAGCCGCGATCAGATCGCCTGCTTCGTCATATGCGTACGTGGTCACTGCGCCCTGCACGTCCTTGACCACCGGACGCCCGAGTGCATCGCGCTCATAGCGGATCCTCTGACCGTCAGGGGTGGTCCAGGTCGTCAGTCGACCGGCTGCATCGTGGGCGTAGGTATGCGTGCGACCGTCGAAGTCGGTCTCGGCCGTCAGTAGACCGCTGTCGTCGTATGTATAGGACCATGTCAGGCCGAGCGGATTCGCGACCTCTGTCAGCCGTAGTTCTGCGTCGTGTTCAAAGGCGTATCGGGCGCCGTCGGGTTCCGTACGGACTGCCAGCAGGTCGAAGTGGGTGTACTCGAAGGTGGTTACACCGCCAATGGCGTCGGTGTGACTGGTGCAGTTCCCTTCTCCGTCGTACGTCCACACCTCAGTGCTTCCGTCAGGCGCGACGCGCCGGGAGATACGGCCTTCCACCGTCCATTCCAGGTGCGTCGCGTTCCCAGCCGGGTCGATGAACTCGACCGGACGCCCGAAAATGTCTCGCTGATAACGGGTAACACCACCCACCGGGTCCGTCACCTTGATCGGCAGACCTGCGGCATCGCACTCCACCTCTGCCCGGCCGCCAAGGGGATCAATGATCGCCGTCCGTCGGCCGGCATCATCGTAGGAGAAGTGAGTGACCGCGGACTCCGGAGTAACCGTCGCGAGGTGGTTACCTCGGTCGTCAAAGGCGTACCGCCAGGTCGCGCCGCCCGGCTCCACAACTTCCACCGGTTGGCCGAAGTGGTTGTAGGACATGCTGGTCCTTGCGCCATCAGCGTGCTGGACGACGGTGAGATTGCTGTCCTCATCCCAGGTATAACTCGTCGTGTGGCCGAGGGCATCAGTGCGGGCGAGAAGCTGATTCCGGCTGTCAAAGACGTAGCGAGTGCTCTGGCCTCTGGAGTCGACCTCTCCGACGACCAGGCATGCGTCGTTGACGGCGAAGCGGGAAGCGATGCCATCGGCTGTGGTGACCTCGGTCACACGGCAGTCGGGCCAGGCGGGATCGATGCCGTCGTAGGCGAAGGTATTGGCAAGGTGCCCAGCCTCTCCGCCCTGGCGGACGCAACGATCTTTGTGGTCGTACGCGTAGAAGTAACGCGAGTGATTCGTGTCCTCCCATGACGTGACGCGCAGACGTTCGTCATAACTGAACTGCGTCGGCACACCGGAGGAGTTGATCACCTGGGAGAGGTTGCCGCCGGTATAGCCATACCGCTTGATCACGACATCCGAACTTGAGCCGCCCACGGCATCGACCAGGCGCAGGGCAGTGATGCGGTGCTCATCGACCGTGAGGGCGAGGCAGTAGCCGCCGGAATGCCGTATCGCCACGGGTGTGCCGTCCGAGTCGTAGTCGAACGTGATCGTGTTGTGATTGCGATCGGCTATCCGCTCCAGGACCGCCACTCCGCCGACGGGCGCCGCAAAGTACCGACTGTGCCCCGTGCTGGGGTTCGATATCCGGTAACCGTCATGCTCCAAGCGCACCAGCGGCCAGCGTGGCCCTGATTCCGGCAGCACCGTCTCGTTGAGCCCCTGGGGGTGCGGGTATGTGAGCAGCATGCCGTCCTCAGTGACGAACACGATCCCTTGTTCGTCCACCTCAAGGCGCTGATCGATCGTCGAGGCCCAAGTGGGGCCGAACCACCAGCCGCTGCGATATCCCGACGAGACATGGCGGGTGATGACAAGCGGGAGTGTCCCTGGCAGCGCGATGTCGGTCTGCTGCATGTACATGTACCCGGTGGCCGGGTCGACTGGGTCACCGCAGCGCTTGAACAAGGACTTGACCCGGTCGTACGCGCCTTTCCCAGCCTCGGTGACAGCCTTCCGGCCACTCTTGGCAAGGCCCCGTACAGCGTTGGCCATTCCCTTCAGGCGCGTCGCCTTGAGCCCCTTCATCCCCTTGGCCAGCCCGCCGAGGGTCGTCAACCCCTTCATGCCCGGTATGCAGTCCAAGGCCGCGAACCCGACATCCCATAGGGATGCCTGCCCTTTGGAGTATTTGTAGAGCGTGTCGGCGAGGACCACCGCGGCTGCGATCAGCACGATCGCACCCAGGATCGGCCCACCGATGATCATCGCGACGATGCCTACGACGGTCACGACGACCTTGCAGACCGCGACGATGTTGTCCCAGTTGTCGACGAACCAGTCGCCGATGTCCTCCCACCACGACCGGTTCTGGATGCCCGCATCCGAGGCCTCGTCGATCTTCGACTTCGCCTCACGCGCCGCCTCGTCACGCATCTTGCGCGCGTCCTCGGCCATCTTCTTCGCCGCCGCGAGAGCATCCTCCGCGTCTGAGACGTCCGACTGGGCCTTCGTCTGAGCCGACTTGGCGTGCTGCACATCCCGGGTCGCGGCACGCACCTTCGCCTCGTCCGGCTTGTCCCCGTCCGACTTACTGCCGGTCGGGTCGTCCTTGTACTTGTCCGCCTCCTTGCCGGCCCGCGTCACCCACGAGTCGGCCGAGGTGAGGCGCGACTGGGCCGAGGAGAGGCTGTCGCGGGCCTCGCGGCCCTTGCGCAGGGCCTTGTCCGCCAGCGACTGCGCCCGCTCCAGCTTCGGCCAGAAATCGGAGAGCGCGTCACCGCACATCTCGTACGACTTCTTCAGCTTCTTCAGGTTCTTCGGGACATCCGCGAAGTCCTCCTTGAAGACATCCGCGGACTTCCCCGCCCACTCCAGGAGCGTGCCCTCCCCCGCCATGCCCTTGACCAGGCGAAGGGCGTCGGAGACGTCGTCGGCGAAGTCGTGCAACTGCTTCGCGAGTGTGCGCACCCGCTGCGGGTCGCCCGGGGTCGGGTCCTTGTCCAGATCCAGGACGTGCCAGTCCGCCGGCCTGTGCCCCGCCATACCGCAACCCCCGTCACGCGCACATCAACGTCAACAACCGTATGCACACGTAAACTTACAAGGCACAACCGTTCGACGGAAACGTGAGCCCCCACATCACAGGCGCGGCTGGACACGGCCCGCTCGCCACGACTTCAGTGCCACCTCTGAAAGTTGAGAGCGGCGGCGACGAAGGAGTCGCCGGTGGTGACGGTGAGGTCAGGTTGTTCGATGCGCAGCGCCACCTTCTCGCGATCGAACTGACGGAACTCGAATACGAAGTGTTCGGCGATCGCAGGACGGTCCAGGGGATGCCCATCGAGATCCACCGCCGCATTCGCGCGGTCGGCGCCCTGGCAAAGGACTGACACGAACAGGGGGAAGAAGTCCGCCTCCAGCAGTCGATCCGCGCCATGGATCACACCCGCGATCCCGACTCCGCCCGTCACCGCACCGCACAGGTCGTCCAGGCAGTCCACCACAGAGTCCCAGTTCCTCCCGAAGTAGCCAGGGAACTGCAGCACCTCAGCGAACGAGCGGTAGATCCCCTCCTCGGTGATCAGGTCGCGGGCTTCGAAGTGGTGGACGCGCCCTCCCCTCGCTTCCAGCCCTGACAGCTGCCGTTGAATGCTGGCATCTCCTCGCGAAACGAAGATGACCCAGGGCTTCGATGTCCCTGTGAAGTCAACACCGGTCATGCCTCATCACGCCTCCGTGAACCGGAAGGTCGACGTGATCGCGTCGAAGATGTCGAAGAACGAGTCCGCGAGGTCCAGGACCTGGCTGCTGCCGGCGACCAGGGCCACCTTGCCCTCCTGGCCCGGCACCGGAATGTACGTCTGCATCAGCACAGCGCGGATGGTGCGGTTGAGGGCGTCGCCGGGTACGGCGATGTCCTCGATGCCCTGGGTGCGGGCGGCGGGACCGACCCCCGGGATGTCGACCGTCGTCACCTTGCGCCAGGAGTCGCCCTCCCGCTTGGCCTCCTTGACCGCGAGCTGGCTCGCGATGACAGAGGGGTCGTTCGACAGCGGCTCGCCCCGCTCGTTACGGCCGCCGACCAGGGAGACGGTCACCGAGCCGGTTATCGGCGTATCGCCGCCGAAATTCTCCGCCATGCAGCCGCAGTACAACGCGCCCGACTTCCAGGCATCGGCGGCGGCCTTCTGGAGGAAGTCGACGTAGGTGCCGCGGTACTGCTCCAACTCCGGGCGCTGCTGCACCCGTTCGCTCACCATGCGGCGGATCGAGTCGTCCCGCGACTCCGGCCGTACGTCGAACTCCCACCACGTCTCCGGCACCTTGATCCGGAAACCGCCCCGCTCGACGGTCAGTGTCTCCATGTAGCGGGCCATGACGACGGCCTCCCCGTTCGCTCGATCACACGATCAATCACTCGATCATTCGTGCGCTCATCGTGCCACTACTCCTCCAGCGTCCAGAACGGTGAGTCCTTCGGTGGCGCGGGGCGCACGGGGTGGGTGCTGAGGTCAATGTCTGCGTCTGCGGTCGGGCTCCCCATCGGAACGCGGTGTTGCTCATCCGGGCCGTAGTACACCCCGTAGGCCCAGCACTCGGGCAGCTCGTGCCCCATGAGCTCCAGGTCCAGGGCGACCCACTGCCGCGTCCCGTACGACGCGTTGATCCTCGCGACCGCCTCCGCCCGGGAGATGCCGATGCGCTCCACCAGTACGTCCGCCATCTCACGGAAGTACGCCAGCATCTCCTCGTCGAGCTCGAGCACGAACTCCGTCCCGGTCGTGCCGGCCGTGTCGCACGCTCCGAAGGAGACGAGCCAGCGCAGGCGCCTGACCTCCGCCACGAGTAGCGGCACCATCTCCCTGGCGGAGGCGGCCAACACCGGATCCGGAGTCGAGGCGAGGCACAGCTCCTCGATCGCATCCAGGTCGAGGTGGTCATCGCCAGCAGCTGGTTTCGAAGTCATGCTCCAGTGTCACGGCCTGGCAGTGGACAACAGGCCGGGGACTGCCCCCACCCCCGTCCACCAGCCCGCCGGATGGCCCGCCCCCGCTCCCCCGGGCACTGTGGAAACAGACGACCACACAACAGGGGAACCGATCATGCGAACCGCCGCAGCCACAGCCACCGCCCTCGCCCTGGCCCTCGCCGCGGCAGCGGCAGCACCCGCCACCGCCACCTCCACTCCCGCCAGACAAGGCACCGACGGCCTCTGGCGCATGGACGGCTACGGCACCGTCCTCTCCATCGACGGCGACACCCTTCAGGAGTTCCAGACGACGTCCGTCAGCTGCATCGAGGGCGACACCGCCCGGCGCACCGGCCCTGGCGCGTACACGACTGCCGACGGCACCGTACTGACCGTCCGCCCCGGCCCGGGCCAGGACTGCGCCACGCTCGGCGCGGACAGTTCGGTCGGGCACCGCGCGCTGCGGCGGATCCACGACCTCCCCACCGACTGCACCCGCCCTGCCCCCAAGGACCCCCGCACCTCCTTCGACGTCTTCTGGCACTCCTTCGCCGAGAACTACCCCTTCTTCGCCGCGAAGGACATCGACTGGCAGGACATGCGGGACCGCTACCGGCCCAAGGTGCACAAGGACACCACCCGCAAGGAGCTCTTCGGGATCTTCAGCGACATGGTGCGGCCTCTCTACGACGCCCATGTCGCCGTCGAGGACGAGGACGAGGACCGTGTCTTCGCCCAGGTCCGCCCGGGCACCGAGATGCCCACGGAGGCGTTGGACGCCAAGGTCAAGAAGTTCGTCATCGACCGTGACCTCAAGGGCGCCCCGTACCGCCAGGACTTCGCGAACGGCCGCATCACCTACGCCGACCTGCCCGGTAGCGCCCGCCAGGGCTACCTCCGCATCTCCGGCTTCGACGGCTACACCTCCGAGGACGCCCCGTACACCGCCCACGTCGCCGAGCTCGACAAGGCCCTGGACACCATCCTCTCCAAGGACCGCACCCGGCGGCTCAGAGGCCTGATCATCGACCTGCGCATCAACGGCGGCGGCTCCGACGCCCTCGGCATCCGCATCGCCGAGCGCCTCACCGACAAGCCCTACGTCGCCTACGCCAAACGCGCCCGCAACCACCCCACCGACCCCACCCGGCACACCCGCCCCGAGCCCATCCCCGTCACGCCTGCCGACGGGCGGCCCCGCTACACCGGCCCCATCGCCGTACTCACCGGAGGCTCCACCGTCAGCGCGGGCGAGACCTTCACCCAGTCCCTCATCAACCGCCCCGGCGGCACCATCCGTGTCGGTCAGCCCACCCAGGGCGTCTTCTCGGACGTCATGGAACGCAACCTGCCCAACGGCATGACCGCGATCCTCCCAAATGAGGAGTTCCTCAACCGCTCCGGCCAAACCTACGACGGCACGGGCATCCAGCCCCACCTGACCGAACCGGTCTTCACCAAGGAGGAGTTCGCCAAGAAGCGGGACTCGGCGTTCGACCGCGCGGTCAATGTCCTACGGGACCGCGGCGCGCCGGCAACCGCATCCGCCCCCGCATCCGCATCCGCATCCGCATCCCACTGACTCGGACGAGGTCCAGGAGTGCCAGAGTGGGAGGCATGCGCCTGCTCCTCATTCGCCATGGCCAGACCCCTTCCAACCTCAAGCATCTCCTGGACACCGCGGAGCCGGGCCCGGCGCTCACCCCGCTGGGGCAGCAGCAGGCAGCAGCCCTCCCGGCAGCGCTGACCGGTGAGGAAATCGGCGCCCTCTACGCCTCCACCCTGCTCCGCACACAGCTCACCGCCGCGCCGCTGGCGACGCGGACAGGGCTGGAGGTCCGCATCCGGGACGGCATCCGGGAGCTGTTCGCCGGCGACCTGGAGATGCGAGGGGACGCACTCGCCATCGAGACGTATATGCGCACCGCCTTCGCCTGGTCCGCCGGAAACACCGAGCGGCGCATTCCGGGCGGAGAGAACGGAGTGGAAGCCCTACGCCGTTTCGACGCCGTGGTCGAGGAGGCCTCGGGTACGGGTGCTGAGACGGTGGCCCTGGTCAGCCATGGTGCCGTCATCCGTATGTGGGCGGCGGCACGGGCCGAGAACATCGACGTCGGCTTCGCGTCCGCGCACGTGCTGCAGAACACCGGAGTCGTCATCCTCACCGGCACCCCCGCCGAGGGCTGGCGGGTGCGGGAGTGGGCCGGCCGTTCCATCGGTCCCGAGGCCGGGGCCCCTGAGGAGAGCGGGCCTGCGGGAGAAGCGGTCGACTAACGTCCCGGTTCCGCGACGCCAGATACGAACCCCGCCCACGCGGTGAGGGAGAGTGCGAGTCGGGGGCCCTGGTTCTGCTTCGAGTCGCGGACGTGGATGGTGTGGGGGGCTATGGCGACCTCGACGCAGGAGTTGCCGTCCGTACCACTGCTGTAGCTGCTCTTGAACCAGACCAGTTCGGCAGAAGCGTTGCGGATCATGTGTCTCCCAGCACTTGCTCGATGAAGGCCAACGACTCCCGAGGTGAGAGAGCCTGCGCCCGGATGGTGCCATACCTCAGCTCAAGGATGCGGAGCTGCTTCGGATCTGAGGTCGGCCGTCCGTTGAACGCACCGTCGGAACGACCCACCGCCGTACCGTCCGGGAACTTCAGCAGCTCGATCTTGCCGTCAACCCCCGGGTGGGCGTCAGTGGCTGTCGGCATGACCTGAAGGGTGACGTTACGCAAGTGCCCTACCTCCAAAAGCCGTTCAAGCTGCTGTCGCCAGACCATTGTGCCTCCGACCCGCCGGTGCAGCACCGCCTCTTCCAGGACGTAGTGAAGAGACGGAGCAGGGTCCCGTTCGAAGACCGACTGTCGGGCCATGCGAGCAGCCACCATCCGCTCCACGTCGTCCGGTGAATACGGGGGCTGCGCTGCCTCGAACAGGGCACGCGCATGCTCCGGAGTCTGCAACAGGCCATTGACGCTGTTGCACTCATACACCCCGATCTCCACCGCCTGCCCCTCCAACTTGGCCAGCTCCCGAACCCTCTTGGGATACCGAACCCTCTTCACGTCCTCCCAAGCCGCCGCGACGAGCCCACCCGCCCCCAACACCTCATCCGCCCTGACCAGATAGTCCTGCCGAGGAATCCGCTTCCCACCCTCGATCTTGTAGACCATGTCCTCGCCATAACCCACGGCCGTCCCGAACTCCGCGGCCCGCATCCCCACCGCCTCACGCCGCAGCTTCAGCTGTCGCCCGACGGTCGCGATGACGGCAACACCCCACTCATCGTCGGGATCCACCTCCCAACCCGGCTCGTCCGCCTCGCCCTTGAGCCGCCCCGAATCCGCCTCGACCGCCGTCATCCCGCACCTTTCGCCGTCGTACGACCGTGCCCAGCGCCCTGCCCGTACGCCCGGCCCCCGACAGCCCGGACACCACCGGACAAGCTCCGGACAGTCACCGTACGCACCCGCTGAGTCACTGTTCACAGTAACCGCGGACCGCCACGCTGAGTGACGTGAAGCAGAACTCCCCCGAACTCACCACCCGGTTCCGCAACTTCAGCCTCCAGCTGTCGCCGACCCCACGCGGCGCCCGCCTCGCCCGCCTCCTGGCCGCCGAGCAACTGCGCTCCTGGGGCCTGCCGTTGGATCCGGCAAGGCAGGTCGTCGCGGAACTAGCGGTCAACGCGGCGACACACGGCCGCATCCCGGGCCGCGACTTCCGCCTGCTCCTCTACGTCATCGCCGACACCCTCCGCATCGAGGTGACGGACACCCGCCACGACCGTCTGCCGACGCTGTCCGATTCCGGCAGGGGCCTACTCCTCGTCGACGCGCTCACCGACCGCTGGGGCGTCACCCCAGGGCTCCCGCCCCGCAAGACCGTCTGGGCCGAACTGGACCTCGCCCCGGAATCTGCACAGACCCAAGCGCTGCAGGCGTCGTCCACGCAGGGTGTTCCACCTGTCGGCCCGGAGCGGCATCAGTCGTGAGCGCCCCGGCAGGGACTTCCACCCGAAGAAGCGGGGCGAGGAGCTCAAGCACGTCCAGGCCATTCATCGCGGCCGTCCCGATAGGGGTTCGGCATGTCTCGATTCCGCAGGCGGCTGGCAGGAGCGGCAGCCGCCGTGACTCTCGGTCTCCTTGCCTCCGGCACCTACTCCACCCATGCCTCAGCAGCGGGTTCCGTGCAATGGGTCGCGCTCGGCGCGACTCCTACAGCGCCGGCGTCATCCACGCAGTCGGCCCCACCTTCGAGGAGCCCCGCGACGGCTGCCAGCGCACCACCGGCTCCTACCCGGAGGTCATCAAACGTGACCTGGGCTCGCTGGTCAGTCTCCGCAACGTCAGCTGCGGCAACGCGACCATCGCCGAGGTCTCACACAACCAGCAGGCGCCCATCGGCTACGAGCTGCATATCCCCGGCGTAGTCGACATCCACGACCCCGACCATCCCTTCGCCCCGGTCCCCCCGCAGGTCGACGCCCTGTCCCCCAACACCGACCTGGTCACCGTGGGCGTCGGAGGCAACAGCCTCGGCTTCGGCGAGATCCTCGGCAAATGCATCACCCTCGGCCCCGGCGCAGGCGTCGGCTCCAGCCCCAAGCCTCGGCAACGACGGCAACCCCAACACCTGGGCCCTCGTCCACCCCAACACCCGCGGTCACGCCAACGCCGCCGTCCAGGTCGAGGACGCCATCCTCGGCGGCTGACAACCGCGGGCAGAGCCAGCCGACGACACTCCTGGGCGATCCGTGGGGATACCACAGATCGCCCTTTCGCTGCCTGCCCTCAGGACGAGCTCCCCGCGGCGAACGGGTTGCCGTGCCCGGGAAGCCGCCCGCCCGGTGGCAGGTAGCGCATCCGCCCGGTCGGGTCGGTCACCGGAGTGAATCCGGCGGCCTGCAGAAGGGCGGTGCACTTGGCTCTGTAGCGTCGGTTGACACGGAGCCCGACAGGGATGAGGGCCATCACCGCGGCCCAGACGGCGACAGTGATGACGACGGCCGTGACGCCCGTGGCGAGCCCGAACCCGATGGGCAGGGCCAGCGGAACGGCGCCGACAGCGGTCAGCAGGATCCGTTGCCTGTCGGTGTACTTGGCGGTGATGTCGAAGGTGATGCGGGCCTTGAGGAGCTCGACCGCTCCGGGGTCGAGGGGCGGCAGAGCGCCCCCGTCGCTCGCGTTCGGGTACGCCGCCCGGTTCCGCTCGGCCCGCGCGCGGGCCTCGGGGCTCGGGTCGGGCACGATCAGCATCACGTACCCGTTGCCCTGCGGCCCACCGCCCTGCCGTATGTCGGCGTACTCGTAACCGAACTGCTGGGCTATGGCGGCGAGTCGGGCGAGCTTCGTCATGGTCGCGATGGTCGGCGCGACCTCGACGGGCTCCCCGCTCGCCATCCGTCTCAGCATCTTCCGCGCGTGCTTCTTACTCATGGTCCCCCCACACGCTCATGGTCCCCCACGGTTTTTCTCATTGTGAACCAACGGCAAAGGGGCCCGCACGACCGAAGTCGTACGGGCCCCTTCGAGCCACTCAGGTCAGTCGACCCTCAAGCCAGTCCGAGGACTCACTTGTTGATCTTGGTGACCTGGCCGGCGCCCACGGTCCGGCCACCCTCACGGATGGCGAACTTCAGGCCCTCCTCCATGGCGACGGGCTGGATGAGCTCCACCTTCATCTCGGTGTTGTCACCCGGCATGACCATCTCGGTGCCCTCGGGGAGGGTCACCACGCCGGTCACGTCCGTCGTACGGAAGTAGAACTGCGGGCGGTAGTTGTTGAAGAACGGCGTGTGACGGCCACCCTCGTCCTTGGACAGGATGTAGGCCTGCGCCTCGAACTCGGTGTGCGGGGTGACCGAGCCCGGCTTGATGATGACCTGGCCGCGCTCGACGTCCTCGCGCTTGATGCCGCGGAGCAGCAGACCGACGTTCTCACCGGCCTGGCCCTCGTCGAGGAGCTTCCGGAACATCTCGATGCCGGTGACCGTGGTGGTGGTCTTCTCGGTCTTGATGCCGATGATGTCGACGGTCTCGTTGACCTTGAGGACACCACGCTCGATACGGCCGGTGACGACCGTACCGCGACCGGTGATCGTGAAGACGTCCTCGATCGGCATCAGGAACGGCTTGTCGACGTCGCGCTCCGGCTCCGGAATCGCGGTGTCGACGGCGCTCATGAGCTCCAGGACCGAGTTGCCCCACTCCTTGTCGCCCTCGAGGGCCTTCAGAGCGGAGACCTTGACGACCGGAACGTCGTCGCCCGGGAACTCGTACTCGGAGAGCAGCTCACGGACCTCGAGCTCGACGAGCTCCAGGATCTCCTCGTCGTCCACCATGTCGGCCTTGTTCAGGGCGACGACGATGTACGGAACGCCGACCTGGCGGGCCAGGAGCACGTGCTCCTTGGTCTGCGGCATCGGGCCGTCGGTGGCGGCGACCACGAGGATGGCGCCGTCCATCTGCGCCGCACCCGTGATCATGTTCTTGATGTAGTCCGCGTGACCGGGGCAGTCGACGTGGGCGTAGTGACGCGTCTCGGTCTGGTACTCGACGTGCGCGATCGAGATCGTGATACCGCGCTGGCGCTCCTCGGGAGCCTTGTCGATCTGGTCGAAGGCCGAGGCCTCGTTCAGCTCGGGGTACGCGTCGTGCAGCACCTTGGTAATGGCGGCCGTGAGGGTCGTCTTACCGTGGTCGATGTGACCGATGGTGCCGATGTTGACGTGCGGCTTAGTCCGCTCGAACTTCGCCTTCGCCACTGGGGTCCTCCTGTGGAGTGGTTCTGGTACGCCTTACTCATCGGCGCCAGGATGATCTTTGCTGGAAAGCCCGGGCCCCGGAGCATTCTCGCCACGATTGTGACGGAATGCCCCTCAAGGCTCCGGAGTCAAGCCTACGGCGTGTAGACGCGGTGCGTTACTCGCCCTTGGCCTTCGCGATGATCTCCTCGGCGACGTTCCGGGGAACCTCGGCGTAGGAGTCGAACTGCATCGAGTAGCTTGCGCGACCCGACGTCTTGCTGCGGAGGTCTCCGACGTAGCCGAACATCTCCGAGAGGGGCACCAGGCCCTTCACGAGGCGGGCACCGGCCCGCTCCTCCATGGCCTGGATCTGGCCACGGCGGGAGTTGATGTCGCCGATGACCTCACCCATGTAGTCCTCGGGCGTGGTGACCTCGACGGCCATCATCGGCTCGAGCAGCACGGGGCTGGCCTTGCGCGCGGCCTCCTTGAAGGCCTGCGATCCGGCGATCTTGAACGCGAGCTCGGAGGAGTCGACCTCGTGGTAGCCACCGTCGATGAGCGTGACGCGGACGCCCGTCATCTCGTAGCCGGCGAGGATGCCGAACTGCATGGCCTCCTGCGCACCGGCGTCCACCGAAGGGATGTACTCCTTCGGGATGCGGCCACCGGTGACCTTGTTCACGAACTCGTACGCGGCGTCGCCGCCCTCGATCGGCTCGATCGCGATCTGCACCTTGGCGAACTGGCCGGTACCACCAGTCTGCTTCTTGTGCGTGTAGTCGACGCGCTCGACGGCCTTGCGGATCGTCTCACGGTAGGCGACCTGCGGCTTGCCGACGTTGGCCTCGACCTTGAACTCGCGCTTCATGCGGTCGACCAGCACCTCGAGGTGAAGCTCGCCCATACCACCGATGATGGTCTGGCCGGTCTCCTCGTTGGTGTGGACCTGGAAGGACGGGTCCTCCTCGGCCAGGCGCTGGATCGCGACGCCCAGCTTCTCCTGGTCACCCTTCGACTTGGGCTCGATGGCGACCTGGATGACCGGCGCCGGGAAGTCCATGGACTCCAGGATGACCGGGTTCTTGTCGTCGCTCAGCGTCTCACCGGTGGTGGTCTGCTTGAGGCCCATGACGGCGACGATGTCGCCCGCGCCCACCGACTCGATCTCCTCACGCTTGTTCGCGTGCATGCGGTAGATCTTGCCGATGCGCTCCTTCTTGCCCTTCACGGAGTTCAGCACGGCGGTGCCGGACACCAGACGGCCGGAGTACACGCGGACGAAGGTGAGCTTGCCGAGGTGCGGGTCGCTCATGATCTTGAACGCCAGCGCGGCGAGGGGCTCGTCCTCCGACGGCTTGCGCGCGATGACCTGCTCCGGGTCCTTGACGTCGTGGCCCTCGATGGCCTCGACGTCGAGCGGGGTGGGCAGGTAGCGCACGACCGCGTCGAGCAGGGGCTGAACGCCCTTGTTCTTGAACGCGGTGCCGCAGAACACGGGGGTGACGGTGGTGCCGTCGCTCTTGCCGGACGCGATGGTGATACGACGGATCGCGGCGTAGAGCTGCTCCACGGTGGGCTCGGTGCCCTCCAGGTACAGCTCCATCAGCTCTTCGTCGTTCTCGGCGACGGCCTCGAGCAGCTTGCCGCGGTACTCCTCGGCAGCCTCGGCGTGGGTGTCCGGGATGTCGACGGTGTCGTACATCTCGCCCTTGGTCGCCTCGGCCGACCAGACCAGGGCCTTCATCGTCACGAGGTCGATGACGCCCTTGAAGTCCGCCTCGGCACCGATCGGCAGCTGCATGACCAGCGGCTGCGCACCGAGGCGGTCCGAGATCATGTCGACGCAGCGGTGGAACTCCGCGCCGGTCCGGTCGAGCTTGTTGACGAAGCAGATACGCGGAACGCCGTAACGGTCGGCCTGACGCCACACCGTCTCGGACTGCGGCTCGACACCGGCGACACCGTCGAACACCGTCACGGCACCGTCGAGCACGCGCAGGGAGCGCTCCACCTCGACGGTGAAGTCGACGTGACCCGGGGTGTCGATGATGTTGATGGTGTAGTCGTTGTCCTCGAGCGGCCAGTGGCAGGTGGTGGCAGCAGAGGTGATCGTGATGCCACGCTCCTGCTCCTGCTCCATCCAGTCCATGGTGGCAGCGCCGTCGTGGACCTCACCGATCTTGTACGAGACGCCGGTGTAGAACAGGATCCGCTCGGTGGTGGTCGTCTTGCCCGCGTCGATGTGGGCCATGATCCCGATGTTGCGGACCTTGGCCAGGTCAAGTGAAGTGGTAGCCATAAGGCTTCAGTCTTCTCTCGGTCTCGATGTGGGTAGCGACTACCAGCGGTAGTGCGCGAAGGCCTTGTTGGACTCGGCCATCTTGTGGGTGTCCTCGCGCTTCTTCACAGCGGCACCAAGGCCGTTGGAGGCGTCGAGAAGCTCGTTGAGTAGACGCTCGGTCATGGTCTTCTCGCGACGGGCGCGGGAGTAACCGACCAGCCAGCGCAGCGCGAGCGTGTTGGCACGACCGGGCTTGACCTCGATCGGAACCTGGTACGTCGCACCACCGACACGGCGGGACTTGACCTCGAGGGTCGGCTTGATGTTTTCCAGCGCGCGCTTCAGCGTGATGATCGGGTCGTTGCCCGTCTTCTCACGCAGACCCTCCATGGCGCCGTAGACGATGCGCTCGGCGGTGGAGCGCTTGCCGTTCAGCAGCACCTTGTTGATGAGGGAGGTCACCAGAGGAGAACCGTAGACCGGGTCGATGATGACCGGGCGCTTCGGGGCGGGGCCCTTACGAGGCATTCTTACTTCTCCTTCTTGGCGCCGTAGCGGCTGCGGGCCTGCTTGCGGTTCTTGACACCCTGGGTGTCGAGCGAGCCGCGGATGATCTTGTAGCGAACACCCGGCAGGTCCTTCACACGGCCGCCGCGCACGAGCACGATGGAGTGCTCCTGCAGGTTGTGTCCCTCACCCGGAATGTAAGCGGTGACCTCGATCCCGCTGGTCAGACGCACACGCGCGACCTTACGCAGGGCCGAGTTCGGCTTCTTCGGGGTGGTCGTGAACACACGCGTGCAGACGCCACGACGCTGAGGGGAACCCTCGAGTGCGGGCGTCTTGTTCTTCTCGACCTTGTCCTGCCGGCCCTTCCGGACCAGCTGCTGGATCGTAGGCACTACTTCTCCGGTTTCTGTGTGCCGAATGGTGAAGCTAACCTGGAACGTCGCCGACCCACGCGGTCGGGTGTGTCGAATCCGGCGGACTCCCGCCGCGAGGCAGAAAGAAGCGCAGATTGCGGTGGCCGGTAACAGCTCGCGATGCGGTTGATGGCACGCACGAGAGCCAGGGCACACCCCAGGCACAAGGTCTGAGCGTACCTATCGCATTCGCTGCGGTCAAAACAAATGGGTGCCGCCCGCATGGTTATGCGGAGCATGTCAAGACCCCGGGCCGTTGAGCCGACCGTTCATCCGGACGTTCAGCCACCGTCCGTCCGGCTGTTCAGCGATCGCTCAGCCCGCCGCGATGGACACCACCGTGAGCAACACCAGGACGAGTGCCCAGCCTGCCGTGGACAACCATCCGAGCACCAGTCCGGTCAGCGCGAGCCCGTCCCCCAGCTCGCCCCGGCTGCGGATCTCGGCCCGCGCCACGTGCCCCAGCACGACGGCCGGGATCCCGGTCAGCCCCATCGTCGGCACACACAGCAGACCGCACACACCCGCCGCGACCGCCTTCCCGTTCGTCGGGGGCCGCGGCACCGGCAGGAACGTCCGCGCCACGGGCACGGCACCCGTCGACTGCGGCACCGGCCCCTGCGGCAGATCCGCCACGAGCAGCGCCAGCTCCCCCACGGTCCGGGCCCCGTACGCCCGCGCCACCCGCTTCTCGAACTCGTCCCGCTCCATCCGCCCCTCGCCGTAACCGGCCCTGAGCACGTCCACGGTTCGCTCACGGTCGGCGTGCGAGGCGAGCATCGACGGCGGGCCGGCGCCCTGCCAGGGGTGCCAGGAGGGATAGGGCGGCTGCGACACGAGGTACCTCCCCGGGAGCCCGAGTCCTTCCATGATGCGCCGAGGGGACGCGTCCGGCATCGGTGCGCCCGGGGTGAGGCACCGTACGTCAGCCACGCGGCCGAATGTCGCCCGTTTCTCCCATGGTCATTTCAAGTACGTTGACGCCTGTACGACGACGCCTGTAGAGGGCAGGCATCGGCACGGGTGAACGCGGGGGCGGCGGGATGACCGGGGGGCAGGCACGTGCGTGGGACGACGACGGCGTCCCGTTCCTCGCCCGGCTGGAGCGGGAGGACCGCGCCGCCCTGCTCGCCATCGGCCGCCCCCTCGGCTACCGGGCCCGGGGCGTCATCCTGCACCAGGACGAGCCCTCGGCCCACGTCCTGCTCCTCCTGCATGGCTGGACCAAGGTCACGGCGATCGCCGCCAACGGCTACGAGGCACTGCTCGCCCTGCGCGGCCCCGGCGACATCATCGGCGAGGGTGCGGCCCTCAGCGGCCGTGGCCGCTCGGCGACCGTGACGGCCCTGGAGCCGGTGGAGGCGGTCGTCATCGACCAGAACCGTTTCACCGCGTTCGTCTCGGACCACGCCCGGGTCGCACTGCACCTGCTGAGCCTGTCCACGGACCGGCAGCGCTCGACCGACCGCCGCCGGCTGGAATGGGCCGCGCTGACCGTGCGCGAACGGCTGGCCGTCCTGCTGCTCGAACTGGTGCGCACGCACGGCAGCCGGACGGACGAGGGCATCGAACTCACCATCGGGCTCAGCCAGCAGGAGTTCGCCGGTTCCGTGGGCTCCTCGCGCGAGGCGGTGGCCCGCCTCCTCAAGGAGCTGCGGGACCGGCAGGTCGTCGCCACCCGGCGCCGTCGCATCGTCGTACTCCGCCCCGACGTACTGCGCCGCATCGCCGGCGACGCCTCCGCCTGACGCACATCCCCGCCCGCCGTTCCATGCACACGGTCACATTCCGTCCGTGTCATCGGCCCTCCGGCGCTCGCCCGCGGCCCGCCATCGTGCTGGACGACGGACACCGACGTGCGAGAGGCAGCCATGACCGACCCCGTGTACCGCACGATCCTCCTCTTCGACATCGAGCAGTACGGCTCGCGCGACGACGTGGAACAGGCGTTCCTGCGCCGCGTCCTGTACGACGTCGTAGACGCGACCCTGCTCGACGCCGCCGTGGACGAGACGGCCCGGCTGCGCGCCGACCGCGGCGACTCCGTCATGGAGCTGATCGACACCGCGGTCCCTGTACCCGCCCTGATCAAGACCCTCCTGACCGAGACCCCCGCCCTCCTCCACAACAAGAACCGCCTCCTGGCGACCAGCGCCCGCATGCGGCTGCGCATCGTCCTGTCCTCCGGCTACGTCGCCGTCGACGAACTCGACGGCTGGGTCGGCTCCGACCTCAACCACGCGGTCCGCCTGCTGAACTCCGACCCCCTGCGCGACGCCCTGAAGCAGCGCGAATCCGACTGCGTGCTGTGCGTGTCGGAGGGGATCTACCAGGGGGTGGTGCGGCACGGCCCGCTGGGCGTGCGGCCGGAGGAGTTCCACCGGGTGACGGTGGGGACGAAGGAGGGGCCTACGGTGGCTTGGGTGCACGGGGGCCCGGGCGCGCCGGGCTCGACCGAATCCGCCGCCGGTGCCGCCCCGGGACCGGAAGCACCGGTCGCCCAACGCCACGACATCTCCATCGGCGGCGACCAGTACGGTCAGGCAGGCGGCACCCACTACGGAGACCAGCGCTTCGACTTCACCCGTCCCGGCGGGGACGAGCGCCGATGAGCCAGGAGGAGACGCCCGCCGACGCGGCGAACCCGGATGAGGCGCAGGACAGCGAGAAGAAGCAGCAGGATGAGGCATCCGAGGAACAGCCGAGGCAGAAGGCGTGGGCGGCGCGCCGGGACCTGATCGCGCACGGCCCGGACTTCGTCTCGACCCTGGTCGCCCGGGACCAGTTCGGGCAGACCGGCGGCTACCACCACGGCGACAAGCACTACCACTTCGGAGGCCGGGCCGAGACGCCTCCCGCACGGTCCGGGCCGGTCCCGCAAACAGAGATCGACGAACTGGCGAGAGTTTTCCGGGGCTGCGACCGCTTCGACGAGGCGCTCACGCGATTGCGCAGCGACCGGCTCGTCATCCTGTCCGGCGGACGCGAGACGGGCCGCCGCTCCGCCGCGCTGATGCTGCTGCGCCGGCTGGGCCTGGACCGGATGCGCTCCCTCGATCCCCCCGCCTCCTTCTCGGCACTGCCCGACCAGGTCGACACCTCGGCCGGGTACGTCCTGTGCGATCTGGCCGTCAGCCGGAACCGTCCCCTGCGCGAGGCCCAACTGTTCTCTCTTCGCGAGCAGTTGGAACGCGTCCGGGCCCGGCTCGTGATCACCGTCGAACCCTCGGCGTCGCTGGGTGGCGTCCCGTCCGTACGGTGGGAACCCCCGCCGGCCGAGGATCTGCTGCACGCCCACGTCACTCTGGTGACCGGAGAGGCCGCCTGGCCGGAGCTGTCGAGCCTGACAGCGGTGAAGGAGTTCCTCGTCCGGCACCACCGGCCGGAGGAGATCAGGCAGTTCGCGCTGCGGCTCGTCGCCCACCACCGCGGCGAGACCGACGAGGCGGGGCTCGCCGCCTTCGGTGAGACCGCTGTGACGACCCGGGTGAGCCGCTGGCTCACCGAGGAGAAGCCCGGTCTGCACGACAAGGCGTTCCTCGTCTCCCTCGCCGTGTTCGACAAGGCGCCGTACGCGGTGGCCGCCGAGCTCGCCGACGGTCTCTTCGTACGGCTGCACGCCCTTCAGGATCCGAATGTCCGGGCGTCCGTCCCGGTCTTCGGAAGTTCCCGCGAGGAGCGGCTCCGGCTCGCCCACGCCGAGGGGTACGTGACCGCGGAGGTCACCGAGTGGGGTCCTCTGGAGGGCAGGTTCTGCGCGGCCTTCCGGGACGATCGGACGCCCCGGAAGCTGCTGGAGGAGGTGTGGAACCTCCACCCGTCGGCCCGCCCGGCCTTCGCCGAGTGGATCCGCAAGCTGGCCGACGACCGCCGCCCGCTGGTGCGGACCCGGGCCGCGTCGGCGGCCGCACTGCTCGCCAAGGCCGATCTGTCGTCCGCCATGGCCCATCTAATCGAGCCGTGGGCGGACGGCCGTAAACCGCATGCCTGGCTGACCGCGGCCAACGCCCTCACCATGGCCCAGCTGCTGGGGGTGCCGACGGTCTCCCGGATCCTGCACGACTGGTGCACCGGAGAGGTCGAGAGCCGCCGCTGGACGGCCATCCGTGCCTACGGCCTCCTGGGGCCGGTGTACCACGAGGAGACCCTGGCGGCGCTCCTGGACGCCATGCACCGGACACCGCCCACCGAGACCGGGAGCGGCCAGGAGGACGAGGAGCCACCGGAGGAGGCCCGGCAGCTCGCGGACGCCCTCGAGCTGCTGCTCCTCGCGGTACGGGACCCCGTACTGGCCACCCTGGCCGGGCTCCTGCGCACCGACCGCGTGGTCCGCCGGCACGCCCTGCTCGCCTTCCTCCAGGCCTGCGGACACACCAAGGACGACGACAGCGACCGCCCGCCCGTCCTCACCTGGTACGCGCGGGCCGCGGCAGCCGACGACCCGACGGCCGCCCGGCAGCTGACCGCGTTCTGGGACGCGCTGCTCACCGACCGGACGCACAACCCGAAGGCCCTCGGCGTCCTGCGCGGCTGGGTGCGCCTGGCCGACGACGACCCGGAGACCGAGTCGGCCCTCGCCTCGCTGCTCGGCGCCCTCGTCACCACGCCCACCAACCGGCAGCGCATCGGCCATCTGCTGGGCACGGTCCGCGATTCCGGAGGAGCCGTCACACCGGCCGCGGACCGGCTGAGCAAGCGCCTCGCACTCGACTGACCCGCCTACGGAGGCCGACCATGGAACACGACACCGACCCCGTCCGCACCGTCTGGCAGCTGCCGCGCTTCCACCTCGGCGGCCGCCGCTTCACGGGCCGCATCGACCACGCCCTCGTGTGCGTGACCCGAAAGGGCGCGTACGAGACCTTCCCGCCGCCCGACCGTCCCGCGTCCATGCGGCGGTACGTCGCCGTGTACGAGGTGGACACGGACCCGCACGCCTTCCAACTGGACGCGCTCCTGCCCAGCCTGGTCGACAGCTTCGAGTTCGAGGTCACGGCCGACGTCGGCTGGCGGGTCAGCAGCCCGGCGCTCTTCGTCCGCAGCCAGGAGCGGGACGTACCCGGCCTGCTCACCCGGGAGCTGCTGCCCCTGATGCGGGACGCCGGCCGCCGTCACCCCATCGACGCGAGCGCCGAGGCGGAGCAGGCCGTGCAGCGGGCGGTGCGGGAGGCGACCTCGCTCGGCCGCGCCCAGGGCCTGCATGTCACCTGCTCGATACGCCTGCGCCGCGACGCGACCGAGCGATCCCACCAGGCCCGCCTGCGGACCGCCCGGCACGAGGTGGAGGCCGCGAAGCCGGAGCACGAGGCGACCCGGCTCCGCGACACCTACGAGGCCGAGCGCAGGGCCGAACAGATCAGGTTCTACGAACTCACCCTGGCCAGGGGCGGTACCGCCGCGCTCGCCCTGCACCTGGCGGCGCACCCGGAGGAGACCCGGCTCGTCCTGGAGCATCTCCAGTCGGGCCAGAACAGGCTGCTGGACACCCAGGTGAACCTGATCAACCAGGCCTTGGACAGCAAGCAGTTGGAGGGCTACCAGCTCGACGAGCCCCACAAGCTCATCGCCGAGCGGATGAAGGTCATCCTGCGGACCACGGACCCGTCCGCCCCGCCCGAGGACGATCCGGAGTCCGGCACATGACCTCCTCGGACGATCCCGGCGTGCGGGCGGGCATCCAGCTGCTCGCCGACCTCCGCGGCGAGATCGCCCGCGCCGACGCCAAGGCCACTGTGCTCGTCGGCGCCCTGGGCATCTCGGGGGGCGTGCTCGCCGCGCTCCTGGCCGACCGCGACTGGACTCCCGGACGGCTTCCCGCGCCCGCCGCAGTGCTGTGGTGGGCCGGGGCGACGTCCCTGGTCGTCGCGCTGTTCGCCCTCCTCCTCGCGGTCGTGCCCCGCTACCGGAGCAGCCGCTGGACGCCCGGGAGCCCGCTCACCTACTTCGGCGACGTACGACGAGCCGCGGGCGAGGGCCGGCTCAGCACGGCCCTCGCGGACACCGGCCGCGACCCCGCTCGTGGCCTTCTGCTCGCCCTCGCCGAGACGAGCGGCATCGCCGCCCGCAAGCACTTCTGGATCCGGACCGGACTGGTCTCGTTCGGCTGCGCGGCGGTCCTGCTGCCCGGATCAATGCTCCTCGCCTGAACCACGCCGCTCTGTCCCCCGCACGGGAAGGAAGGCCCATGCCCATGCCCGCACCGGTCCACGACGACGACCTCCCCCGCCGTCCCGGCCGGATCCACATAGCCGCCCGCAGACGTGGGGCCGACCTCACCGCCCTCGGTTCGCTGGCGCTGCATCTCCCCCACGTCATGGCCAGCCTGGCCGTCGTCTTCGTCGTGTCGTACGCCCTGAGCCACCTGATCCATCTGCCCTGGTGGCTGCTCTTCGGCGGCTGGGTCCTGAGCGGGGCCCTGGCCTTCCACCGGCCGTGCGAGCGGCTCCTGGCCCGGTGGCTCTTCGGCCTGCGCTATCCCACTCCGGAGGAGGACGGGCGACTGCGGCCCGTCTGGCAGGAGGTGACCGCCAGGGCCGGAGTGGACGCGAGCGCTTATCAACTCTGGATGGAGGAGAGCGACGAGATCAACGCCCTGGCGGCGGCCGGTCACATCGTCGGCGTGACCAGTCACTCACTGCGGACCCTGACGCCCGCCCAGCTCGCCGGCGTCCTCGCCCACGAACTCGGGCATCACGCACGGGGACACGCGTGGGCCTCGCTGCTGTCCCTCTGGTACGCGCTGCCGGGCCGGCTCGCCTGGCGGCTGCTGCTCCTGTTGTGCACCCGGCTGGGCCGGCTCCCGACGGGTGCGGCCGCCGTGCTGATCGGCGTGACCGGGGCCGTTCTGATCGCGCTGGCGACCTCCACGTACGGGCTGGTCTTCCTGCCGTTGGCGACGCCCTACCTGGTGGCCGCGGTCGCCAGGCGGTCCGAGCTGCGGGCCGACGAGCACGCGGCGGGGCTCGGCTTCGCGCCCCAGCTCATGGCCGTACTGCACCAGGAGCGCGAACGGAAGGTCACGGCCACCGCCCCGGGCCTCGCCCTCGCGAAAAGCGGAATGATCACGCGGCTGCTCGACTCCCACCCCGACGTCCACACTCGGCTCCACCACTTGCAGACCCACCTGGAGAGCCGCCGCTGAAACGCCGGAGGGCGGCCACCCCAAAGGATGACCGCCCTCCATGGCTCAAGCCACTCGCTTACTGGTTGTACGGCCCGTAGTCGTAGTCCTCCAGCGGCACGGCCTGCCCAGAGCCCGTACCGAACGGCGAGTAGTCGATGTCGTCGTAGCCGACGGCCGAGTACATCGCGGCCTTGGCCTCCTCGGTCGGCTCGACCCGGATGTTGCGGTAGCGGGACAGACCCGTACCGGCCGGGATGAGCTTACCGATGATGACGTTCTCCTTGAGGCCGATGAGGCTGTCGGACTTGGCGTTGATCGCCGCGTCCGTCAGGACTCGGGTCGTCTCCTGGAAGGAGGCGGCCGACAGCCAGGATTCCGTCGCCAGCGAGGCCTTGGTGATACCCATCAGCTGCGGACGACCGGAGGCCGGGTGACCGCCCTCCTGGACCACACGACGGTTCTCGGTCTCGAACTTCGAGCGCTCGACCAGCTCGCCGGGCAGCAGCTCGGCGTCGCCCGACTCGATGATCGTCACACGGCGGAGCATCTGCCGGATGATGATCTCGATGTGCTTGTCGTGGATCGACACACCCTGCGAGTTGTAGACCTTCTGGACCTCGCCGACCAGGTGGACCTGGACGGCGCGCTGGCCCAGGATGCGCAGCACGTCGTGCGGGTTGGTGGCACCCACGGTGAGCTTCTGGCCCACCTCGACGTGCTCGCCCTCGCTGACCAGGAGACGGGCACGCTTCGAGATCGGGAACGCCGTCTCGTCGCTGCCGTCGTCCGGGGTGACGACGATCTTCTTGGTCTTCTCGGTCTCCTCGATCCGCACGCGGCCGGAGGCCTCGGAGATCGGGGCGACACCCTTCGGGGTACGGGCCTCGAAGAGCTCGACGACACGCGGCAGACCCTGGGTGATGTCGTCACCGGCCACACCACCGGTGTGGAAGGTACGCATCGTCAGCTGGGTACCGGGCTCACCGATGGACTGGGCGGCGATGATGCCGACCGCCTCACCGATGTCGACCAGCTTGCCGGTGGCCAGCGAACGGCCGTAGCACATGGCACAGGTGCCGACGTGCGACTCGCAGGTCAGGATCGAGCGGGTCTTGACCTCCTCGACACCGTGGTGCACGAGCTGGTCGATGAGCACGTCGCCCAGGTCCACGTTGGCCGGCGCGATCACCTTGCCGTCGATGACGACGTCCTGGGCGAGCATGCGGGCGTAGACGCTGGTCTCGACGTCCTCGGCCTTGCGCAGGACACCGGCCTCGTCCTTCGAGGCGATCCGCAGCTTCAGACCGCGCTCGGTGCCGCAGTCCTCCTCGCGGATGATGACGTCCTGGGAGACGTCGACCAGACGACGGGTCAGGTAACCCGAGTCGGCGGTACGCAGAGCGGTGTCCGCCAGACCCTTACGGGCACCGTGCGTGGAGATGAAGTACTCCAGCACGGACAGACCCTCACGGAACGACGCCTTAATGGGACGCGGGATCGTCTCGTTCTTCGCGTTCGACACCAGACCACGCATACCGGCGATCTGACGCATCTGCATCATGTTGCCTCGTGCACCCGAGTTCACCATCATGAAGATCGGGTTGGTCTTCGGGAAGTTGTCGTTCATCGCCTCGGCGACCTCGTTGGTCGCCTTGGTCCAGATCGCGATGAGCTCCTGCGTGCGCTCGTCCTTGGTGATCAGACCGCGCTCGTACTGCTTCTGGACCTTCTCGTCCTGCGCCTCGTAGCCGCGGACGATCTCCTTCTTCGCCTCGGGAACGACGACGTCGGAGATGGCCACGGTGACGCCGGAGCGGGTCGCCCAGTAGAAGCCGGCCGCCTTCAGGTTGTCGAGCGTCGCCGCCACGATGACCTTGGGGTAGCGCTCGGCGAGGTCGTTGACGATCTCGGAGAGCTGCTTCTTGCCGACCTCGTAGTCGACGAACGGGTAGTCCTCGGGCAGCAGCTCGTTGAAGAGCGCACGGCCCAGGGTGGTGTTCAGCCGGAAGGGGTCACCCTGCTGCCACTCGCCGCCGTCGCCCTCGGCACCCTGCTCGGGCGCCGGCGGCATCCAGCCACGCGGCGGGATGGTGCCGACCGGGAAGCGGACGTCGATCTTCGACTGGAGCGACAGCTCGCCCGCGTCGAAGGCCATGATCGCCTCGGCGACCGAGGCGAAGGAACGGCCCTCGCCCTTGAGGTCGCGCATCTCGCCGTCGGTGGTGAGGAAGAACAGACCGAGGACCATGTCCTGGGTCGGCATCGTCACCGGACGGCCGTCGGCGGGCTTGAGGATGTTGTTCGAGGACAGCATCAGGATGCGGGCCTCGGCCTGCGCCTCCGCGGAGAGCGGCAGGTGGACGGCCATCTGGTCACCGTCGAAGTCCGCGTTGAACGCGGTGCAGACGAGCGGGTGGATCTGGATGGCCTTGCCCTCGACCAGCTGCGGCTCGAAGGCCTGGATGCCGAGGCGGTGCAGCGTGGGCGCACGGTTCAGCAGAACCGGGTGCTCCGCGATGACCTCTTCCAGCACGTCGTACACGACCGTGCGGCCGCGCTCGACCATGCGCTTGGCGCTCTTGATGTTCTGCGCGTGGTTCAGGTCGACCAGGCGCTTCATCACGAACGGCTTGAAGAGCTCCAGCGCCATCGCCTTCGGCAGACCGCACTGGTGCAGCTTCAGCTGCGGGCCGACGACGATCACGGAACGCGCGGAGTAGTCCACACGCTTACCGAGCAGGTTCTGACGGAAGCGGCCCTGCTTGCCCTTCAGCATGTCGCTGAGGGACTTCAGCGGGCGGTTACCGGGACCGGTGACCGGACGACCACGGCGGCCGTTGTCGAACAGCGCGTCGACGGCCTCCTGGAGCATGCGCTTCTCGTTGTTCACGATGATCTCGGGCGCACCGAGGTCGAGAAGGCGCTTCAGTCGGTTGTTCCGGTTGATCACACGGCGGTACAGGTCGTTCAGGTCGGAGGTCGCGAAGCGGCCACCGTCCAGCTGCACCATCGGGCGGAGGTCCGGCGGGATGACCGGCACGCAGTCGAGCACCATGCCCTTGGGGCTGTTGCTGGTCTGCAGGAACGCGGAGACGACCTTCAGGCGCTTGAGCGCACGGGTCTTCTTCTGGCCCTTGCCGGTGCGGATGATCTCGCGGAGCTTCTCGGCCTCCTCGTCGAGGTCGAAGGACTCCAGGCGCTTCTGCAGCGCCGCGGCACCCATCGAGCCGTCGAAGTACGTGCCGAAGCGGTCACGCAGCTCGCGGTAGAGCAGCTCGTCGCCCTCGAGGTCCTGGACCTTGAGGTTCTTGAAGCGGTTCCACACCTCGTCGAGACGGTCGATCTCGCGCTGCGCACGGTCACGCAGCTGCTTCATCTCGCGCTCGGCACCCTCGCGCACCTTGCGGCGCACGTCGGCCTTGGCGCCCTCGGCCTCCAGCTCGGCCAGGTCGGTCTCGAGCTTCTTGGCGCGGGCCTCCAGGTCGGCGTCGCGGCGCTGCTCGATCTGCTGGCGCTCGACGGAGACGTGGGCCTCCAGCGAGGGCAGGTCGCGCGTACGGCGCTCCTCGTCGACGTACGTGATCATGTACGCCGCGAAGTAGATGACCTTCTCGAGGTCCTTCGGCGCCAGGTCGAGCAGGTAGCCCAGGCGCGACGGAACACCCTTGAAGTACCAGATGTGCGTGACGGGCGCGGCCAGCTCGATGTGGCCCATCCGCTCACGGCGCACCTTGGCGCGGGTGACCTCGACGCCACACCGCTCACAGATGATGCCCTTGAAGCGGACACGCTTGTACTTGCCGCAGTAGCACTCCCAGTCCCGGGTCGGACCGAAGATCTTCTCGCAGAAGAGTCCGTCCTTTTCGGGCTTGAGCGTGCGGTAGTTGATCGTCTCGGGCTTCTTGACCTCGCCGTGGCTCCACTGACGGATGTCGTCAGCGGTGGCCAGACCGATCCGGAGCTCGTCGAAGAAGTTGACGTCGAGCACTATGCGTCAATCCCTCTCAGGGTTGTAAGTCATGGGGTCTGATACGGGGGTCCTGGGGCCGGAGGCCTTCATGACGAAGGCCTCCGAACTCCCGTCAGACCTCTTCGACGCTGCTCGGCTCGCGCCGGGACAGGTCGATGCCAAGCTCCTCCGCAGCGCGGAAGACGTCCTCGTCGGTGTCGCGCATCTCGATGGACATGCCGTCCGAGGACAGCACCTCCACGTTGAGGCACAGGGACTGCATCTCCTTGATGAGCACCTTGAAGGACTCGGGGATGCCGGGCTCGGGAATGTTCTCGCCCTTGACGATGGCCTCGTAGACCTTCACGCGGCCGGTGACGTCGTCGGACTTGATGGTCAGCAGCTCCTGGAGGGCGTACGCGGCGCCGTAAGCCTCCAGCGCCCACACCTCCATCTCACCGAAGCGCTGGCCACCGAACTGGGCCTTACCACCCAGCGGCTGCTGGGTGATCATCGAGTACGGACCGGTCGAACGGGCGTGCAGCTTGTCGTCGACCAGGTGGTGCAGCTTCAGGATGTACATGTAGCCGACCGAGATCGGCTCCGGGAACGGCTCGCCGGAGCGGCCGTCGAACAGCGGCGCCTTACCGGTCGGGAGCACCATGCGCTCGCCGTCACGGTTCGGGATCGTGTGGTTCAGCAGACCCGCCAGCTCGTCCTCACGCGCACCGTCGAAGACGGGGGTGGCGACGTTGGTGCCGGGCTCGACCTTGTCGGCCTCGATGGCCTGGAGGCGCTGCGCCCAGTCGTCCGCGAGACCGGAGACGTCCCAGCCGCGGCTGGCGAGCCAGCCGAGGTGGATCTCCAGGACCTGTCCCGGGTTCATTCGGGACGGCACACCGAGCGGGTTGAGGATGATGTCGACCGGGGTGCCGTCCTCCAGGAACGGCATGTCCTCGATCGGCAGGATCTTCGAGATGACGCCCTTGTTGCCGTGACGGCCGGCGAGCTTGTCACCGTCGGTGATCTTGCGCTTCTGCGCGACGTAGACGCGCACCAGCTGGTTCACACCGGGGGGAAGCTCGTCGCCCTCCTCGCGGTCGAAGACGCGGACGCCGATGACCTTGCCGGTCTCGCCGTGCGGCACCTTCAGCGAGGTGTCACGGACCTCACGAGCCTTCTCACCGAAGATCGCGCGCAGCAGGCGCTCCTCGGGCGTCAGCTCCGTCTCACCCTTGGGCGTGACCTTGCCGACGAGGATGTCACCGGCGATGACCTCGGCACCGATACGGATGATGCCGCGCTCGTCGAGGTCGGCGAGGACCTCCTCGGAGACGTTCGGGATGTCCCGGGTGATCTCCTCGGGGCCGAGCTTGGTGTCACGGGCGTCGACCTCGTGCTCCTCGATGTGGATCGAGGAGAGGACGTCGTCCTGCACGAGGCGCTGCGACAGGATGATCGCGTCCTCGTAGTTGTGACCCTCCCACGGCATGAACGCCACGAGCAGGTTCTTGCCCAGCGCCATCTCGCCCTGCTGGGTGGCCGGACCGTCCGCGAGGATCTGGCCCTCGATGATCCGGTCGCCCTCGCTGACGATGACCTTCTGGTTGACCGAGGTGCCCTGGTTGGAGCGGGCGAACTTGGCCAGGCGGTACGTGATGTACGTGCCGTCGTCGTTGGCGGTGGTGATGTAGTCCGCGGAGACCTCCTGGACCACACCCGGCTTCTCGGCCTTGACCACGTCGCCGGCGTCGGCCGCGGAGCGGTACTCCATGCCGGTGCCGACGAGCGGGGCCTCGGACTTAATCAGCGGCACGGCCTGACGCATCATGTTCGCGCCCATGAGGGCACGGTTGGCGTCGTCGTGCTCGAGGAAGGGGATCATGGCGGTCGCGACCGACACCATCTGGCGCGGCGAGACGTCCATGTAGTCCACGTCTTCACCGGTGACGTAGTCGACCTCGCCGCCCTTACGGCGGACGAGCACACGGGCCTCGGCGAAGCGGAGGTCGTCCGTCAGCGGCGCGTTGGCCTGCGCGATGACAAAGCGGTCCTCCTCGTCGGCGGTCAGGTAGTCGACATCGTCGGTGACCTGGCCCTCGAAGACCTTGCGGTACGGGGTCTCGACGAAACCGAACGCGTTGACCCGGCCGTAGGAGGCGAGCGAGCCGATCAGGCCGATGTTCGGGCCTTCGGGCGTCTCGATCGGGCACATGCGGCCGTAGTGCGAGGGGTGCACGTCACGGACCTCGAAGCCGGCCCGCTCACGGGACAGACCACCGGGACCCAGAGCCGAGAGACGACGCTTGTGCGTCAGACCCGACAGCGGGTTGTTCTGGTCCATGAACTGCGACAGCTGGCTGGTGCCGAAGAACTCCTTGATGGAGGCGACGACCGGCCGGATGTTGATCAGGGTCTGCGGCGTGATCGCCTCGACGTCCTGGGTCGTCATCCGCTCGCGGACGACACGCTCCATACGCGCCAGACCCGTACGGACCTGGTTCTGGATGAGCTCGCCGACACTGCGCAGACGACGGTTGCCGAAGTGGTCGATGTCGTCGGTCTCGACGACGATCGAGGTACCGCTGTCGCCGACCGTCTCGGTCTCGCCCGCGTGCAGCTTCACCAGGTACTTGATCGTCGAGATGACGTCCTCGACGGTCAGGATGCCGGCGTCGAGCGGAGCGTCCGCGCCGAGCTTCTTGTTGACCTTGTAGCGGCCGACCTTCGCGAGGTCGTAGCGCTTGGGGTTGAAGTACAGGTTCTCAAGGAGCGTCTGCGCGGCCTCACGCGTGGGGGGCTCACCCGGACGCAGCTTGCGGTAGATGTCGAGCAGCGCGTCGTCCTGGCCCTGGGTGTGGTCCTTCTCCAGGGTGGCGCGCATGGACTCGTACTCGCCGAACTCCTCGAGGATCTGCTCGGTGGTCCAACCGAGAGCCTTGAGCAGGACGGTGACGGACTGCTTGCGCTTGCGGTCGATGCGGACACCGACCATGTCGCGCTTGTCGATCTCCAGCTCCAGCCAGGCACCCCGGGACGGGATGACCTTGGCGGAGAAGATGTCCTTGTCGGATGTCTTGTCGATCGAGGAGTCGAAGTAGACACCGGGCGAACGGACCAGCTGCGACACCACGACACGCTCGGTGCCGTTGATGACGAAGGTGCCCTTGTTCGTCATGAGCGGGAAGTCGCCCATGAAGACGGTCTGGGACTTGATCTCGCCGGTCTCGTTGTTGGTGAACTCAGCGGTGACGAAGAGCGGGGCCGCGTACGTGAAGTCGCGCTCCTTGCACTCGTCGATCGAGTTCTTCGGCGGCTCGAAGCGGTGGTCACGGAAGGTCAGCGACATCGACCCGCTGAAGTCCTCGATCGGGGAGATCTCCTCGAAGATCTCCTCCAGACCGGACTTGGTGGGGACGTCCTGACCGCTGTCCAGAGCCTCCTCGACCCGACTCTGCCAAGCGGTGTTGCCGAGCAGCCAGTCGAAGCTCTCGGTCTGCAGCGCGAGCAGGTTCGGAACCTCGAGAGGCTCCTTGATCTTTGCAAAAGAGATGCGCAGCGGGGCAGTGCTGGCGGCGTTGTTCGTATTCGCGGTCGAGGCGTTGCGCGAGGCGGCCAAGAGGGGGTCCTTCCGAGGGCTCGGACTCACTACGCGCGTACCGGCCCCTCTCCCGTACACAGAGACAAGCTGAGTCGGTCCGGCCAAAAGGCCAGGTCAGACAGTTCTTGTCTCGATGCTCGGGTGAGGGCAGACCCCTGGTGACGGGCAGGGGACAGCTAACAGGCAGCGCAAAGGGTCAGTGTAGCCACTTGGCACACTGATGTCCAGTCCGGGTTTTCACGCCCGTGTTGACCCTCGTTGTTCCACTCCTGCGACAAGGCGCTGCCCTCAACGCACGTTGATACTGCCCTCTTCGTCGTCGATCCATGCCTCGGATACGGATCCTTGTGACGACGCGTCCTGAGAATTGCGCGCTGCGTGCGGTTCGTCAAGGCCCCCCTGCCCGAACCGGAGCCGCCCGGAGACACGACGAAGATCACCATACCCCCCGTCACTGAGGGTGCAAGGCAACCGTGGCCGGACCCCGGGAACGCCGAAGAGCGACCACCCGGATGGATGATCGCTCTTCCGCGCTTACGCGTTACACGCCCAAGGGGACGTGTCGTGGATCCTGGCGGATCCGAGAGGTCTTACTTGACCTCGACGGAGGCGCCGGCGCCCTCGAGGGACTCCTTCGCCTTGTCGGCGGCCTCCTTGGCGACCTTCTCCAGAACCGGCTTCGGCGCACCGTCGACCAGGTCCTTGGCCTCCTTCAGGCCGAGGGAGGTCAGCTCGCGCACGACCTTGATGACCTGGATCTTCTTGTCGCCGGCGCCGGTGAGGATGACGTCGAACTCGTCCTGCTCCTCGGCGGCCTCGGCGGCGGCGCCACCAGCGGCACCACCGGCGACGACGACCGGCGCGGCAGCGGCGGCGGTGACGTCGAACTTCTCCTCGAAGGCCTTCACGAACTCGGAGAGCTCGATGAGGGTCATCTCTTCGAACTGGGCGAGCAGGTCGTCCTGGCTGAGCTTCGCCATGATGGCGGTCCTTCCACTAAATCGGCAGGTGCCGGATGTACTGGGTGTGGCGGGCGTACGTCGGCCCGCTGTGGCCTCCGCGTTCAGGCAGCGGGGGCCAGTGTGCGAGCCGAGTTACTCGGCACCGCCCTGCTCGTCCTGCTTGGCACGGAGCGCGTCCACGGTGCGGACGAGCTTCGACGGCAGCGCCTGGAAGACAGAGGCAGCCTGGGACTGCTTGCCCTTCATGGCACCGGCCAGCTTGGAGAGCAGAACCTCGCGGGACTCGAGGTCCGCAAGCTTCTTGATGTCATCGGCGGACAGCGCCTTGCCGTCAAGGACACCGCCCTTGATGACGAGGTTGGGGTTGTCCTTGGCGAAGTCACGGAGACCCTTCGCCGCCTCGACCGGGTCACCGGTCACGAAGGCGACGGCCGACGAACCCGTGAAGAGGTCGTCGATCGTGTTGATCCCGGCCTCATTGGCCGCAATCTTGGTCAGCGTGTTCTTCGCCACACGGTAGTTAGCGTTCTCACCGAGTGAACGACGCAGCTGCTGGAGCTGCGCCACGGTGAGACCGGTGTACGCGGTAACGACGGCACCGTTGGAGTTGCGGAACTTGTCCCGCATCTCCTCGACGGCATCGACCTTGTCAGGCCTCGCCATGAGCCTCGGCCTCCTTCCGGGTGATTCGGACCGCGCGGACCCGAAGGAGGACTGGGGAAAACGAAACGCCCCGGCGCAAGCGCACGGGGCGTAGCTCAACCGGTTGTCCGTCCGCACACGGCGGCGAAGTCCAGGAGCTCTTCCAGTGTCACCTGCGCGGGTCGTCCGCCGTTCAGCGGATCCTTCGGCCACCGCGCCCTCTTCCGAGCGCGCGGTAACGACCAGCGGTCTTTGGCTTCTACAGGAGGGTACGGGAACGGATCGCCGTCAAGCAAATCCGCCCGTACGCCGGATCAGCTCGCGCCGAGTTCCTTGAACATCTCGCCCAGGTCCGCGACCTCCTTGGCGGGCGGCGCCTTGACGTCCACCGGCTTGTTGTAGTCGAGGAACGTGATGGTCATGTCGAGCGGACCCTTGTCGGCCTCGCCCTTCATGCGGAACTGCTTGGTGTGGTCGTCGCCGTCGATCCACATGTCCATCGTGAGCTTGTCGACGCCGAGCTTCTCGTACTGCTTGATGCTCTTCTCGCGCTGCTTGCGGGTGTCCGCCTTGGCGTCCTTGAGGGAGGCGCGCAGGTCGGCCAGCGTGACCGTGCCCGAGTAGTGGGTCGTCTCGACGCCGTCGACCTTCTCCGAGCCGACCTCCTTCACGTCCTTGGCGCCCGTGAGGAAGGCGGACTCGGCCGCCGGGTTCTGCTCGGCCTGGCTCGTGCTGCTGCCCATCTGGTCGAGTTCCTTGCCGGCCTCGGACCCGGACAGGTCGAACTTCATCCAGCGCTTGCCGTCCATCTCCTTGGCCATCTCGGCTCCCCCACCGAGGTACATGGCCTTGTCGACGAGGCGGATCTCCACGGCCTCGGTGGCTCCCTTGTCGGGTGCCGTCATCTTCATGCTCATGGCGATCGTGGGCTTCATGCGCATCGACGCCTCGCCCTTGACCCGGCCCTCGCCCGGGCTCGTGCCACTCAGGCGGTACCGGAGGGACGTGATGTCCTCCGTGTTCTTCGCGGCCTTGGCGACGGCGGCCGCGGGCGTCATCTCCGGCGACTGCTCGGAGCCGCAGCCGACCGCGCCGGCGGCGAGAAGCAGCGCGCCCAGGCCCGCGGCGGGTATGGATGTCTTCATTGATTCCCCCCAAGGAATGCAGACTTGCTTCACAGCAAGGCCGTGAGCCTACCCCAAGGGGCACAAGTGATCTAACCGAATTCACGGCAACCTCAGGGCTTACCGGCTGTACCGGCCTTCTTCCGCATCAGGTCCTCGAAGTCACCGGTGTCGGACAGCGGGGGCCGCTGGGGCCGCACTCGCACGCCGTAGTCACGGTAGTGCGCGGTCTGGGTCATCCGGCCCGTGGTCATCCGCGCCTTCTCCACCTTCTTGACCAGGAGATTCCGCTCGTCGATCCAGATGTCGACGGTCTCATTGGTGACGCCGGCCTCGGTGAGCTGCTTCCTGAGGCCCTCGTCGGTGACGTCCGCCGCGGCCACGGTGCCGGAGTAGTGCGCGGCGGCCCGGCCGCGCACGGTCTCCTCGCCGACCTTTCTGACGTCCCCGGAGGCCAGCAGCAGTTTCACGGACTGGTTGGGCGTGGTGGTGCGCATCTGGTCGCCGAGGTGGGACCCGGACCCGCCGGTGAGGGCCTCGAGATCGTCGTACGCGTACCGGATCCAGTGTCTGCCGTCGGCCTGCTCGGCGAATTTGTCGCCCATGCGCGCGTAGTAGGCGTCGGGCAGGTAGCGGGCCTCCATCGAGGTGGTGCCGAGCCTGCGCATGGTGTCGGCGATCGTGCCGCCGGTGTAGGTGATGGTGAGGGTGCCGGTGATGCCGTCGCTCCAGCCGAGGGTGCCGTCGGCGGTCATGGACATCAGCGAACCCATGGTGGTCGTGGATTCGACCCGGGCGGACTCGGCCCGTGCGGTGGCCCGCTCGGCGGAGCGCAGGGCCGCCAGGGAGCTGCCGCTCACGGCACGGTCGTCCTTGCCCGGGCGGTCCGAGGACTCCGAGAAGGTGCAGGCGGCCACCCCTGTCAGCGCGGTCGCCACCGCGAGCACCAGGCCCACGCGGCGCACGGTCGTGCCCTGCATACGTCCCCCCGTTCGCATCCGGTTCCCGCACGTTAACCCAGGCCACCGGCGTACGTACCGGAAAAGGGAACGGGCCCCGCACCTGTGAGAGGTGCGGGGCCCGTGACCGGTTGGGCGAGCCGTCAGGCTCAGACCGCGGCCGGGTCCTCCTCGACGAGGAGGTTGCGGGTGCGGTTGGAGTCGACCGGAATGCCGGGGCCCATCGTGGTGCTGATGGCGGCCTTCTTGATGTAGCGACCCTTGGCGGCGGACGGCTTCAGACGGAGGATCTCCTCCAGCGCCGCGCCGTAGTTCTCCACCAGCTTGGTGTCGTCGAACGACGTCTTGCCGATGATGAAGTGCAGGTTCGAGTGCTTGTCGACGCGGAACTCGATCTTGCCGCCCTTGATGTCGTTGACAGCCTTGGTGACATCGGGGGTGACGGTGCCGGTCTTCGGGTTCGGCATCAGACCACGCGGGCCGAGCACGCGGCCGAGGCGGCCGACCTTGCCCATGAGGTCCGGGGTGGCGACGACGGCGTCGAAGTCCAGACGGCCCTTCGACACCTCGTCGATCAGCTCGTCGGCACCGACGATGTCGGCGCCCGCGGCACGAGCGGCCTCGGCACGGTCACCGGTCGCGAAGACCAGGACCCGGGCGGTCTTACCGGTGCCGTGCGGGAGGTTCACGGTGCCACGGACCATCTGGTCGGCCTTGCGCGGGTCGACACCCAGACGGAAGGCGACCTCGACGGTGCCGTCGAACTTGGTCGTGGAGGTCTCCTTGGCGAGACGGACGGCCTCGAGCGGGGCGTAGAGCTTCTCCCGGTCGATCTTGGCGTCCGCAGCGCGAAGGGACTTGCTGCGCTTGCTCACTACTGCTCCTGTGGATTCTTAGGAGTCGTGGTCCGGGCCGAGCCGGCCCTGCCACTTCTGCTGATGGGGTTGGGGCTCAGTCCTCGACCGTGACGCCCATGGAACGGGCGGTGCCGGCGATGATCTTCGCGGCGGCGTCCAGGTCGTTGGCGTTGAGGTCGGGCATCTTGGTCGTGGCGATCTCACGGACCTGGTCACGCGTGATCTTCGCGACCTTGGTCTTGTGCGGCTCGCCCGAGCCCTTCTCGATGCCCGCGGCCTTCAGGATCATCTTGGCGGCCGGCGGGGTCTTGGTGATGAAGGTGAAGGAACGGTCCTCGTAGACCGTGATCTCCACCGGGATGACCCAGCCACGCTGCGACTCGGTCGCGGCGTTGTAGGCCTTGCAGAACTCCATGATGTTGACGCCGTGCTGGCCCAGCGCGGGGCCGACCGGCGGAGCCGGGTTGGCCGCACCGGCCTGGATCTGGAGCTTGATGAGCCCCGTGACCTTCTTCTTCTTGGGAGGCATTGCTCTCTCCGGGTCCTAGTGAGAGTTTTCCAGCCTCCGAACCGGATCATCCGGCTGGAGGCATACCGCACAACGATAACGGGTATCCATGTGCGGCCAAAAACCGAGCAGGTCAGGCAGGCTCCAGGAGCCTGTCTGACCTGCTCGGAAGCTGGTGTCCGCTAGTTCTTCTGGATCTGGTCGAAGGAGAGCTCGACCGGCGTCTCGCGGCCGAAGATCTCGACGAGGCCCTTGACCTTCTTCGAGTCCGGGTTGATCTCGTTGATGGTCGCCTGCAGCGTGGCGAACGGGCCGTCGGTGACGGTGACCGAGTCGCCGACCTCGAAGTCCAGCACCTGGACCTCGACCTTGCGGGCCGGAGCCGGCTTGCCCTCGGCCTCGGCGGCCTCGCGGGCGGCCTTCTCCTCGGCCTCCGGGGCGAGCATCTTGACGATCTCGTCCAGGGTCAGCGGGTACGGGTCGTAGGCATTGCCCACGAAGCCGGTGACGCCGGGGGTGTTGCGGACGACACCCCAGGACTCGTTGGTCAGGTCCATGCGGACGAGGACGTAGCCCGGGAGCTTGTTCTGCTTGATCGTCTTGCGGTCGCCGTTCTTGATCTGGACGACCTCTTCCTGCGGCACCTCGGCCTGGAAGATGTAGTCCTCGACGTTCAGCGAGACGGCGCGCTGCTCCAGGTTGGTCTTCACGCGGTTCTCGTAGCCGGCGTAGGTGTGGATGACGTACCACTCGCCGGGCAGGACCCGCAGTTCCTCGCGGAGCTTCTCGATCGGGTCGCGGTCGTCCTCGGGCTCTTCCTCGAGTTCTTCCGCGGCCTCTTCGCCGTCCTCGGACTCCGCTTCGGCGGCGTCGTCCGCGACGGCGTCGGCAGCCTCGACCTCGGCGGAGGTCTCGGTGTCCTCGCTGTCCGCGCCCTCGACGGTGTCGAGCTCGTCCTCGACGGACTCGACAGGCTCGATGGCGTCGTTCACGTTCGGGTCAGACACGGTGGCTGCTTCTTCCTGGATACATAGGGGTGGAACATGCGAAAGGAGCGCCGGGTACCTCGGCGCTCTTCGCGGGCTGCTCAGCCGAACACGTACTTGGCGGCGTTGCTGAGTCCATAGTCAATCACGGTGACCAGGCCGATCATGATGACGACAAAGATGATCACCACGGTCGTGTACGTCGTCAGCTGATTGCGCGTCGGCCAGACGACCTTGCGCAGCTCCGCGACGATCTGGCGGTAGAAGAGGGCCAGGCGCTTCAGCGGGCCCTTCTTGCCGCGCTTGCCGCCCTTGCGGGCCTTCTTGGACTCCGGCGCCTCATCCTGGGCATCAGGCATGTCGATGGAGCCCACGGCGTCCGTCACTCGTCCTCACCTGATTCCGGGTCGTGGCCGTGCCGCGCCCGGTCTGAGCCGCACGGCGGTGCATTGCTGTACGTACATGCGCACACATCCTGGCGAAGGTGTGTGTAGCAGGGCCGGAGGGACTTGAACCCCCAACCGCTGGTTTTGGAGACCAGTGCTCTACCAATTGAGCTACGACCCTTTGTGTGTCCCCCAACGTACCGCATCCATCCGGATGCCTGGTGTGCACCGAACGGGCGCGGCCTGCTGAAGGCCAACGAGGTGAGAGTGTACGTGCTCCGCGGCCGGTCGTCGAACAGAAAGGGCCCGCGGGAGGCCTTGTTGGCGCAAGATCGCCCTCGGAACGGGAAGCGGGCGAAGGACCTCCGGCTGAAGATCGCCCAGGCCGGGCGGTCGATCCGTACTGTTGTTCAGGGGTTTGCCCGACGTTGTTCAGTCTGTGAAACCCCCGTGCCGCGAGCGTTTCCGGTCTGAAACGATGGGGCCCATGAGCCCTGCAACCCCTCCCACCGAGCGCCGGGTCTCCGCCCGAGTCGGCGCGATCTCCGAGTCCGCCACCCTCGCCGTGGACGCCAAGGCCAAGGCCCTCAAGGCCGCCGGGCGGCCGGTGATCGGCTTCGGCGCCGGTGAGCCCGACTTCCCGACCCCGGACTACATCGTCGAGGCCGCGATCGAGGCCTGCAAGAACCCGAAGTTCCACCGCTACACGCCGGCCGGCGGTCTGCCCGAGCTGAAGGCCGCGATCGCCGCGAAGACGCTGCGCGACTCGGGCTACGAGGTCGACGCGTCGCAGATCCTCGTCACCAACGGTGGCAAGCAGGCCATCTACGAGGCCTTCGCCGCGATCCTCGACCCGGGCGACGAGGTCATCGTGCCCGCGCCGTACTGGACGACGTACCCGGAGTCGATCCGGCTGGCCGGGGGTGTCCCGGTGGAGGTCGTCGCCGACGAGACGACCGGCTACCGGGTGTCCGTGGAGCAGCTGGAGGCCGCCCGTACGGAGAAGACGAAGGTCGTCCTGTTCGTCTCGCCGTCGAACCCCACCGGCGCGGTCTACAGCGAGCAGGAGACCGAGGCCATCGGCCGCTGGGCCGCCGAGCACGGCCTGTGGGTGCTGACCGACGAGATCTACGAGCACCTGGTCTACGGCGACGCCTCGGCCGTGTCGCTCCCGGCCGTGGTGCCCGAGCTGCGCGACAAGTGCGTCGTGGTCAACGGTGTCGCGAAGACGTACGCCATGACCGGCTGGCGGGTCGGGTGGATCATCGGCCCGAAGGACGTGGTCAAGGCCGCGACGAACCTGCAGTCCCACGCCACGTCGAACGTGTCCAACGTGGCGCAGGTGGCGGCGCTGGCCGCCGTCTCGGGTGATCTGGACGCCGTCGCGAAGATGCGTGAGGCGTTCGACCGGCGCCGCAAGACCATCGTGCGGATGCTGAACGAGATCGACGGCGTGGTGTGCCCGGAGCCGGAGGGCGCGTTCTACGCGTACCCGTCGGTGAAGGGCCTGGTCGGCAAGGAGATCCGGGGGCGCCGGCCCAAGGACACGGTCGAGCTGGCCGCGCTGATCCTGGAGGAGTCCGAGGTCGCGGTGGTGCCCGGTGAGGCGTTCGGCACGCCTGGTTACCTGCGGCTGTCGTACGCGCTGGGTGACGAGGATCTCGTCGAGGGCGTGAGCCGGATCCAGAAGCTGCTGGCGGAGGCCAGGGACTGATTCAGCCTGCTCACGTGAGTAGGTTGGAGCGGGTCGTTCCCCTTGTGGGAGCGGCCCGCTTCGTCGTGTGCGCGTGCGAGCAAGACCACGTTCGGGGAAAACGCTGTCGGGACGGCTGAGGCATACGGCAGGATCCTGGGATGGAGCGTGTACGTGATGTCTCTGAACTGCCGAAAGCCCATCTGCACCTGCACTTCACCGGCTCGATGCGGCCCTCGACCGTGCTGGAACTGGCCGACAAGTACGGGGTGCGGCTGCCCGACGCGCTGAGCGAGGCGCTGGTCAGCGGGGAGCCGCCGAGACTGCGGGCGACGGACGAGCGGGGCTGGTTCCGCTTTCAGCGGCTGTACGACGCGGCGCGCTCGTGCCTGCGGGAGCCGGAGGACATCCAGCGGCTGGTGCGGGAGGCCGCGGAGGAGGATCTGCGGGACGGGTCGGGGTGGCTGGAGATCCAGGTCGACCCGACGTCGTACGCGCCTCGGCTGGGGGGTCTGATCCCGGCGCTGGAGGTCATCCTCGACGCGGTGGAGACGACGTCCCGTGAGACGGGGCTCGGTATGCGGGTCCTGGTCGCGGCGAACCGGATGAAGCACCCGCTGGACGCGCGCACGCTGGCCCGGCTGGCGGTGCGGTACGCGGATCGGGGCGTGGTCGGCTTCGGGCTCTCCAATGACGAACGGCGGGGGATGGCGCGCGACTTCGACCGGGCGTTCGCCATCGCGCGGGAGGCCGGGCTGATGTCGGCGCCGCACGGGGGCGAGCTGACGGGGCCGTCGTCGGTGCGGGACTGTCTGGACGACCTGGGCGCGAACCGGCTGGGGCACGGGGTCCGGGCGGCGGAGGATCCGCGGCTGCTGAAGCGTCTGGCCGACCGGGGTGTGACGTGTGAGGTGTGCCCGGCGTCGAACGTGGCGCTCGGTGTCTACGAGAAGCCGGAGGACGTCCCTCTGCGAACTCTGTTCGAGGCGGGTGTCCCGATGGCTCTGGGGGCGGACGATCCGCTGCTGTTCGGGTCCCGGCTGGCGGCGCAGTACGAGATCGCGCGGCAGCATCACGGGTTCACGGACGCGGAGCTGGCGGAGGTGGCCCGGCAGTCGGTGCGGGGGTCGGCGGCGCCGGAGGATGTGAAGACGAAGCTGCTGGCGGGGGTGGACGACTGGTTGGTGTCGTAGCGCGGCTGCGGGTGGGTGGGGGGTCGGGGCCGTGCCGGGGGGTGTCCGTCCTCGGAACGTCGCGATGGGGTTGCGTACCGACTCGCTGTTCGTTGACGCGACAACCGCTGCGGGCGGACACCCCCCGGTACGGCCCCTTGCGTCCGTCCGGCGGGTGGCTGCGGGCATGCGCACCGCCCCCGCTGCGGGCATGCGTGCCGCTAGGGGCGGCACGGGTGGGCGCAGCGGCACCTCGTCGCGCCGAGTTGCGCACCCACCCGCCCCCAGCACCGACGCCGAGCGCCTACAGGCTGACCCCGACCGTCACCGGCTCGTTGACCAGCGTGATGCCGAAGGCCTCGTGGACACCGGCCACGACCTCACGGGCCAGGGTGAGGAGGTCCTCGGTGGTCGCACTCCCCCGGTTGGTGAGGGCCAGGGTGTGCTTGGTGGAGATGCGGGCGGGACCGTCGCCGTAGCCCTTGGTGAAGCCCGCCTTGTCGATCAGCCAGGCGGCGGAGGTCTTGGTGTGGCCCTCCCCCGCCGGGTAGGCGGGGGGCTCGGCGTCGTCGCCCAGGCGCTGCTTCACGCGCGCGCGGAACGTCGCGAAGCCGGTGTCCGTGAGGATCGGGTTGGTGAAGAAGGAGCCTGCAGACCAGGTGTCGTGGTCCTCGGCGTCCAGGACCATGCCCTTGCCGGCGCGCAGCTTGAGCACCGTGTCCCGGGCAGACGCGAGCGGGACGCGGTCGCCCGCTTCCACGCCGAGGGCGCGGGCCGTCTCGGCGTACCGGAGGGGGGCGGAGAAGCCGCCCGCTTCCTCCAGGGCGAAGCGCACGCGCAGCACCACGTAGCGCTCCGGGTCGGACTTGAAACGGCTGTGGCGGTAGGAGAATGCGCAGTCCGCGTTGGCCAGAGTGACCGTCTCGCCGGTCCGGCGGTCGTACGCGACGACCTCGGTGATCGTCGAGGAGACCTCCTGGCCGTACGCCCCGACGTTCTGGATGGGGGTCGCGCCCGCCGAGCCGGGGATGCCGGCCAGGCACTCGATGCCGGCGAGGCCCGCCTCCACCGTGCGGGCGACGGCGTCGGTCCACACCTCGCCGGCGGCCAGCTCCAGCCGGGTGCCGTCGAGGGAGAAGCCCTGGGTGGCGATGACGAGGGCGGTGCCCTCGAAGCCCTTGTCGCCGATGACCAGGTTCGAGCCGCCGCCGATGAGCAGCAGGGGGGTGCCCGCCTCGTCGGCTTCGCGGACGGCGGCGATCACCTCGTCGTCCGTCGTCGCGGTGATCAGCCGGGTCGCGGGACCGCCCAGCCGGAAGGTGGTCAGCGGGGCGAGGGGGGCGTCGTGGAGTTCCTGCACGGGCTCAAGAGTACGAGACGGCACTGACAGGCTCGGGCACGCGTGCGTGCGGCCGCCTTCGTGAGGAAGGGGGCCGCACGCACGCGTGGCTGTCAGGACAGGCGTCGCATCGCCTCGGACCAGGAGAGCGGGAGTTCCTCGCTCTTCGCCTGCCAGGTGGTGAACGCCGCGTCCGCCATCTGCGGGGCGAGGCCCCGGGCGGCCGGGCCGTGGGCGCCCGAACGGACGAAGTCGCGGAGCGCGTCCTTCGACTCCCAGGCGGACAGCGTCCAGAAGGTCCGCTTGAAGGGCTGCGCCTTCAGCGTGGCCCCGTAGGCGCCCGGGCTCCGGCTCACCTGCCGCCAGACGGCGGGCGTACCGGCGAGGAACTTGAGCGCTCCCCACAGCGTGCGGGTCTCGAAGCGGGAGGCGAAGACGTGCACCTCGGTGTCGTCGGGCGGAGTGTTCGGGACGGTCCAGGGAAGGGTGGGCATGGCTGTTCCTCCTTCGGGTCGTCGAACCTGGTGGTCAGGCCTGCTGGTCTCAGCGGGAAGCGGTCTCCAGGACGGGCGCCGGTTCGGCGGCGGCCGCCTGTCGCTCGGTGTGCCGTCGGGTCGGGATCAGCAGGGCCGCGATGCCGGCGAGGCCGACCACCGCCGAGCCCGTCACCAGGGCAGGCCGCATGCCGTCGACGAAGGCCTGGCCGGACTCGTAGCCGCCCTGGGCCGCGAAGATCGACGCCATGACAGCGATACCGAGCGCTCCACCCACCTCGCGCAGGGCGTTGTTCGCGCCGGAGGCGATGCCCTGCTCCTGGGGCCGGACGCTGGACATCACCAGGTGCGCGGCGGGGGCGAAGTACAGGGCCATGCCGATGCCGCTGACGATCAAGGCGGGCAACTGGGCGGTGTAGGAGGCGTCCGCCGTGGCCACTACCGACATGTAGCCGAGGCCCAGGGCCTGCAGGAAAAGGCCGGCGGCGACGACCGGGCGGCCGCCGATGCGGTCGGCGAGGATGCCGGCGATCGGGGCGACCAGCATCGGCATACCGGTCCAGGGCAGCATCCTGAGGCCCGCCTCGGTGGGCGAGTAGCCGAGGACACCCTGCATGTACTGGCTGAGCAGGAAGATCGAGCCGAACATGCCGAGGAACATCAGCAGGCTCGCCGCGTTGATGCCCGAGAACGCCCGGGAGCGGAAGAGCCGCATCGGGAGCATGGGGTTCCTGGCGCGGGTGCTGTAGAGGACGAAGCCCGCGAGCAGTGCGGTGCCGGCGAACAGGCCCGTCAGGACGAGGGATCCGGTCCAGCCGTCGACGGGTCCGCGGACGAGGCCGTAGACGATCCCGAAGAGACCGCCGCTGGCGAGCAGGGTGCCGGGGATGTCGAGCGGTGAGCCGGTGCCGTGCGACTCGGCGAGGCGGAGGCGGGCGAGCGGCAGCAGGGCCAGTCCCAGCGGGACGTTCAGCCAGAAGATCCACTGCCAGGAGATGTGTTCGGTGAGGGTGCCGCCGACCAGCGGCCCGGAGGCGACGGCCAGTCCGTTGACGGCGCCCCAGATGCCGTACGCCATACCCCGCTTGGCAGCGGGTACGGCGGCCGTCAGCAGGGTGAGCGTCAGCGGCATCATGACGGCCGCGCCGGCGCCCTGGACCGCGCGGGCCGCGATGAGGGAGTCGATGCCGGGTGCCATGGCCGCCGCGGCGGAGGCCCCGGTGAAGACGGCGAGTCCCGCTATGAAGAGCCGGCGGCGGCCGAAGCGGTCGCCGAGGGCCGCGCCGAACATCAGCAGGACGGCGAAGGTGAGCGTGTAGGCGCTCACGGTCCATTCCAGATCGTGCAGGGCGCCGCCGAGGTCCTCGCGGATGGAGGGCAGCGCGGTGGTGACGACGAGGTTGTCGAGAGCCGCCATGAATCCGGCGACGCTGGTGATGACGAGGGCCCAGGCGGCTCCCCCGCGACGTGCTGTCCGCTGTGACATCGCTCCTCCAAGGGCGATTCGCGTGATCGATTAGTTATTGATTACTAACTTTTGCGGTCATGAAAAGGCCGGGCATCCTCGCCCTTCCTTGTCAGCCGCCGGGCTCCGGCGGGGTCAATCCCGCCCAGACCCGGTGATCGGCCGGGAATCCCATGGCCACCAGGCAGTTGATGAGCATGCCCTGGGACAGGAAAGTCGTCGTCTCGTGAGCGTCGGCACCCAGTGGCAGGTGGATGGTGTCCCACAGACGCATCCAGCCGCTGCGCACGGCCTCACCGAACTCGTGGTCCCCCTCTTCCTCGGCGGCCGCCACGGCGAGGTACATCTGCATCTGCATCATCAGCAGCTCGGGCTGTTCGGAGATGGCCTCGATGTACGCGCCGCCCATGGCATGGCGGGCCTCTTCGCCCTCCAGCCCCTCGGCCGCCTCCGCGAACATCCGGATGGTGTCCTCGACGCACCGCTCGGCCGCCGCCAGGAAGATCGCTTTCTTGCCGGGGAAGAGCCGGAAGAGATACGGCTGCGAGACGCCGACCCGCCGGGCGATCGCCTCGGTCGACGTGCCGTGGTAGCCGCCGCGGGCGAACTCGGTCGTCGCCGCACGGATGACGCTCTCGCGCCTCTCCTCCGCACTCATCCTGGCCATGGAAGTAAGTTAGTACTCAATCACTAAGTGAGTCAAGGGGGTACCCAGGCCTCCGTGCGCGTAAGGGGCGCCCCGCTACGGAAAGCGCCCCTTACCCTTACCCGTCACTGATGTGCGCCGCCGACCGGCTCAGGCCAGCCGTACGACCGCCCGCGACATGCCCAGCACCTTCTGTCCCGCGCTGGTCGCCGTCAGGTCCACGCGGACGGTGTTGTCGTCGAGCTTGGCCGCGACCTTGGCGGCGACCTCGATCACGGCGCCCTCGTCGTCGTTCGGGACGACGACCGGCTTGGTGAAGCGGACGCCGTACTCGACGACCGCACCCGGGTCACCGGCCCAGTCAGTGACCACGCGGATCGCCTCGGCCATGGTGAACATGCCGTGCGCGATGACGTCCGGCAGGCCGACCTCCTTGGCGAACTTCTCGTTCCAGTGGATCGGGTTGAAGTCGCCGGAGGCACCCGCGTACCGGACGAGATCCGCCCGGGTCACGCGGAAGGTCCGCGCGGGCAGTTCGGTGCCGACCTCGACGTCGGAGTAGGAGATCTTCGCCGTCATGGGATCGCTCACGCCTCCTCGGCCGCGCGGGCCACGAGCTTGGTCCAGGCGGTCACGACGTGCTCGCCGGCCTCGTCGTGGACCTCGCCTCGGATGTCCAGGATGTCGTTGCCCGCGAGGGACTTGACGGCCTCGATGGTCGAGGTGACCGTGAGCCGGTCGCCTGCGCGCACCGGGCGGCGGTAGGCGAACTTCTGGTCGCCGTGCACCACCCGGCTGTAGTCCAAGCCGAGCTGGGGGTCCTGGACGACCTGGCCGGCGGCCTTGAAGGTGATCGAGAAGACGAAGGTCGGCGGCGCGATCACGTCGGGGTGGCCGAGTTCCTTGGCCGCCTCCGGGTCCGTGTACGCGGGGTTGGCGTCCCCGACCGCCTCGGCGAACTCTCGGATCTTCTCCCGGCCCACCTCGTAGGGCGCGGTGGGCGGGTACGTCCGCCCCACGAAGGACTGGTCGAGCGCCATGGCTCGGCACCTCCTGGTTGCTCTACCGACCGGGTTGCTCTACTGACCGGGTCGTTCTACTGACCGGTACGGGTCGTTCAACGACGCGAGGCCGCCCCCGATCACTCGGGAGCGGCCTCGCGTACGAGCCTGATTTATCGCGTCTCGCGGTGCGCGGTGTGCGCGTTGCAACGCGGGCAGTGCTTCTTCATCTCAAGACGGTCCGGGTTGTTACGCCGGTTCTTCTTGGTGATGTAGTTCCGCTCCTTGCACTCCACGCAGGCCAGCGTGATCTTCGGGCGGACGTCGGTGGCAGCCACGTGAGTGCTCCTTGACGAACGGATGGGATGGTTTAACGCATAAAAGAGTAGCCGATCGAAGGACCGACCCCGCAATCGGCTACTGTCAGTAGCGGTGACCGGACTTGAACCGGTGACACAGCGATTATGAGCCGCTTGCTCTACCGACTGAGCTACACCGCTGTGATGCGATCGGGTCCCGCCTCGCGACGGGAACCTCACACACCAGAGCCCCAAAACGGAATCGAACCGTTGACCTTCTCCTTACCATGGAGACGCTCTGCCGACTGAGCTATTGGGGCGAGCGATGAAGACATTACACGGTCGGAAGCCGTTCACCCAAATCCGTTTCGGGGTACCCGCCGCAGGCGCTCGGACCGTCCTGTCGGCGGCCTGCCGGCGGCCTGCCGGCGGCCTCTCGAGCGCCAGCCCTTTCCGCATCCCTCCCGCTTCCCATCCGCACAGCGGGCCACACCGGTACGACTATTGCGCTCCTCCCCGCCATGGGCGGGAGGCCGTCCTAGGCTCGACTCACTCTGCGTGATCATGCGTCCTCCCGTGCGCAAGCCCGAGCCCCTGGAGCGCGATGCCCGACAGCCAGCCGCAGCCGCCACCGCCCCCGTCGTCCTCGCCGGGTCCGGCCGACCCGTCGTCGCTGCTGCTGTGCGGGGCGCGGCTCACCGACGGCCGGACCGTGGACGTACGGCTGGGCGGCGGGCACATCGAGGCGGTCGGGACGGCCGGCAGCCTGGCGGCGGGCGGCACGCGCGCGTGCGGGGCGCGGGTGGACCTCGGCGGCTATCTGCTCCTGCCGGCCCCGGCCGAAGCGCACGCCCACGCCGACACGGCCCTGTCGGCCGACACCGAGGGACCCGTCTCGTACGAGCCGCGGGACGTGCAGCGCCGGGCCACCGAGGCCGCGCTGCTCCAGCTCGGGCACGGGGCGACCGCGCTGCGGGCCCACGTGCGCGTGGGGGACGTCCAGGGGCTGGGCGCGCTGGAGGCCGTGTTGCAGGCGCGGCGGGCCCTGCGGGGGCTGACCGAGCTGACGACGGTCGCGATGCCACGGGTGCTGACCGGGGTGGCCGGCGCGGACGGGCTGGCGGTGCTGCGGGACGCGGTGAAGATGGGCGCCTCGGTGGTGGGCGGCCGGCCCGATCTCGACCCGGATCCGACGGGGTACGTGGAGGCGGTCCTGGAGGTCGCCTCCGAGCACGGCTGTCCCGTCGACCTGCACACGGACGCCGGGGATCCGGCGCGGCTGGCCCGGCTCGCGGCGATGGCGGGCGGGCTGCGTCCCGGCGTGACCTTGAGCCCGTGCGGCGACCTCGGACGGCTGCCCACCGAGGTGGCCTCGCGGACCGCCGACCAGCTCGCGGCGGCGGGGGTGGCGGTGGTGTGCCTGCCGCAGGGCGGCTGCGGTGGCGTGGACCGGCGGGGCGCGGCTCCGGTGCGGCTGCTGCGCACGGCCGGGGTGCGGGTGGCCGCCGGGAGTGGGGCGCTGCGGGACGTGTCGAACCCGGTGGGGCGCGGCGATCCGCTGGAGGCGGCGTTCCTGCTGGCCTCGCGCTACGGGCTGGCACCCGAGGAGGCGTACGACGCGGTGAGCACGTCGGCGCGGGCGGTGCTGGGGCTGCCCGCGGTCCGCGTGGAGGCGGGCTTCCCGGCCGAACTGCTCGCGGTGCGCGGGGACACACTGGCGGGGGCGCTCTCGCTGGCGTACAGCCGGGTGGTGGTGCACCGGGGGCGTGTGGTGGCGCGGACCAGCGCGGTGCGGGAGTACTGCGATTCGGCGGCTTCGGCGGAACTGGGGCTGCCGCGGCAGGGGCGGGGAGAGGTGTCGTAGGGGCCGGGGGGAGGTGTCGTAGGGGCCGGGTGTGAAGCGGCTTGGCGGAGGACCGACGCTCTGTCGTGGGGTGTGGAGCGGTGGGGACGTGGGCGGGTGGGGATGTAGGGCGGTGGGCGGGTGTAGGGCATTGGGCGGGTGTGTCGTGTGCGTCGTGGGGGCGTGGGCGAAGTCGTGCGGCGGACGGGGGCGTCCGGGCGTACGGTCGGAGGCATGCGCATTGTCATCGCTGGTGGTCATGGTCAGATCGCGTTGCGGCTGGAGCGGCTGCTCGCCGCGCGCGGGGACGAGGTAGCGGGGATCATCCGTAAGGCCGAACAGGCCGACGATCTGCGGGAGGCCGGTGCCGAACCGGTCGTGCTCGACCTGGAGTCGGCGTCCGTGGACGAGGTCGCGGAGCGCCTGCGGGGTGCCGACGCGGCGGTCTTCGCGGCCGGCGCGGGCCCGGGCAGCGGGTCGGCCCGCAAGGACACGGTGGACAAGGCCGCGGCGGTCCTCTTCGCGGACGCGGCGGTGAAGGCGGGCGTACGGCGCCTGGTGGTCGTGTCGTCCATGGGCGCCGACCCTGGGCACGAGGGCGACGAGATCTTCGACGTGTACCTGCGTGCCAAGGGCGAGGCGGACGCGTACGTGCGCGGTCTGAACGCCCTGGACTGGACGATCCTGCGGCCCGGTCAGCTCACCGACGACGCCGGCACCGGCCTCGTCCGCCTGGAGGCGCATACGGGCCGCGGGCCGATTCCGCGTGACGACGTGGCCGCCGTATTGGCGGAGTTGGTGGACACCGCTGCGACGGCCGGGCTCACCCTGGAGCTGATCAGCGGGCCCGCTCCGGTGTCCGTGGCGGTTAAGTCGGTGGCGGGGAACTGACGGCTCCCGTGCGGAGTTTCCCTAGAACAGGGGCAGTTGGCCGGGGAAGTCCGGCACCGCGTAGCCGTCCAGGGCCGGCTGCTCCGCGCCGGGCCGAGCCTGTCGGCGGGAGCCCGGGCAAGAGGTGAGTTCGCCGTGTTCCCGGGCGCCGGGCGGGTCGTGGCGCGCGTACCGCCCGGCGACGACGGCGATCTCGCGGCGGCACTCGGGGCAGTTTCTGCGGCGGGAGGACATGGGGCCAGTGTGCCGCGTGCGCGGCGCGAGTATGCCTGCCCTCCCCTGACCCGCGCCTCGGACTGCGTCCCGGCGCACAGGTGCGGGGCACGGTGCGCGGAGGGGGTGCGCCGTTGACCGACGCGCGGGTGACGCTGGTGGACGCTGCGGGCAACGTGATCGCCACGCCCCGGACCGGCCTCGACGGGGCGTACGCCTTCTCCGACCTGGACATCGGCGGGTACGCGGTCACCCCCATGCCCACGGCGATCACGGCGTACCAGCGGCAGCAGCCGCGACCGGGTACCCGCCGCGGGCGCGTCGGTCTCGGGCACCGGCGTGGACGACCACGACATCGAACTCGCCCACGGGAGCGAGTAGGCGGCGGAGTGGTGGGGCGCACGGGGCGCGCCGCGTGAGGTGCGGTGGGGCGCGCTCGGCCGGTTGCCGTACTCCCGGTCGGGTCGTCGCGGCTCATCGTGTCAGGCCGCCCAGGACGTACCGACTCGTCCGGCTGGCGCGCCGAACCTCCGCAGCCACCGCAGGCGTTCGCCGCCTTTGCGCCGTAGCTTGCCGAGTGAGAGACGTGTCACCCCTGCTCTGCGGCAGCTGCATACGAAAAACCCCCTTCTTCCGCGTCTCCGCAGAGGAAGGGGGTTCTCCCCAGTGTGGCGGCGCCAGGATTCGAACCTGGGAAGGCTGAGCCGGCAGATTTACAGTCTGCTCCCTTTGGCCGCTCGGGCACACCGCCGGGGGTTGCTGCCCTTCGAACCGCTTTTCGGCGGCGCTCCGTGGCAACGACGTAAACAATACCTGATGTGGAGGGGTGCTTCGCCACCCGATTGATCGGCGCCCGGAGGGCGGGGGGTGGCTAGGCTTGTCCGGATGCGGCCCGGGACCTGAACGGGACCGGCGGCCGCCCACGTACGCCGGTACGCACGATACGCACCCCGATACAAGGAGCCACAGGACATGGCCGACTCCAGTTTCGACATCGTCTCGAAGGTCGAGCGGCAGGAGGTCGACAACGCACTCAACCAGGCCGCCAAGGAGATCTCGCAGCGCTACGACTTCAAGGGCGTGGGCGCCTCGATCTCGTGGTCCGGTGAGCAGATCCTCATGGAGGCGAACTCCGAGGACCGGGTGAAGGCGATCCTCGACGTCTTCCAGTCCAAGCTGATCAAGCGCGGTATCTCGCTGAAGGCTCTGGACGCGGGCGAGCCCCAGCTCTCCGGCAAGGAGTACAAGATCTTCGCTTCGATCAAGGAGGGCATCTCCCAGGACAACGCGAAGAAGGTGGCGAAGGCCATCCGCGACGAGGGCCCGAAGGGCGTGAAGGCACAGGTCCAGGGCGAGGAGCTGCGGGTCAGCTCCAAGAGCCGGGACGATCTGCAGGCCGTCATCGCCCTGCTCAAGGACAAGGACTACGACTTCGCCCTGCAGTTCGTGAACTACCGGTAGGTCCGGTCGGGTCCTCGGGGCTCCCGGTCCGCACCGGTACGAGGAAGGGCGGGTACCTGCCGGTGTCCGCCCTTCTCGCTTGTCGGCCGCGGTCGGTGGTCGCGTTCAGCTGCGCGAGTTGCCGAACAGGAGGCGGTAGACGACCAGGAGGACGAGCGATCCGCCGATCGCCGCGGCCCAGGTCGTGCCGTCGTAGAAGTCCTTGGTGATCGGGTGGTCCATCCAGCGGGCCGATATCCAGCCGCCGATGAACGCGCCCGCGATGCCGATCAGGGTCGTGCCGATGAGGCCACCCGGGTCGCGCCCGGGCAGCAGGAACTTCGCGATGGCTCCGGCCAACAGTCCCAGGATGATCCAGCTGATGATGGTCATGCCGTGAACCTGCCCTTTCACGCTGTGCCCGCACTGTCCCGGCCATGTGATCTTGCTCCCGGCAGGCCGTGTTCGTGCGTCGTACGTCGGGCGTCCCGCGCGCGTCGTCCTTGCCGCGCGCTTTCACGCCGTCTTGGTGAGGAGGACGCCCTGACGTCAGCCGCCGGTTGCACTGATCAGTAGGGTGCGGTGCATGACAGCCTCCGCTTCCGCACTGCGCCGTAGCCTCGGTGTGGGGGACGCCGTCGTCATCGGACTCGGCTCGATGATCGGAGCCGGGATCTTCGCCGCCCTCGCACCGGCGGCACACGCGGCCGGGTCCGGGCTGCTCCTCGGGCTCGCCGTGGCCGCGGTGGTCGCCTACTGCAACGCCAAGTCGTCGGCTCGCCTCGCCGCCCGGTATCCCGCCTCGGGCGGCACGTATGTCTACGGGCGTGAGCGGCTCGGGGAGTTCTGGGGGTATCTCGCAGGCTGGTCGTTCGTGGTCGGGAAGACGGCCTCCTGTGCGGCGATGGCGCTGACTGTGGGCACGTACGTGTGGCCTGGGCAGGCGCATGCGGTGGCGGTCGCGGCCGTAGTGGCGCTGACCGCGGTGAACTACGGCGGGATCCAGAAGTCGGCGTGGCTGACGCGGGTGATCGTGGCGGTGGTGCTGGCTGTCCTCGCTTCCGTGGTGGTCGGGTGCCTGGTGTCCGGTGCGGCGGACGCCGGGCGGCTGGACGCCGGGGCCTCGGGCGGAGCGGACGGAGTGCTTCAGGCCGCCGGCCTGCTGTTCTTCGCGTTCGCCGGGTACGCCCGTATCGCGACCCTCGGTGAGGAGGTACGCGACCCGGCGCGCACCATTCCGCGCGCGATTCCGCTGGCGTTGGGCATCACGCTGGTGGTGTACGCGTGTGTGGCGGCGGCTGTCCTTTCGGTGCTCGGGTCGGACGGTCTCGCGGACGCGTCGGCGCCATTGGCCGATGCGGCGCGGGCGGCCGGGACGCCCTGGCTCGTGCCGGTGGTGCGGGTCGGTGCGGCCGTGGCCGGGCTGGGCTCACTGCTGGCTTTGATCCTCGGCGTCTCGCGGACGACGCTGGCCATGGCCCGGGACCGGCATCTGCCGGGGGCGCTGGCGGCCGTGCATCCGCGTTTCCAGGTGCCGCACCGGGCGGAGTTGGCGGTGGGTGCGGTGGTCGCGGTCCTGGCCGCCACGGTGGACGTCCGGGGCGCGATCGGGTTCTCCTCCTTCGGTGTGCTGACGTACTACGCCGTGGCCAACGCGTCGGCCTGGACCCTGGCATCGGCATCGGCATCGACTTCGATGTCGGCGGCGCTCGCGGCTCGGGTGGTGGCGGGAGTCGGGCTGGCCGGCTGCGTGGTGCTCGCGTTCTCGCTGCCGGCTGTATCGGTGGTCGTGGGAGCGGGTGTGCTGGTGGTGGGCGCGGTCGTGTATGGAGTGCGGCAGTGGGCGGCGGGGGCCGGGGCGGGGAAGGCATAGGGCTGCGGGGCGTTGGGGGCAGGCACTTCGCCACTGTTGCGGGTCGGGCTCTCTTGGCCCCCGGCAACTGCTCGATCGCGGTCATGGGTTCATGATGCAGGCCGCCGCTGACAGCCGGGCGGGCCTGTGGACAACCCCTGGCCTGTGGAAACCGGGCCGCGCGGCCCCGCCGTCAGCGTGCCGTGAACGGCTCGTCGGTCCGGACGATGTCGCGGCCGAGCGGGAGCAGCGAGACCGGGATGAGCTTGAAGTTGGCGATGCCGAGCGGGATGCCGATGATCGTGACGCACAGGGCGATGCCGGTGGCGATGTGGCCGAGGGTCAGCCACCAGCCCGCGAGCACCAGCCACAGCACGTTGCCCACGCAGGACGGCGCGCCCGCGTCACGCCGCTCGACCGTCGTGTACCCGAAGGGCCACAGGGCGTAGACGCCAATGCGGAAGGCCGCGATGCCGAACGGGATCCCGATGATGGTGATACAGAGCAGCAGGCCCGCGAGCATGTAGGCGAGGAACAGCCAGAAGCCGCTCAGGACGAGCCATATGACGTTGAGAATGGTCCTCATTGGTTCCCACCTGCCATCTTCTCTAGCCGGGCGATGCGTTCCGCCATCGGCGGGTGCGTGGAGAACATCTTCGAGAGGCCCTGGCCGGGGCGGAACGGGTTCGCGATCATCATGTGACTTGCGGTCTCGATGCGCGGCTCGGGGGGCAGCGGGAGCTGCTTCGTGCCGAGTTCGAGCTTGCGCAGGGCGCTGGCCAGGGCGAGTGGGTCGCCGGTGAGCTGGGAGCCGGAGGCGTCCGCCTGGTACTCCCGGGAGCGGCTGATGGCCAGTTGGATGAGCGAGGCGGCGAGCGGACCCAGGATCATGATCAGCAGCATGCCGAGCAGGCCGGGGCCGTCGTCGTCGTCCGAGCGCCCGATCGGGATCAGCCAGGCGAAGTTGACCAGGAACATGATCACGGAGGCGAGGGCCCCGGCGACCGACGAGATGAGGATGTCGCGGTTGTAGACGTGGCTGAGCTCGTGGCCGATGACGCCGCGCAGCTCACGCTCGTCCAGAAGGCGCAGGATTCCTTCGGTGCAGCACACGGCGGCGTTGCGCGGGTTGCGGCCCGTGGCGAAGGCGTTGGGCGCCTCCGTCGGAGAGATGTACAGACGCGGCATGGGCTGGCGGGCCTGGGTGGAGAGCTCGCGGACCATGCGGTAGAGCCCTGGGGCCTCGAACTCGCTCACCGGGCGGGCCCGCATCGCGCGCAGCGCCAGTTTGTCGCTGTTCCAGTAGGCGTAGGCGTTGGTGGCCAGTGCTACCAGTACGGCGATGACGAGCCCCATGCGGCCGAAAAAGCTGCCGATGACGATGATGAGGGCGGACAGTCCCCCGAGGAGGACTGCGGTCCTGAGCCCGTTGTGCCGGCGGTGCACGGTACGCCCTCCAAGTGGTGCGGCAGGGGGACCCTTGCTCGGTGATCTGCGGTGCCACTGGTGCCGTGGTGTCACGTCCAGTGGACCCTCCCGTACTGGTCAACGCCAGGCGGGGGGCACTAGTTCCCTTGTGCGTGCGGCGGCGGGTTTGGGCCGTCCGGGTGAACGGGCCCGGGAAGCGGCACGCGCGCGTGGGGAGGCGGGTGCCCCACGCGCGCGTGGGGCACCCGAAAGCGGCTGTCGTTCAGAAGAGCGCCGTGTCGGTGAAGCGGAGAACGAGCTGCGGTGCCCCGGACAGGACGATGCCGAGGACGCCGGTCAGGGCGATGGCGGCGGTGAGGGGGGCAGGGACGCGGTGCTTCTCGGGCTCGCCCTCGGGGGCGCGGAAGAGCAGGGTCGTCCACTGAAGGTAGTAGAACAGCGCGATGACGACGTTGACAGCCATGATCACGGCCAGCCAGCCGAGGCCCGCGTCGACGGCCGCGGCGAAGACGGTGACCTTGGCGAAGAGGCCGATGATGCCCGGTGGCAGTCCGGCGAGGCAGAGCAGGAAGAAGGCGAGAAGCAGGGCGGACAAGGGGCTCGACGCGTACAGGCCGCGGTAGTCGGCGACGCGGTTGAGGGGCTTGGTACGGCCGACCAGGGCCGCCACGGCGAAGGCGCCGAGGTTCACGGCGCCGTACATGAGGGCGTAGGCGACGGTGGAGCCGACCGACTTCTCGGCGTCCCCGGAGTACGCGGCGGCGGCGATCGGTACGAGCAGGTAGCCGGCCTGGCCGACGGACGACCAGGCGAGCAGGCGGACCGCGCTGTACGCGCGCGTGGCCTGCTGGCGCAGGGCTCCGACGTTGCCCACGGTCATGGTGAGCGCGGCCAGGACCGCCAGGGCAGGGCCCCAGAGGTCGGCGTACGACGGGAGGGCCACGACCGTGACGAGGATCAGGCCGCTGAAGCCGACCGCCTTGCCGATGACCGACAGGTAGGCGGCGATGGGCAGCGGCGCTCCCACGTAGGTGTCGGGCACCCAGAAGTGGAAGGGCACGGCGGCCGTCTTGAAGGCGAAGCCGACCAGCGTGAGGACGACGCCGGTCTGGGCGAGCGTCTGGAGCTGTCCGTCGACGTTCTGGACGCGGTTGGCGACCTGGGAGAGGTAGAGGGTGCCCGTGGAGGCGTACACGAAGCTGATGCCCATGAGGCTGACCGCGGTCGCGGTGACCGAGGACAGGAAGAACTTCAGGGCCGCTTCGGAGGACTTCCGGTCGCCGTACTTCAGGCCGACCAGCGCGAAGGCCGGCAGGGAGGCGACCTCCAGGGCGACGATCAGGGTCGCCAGGTCGCGGGAGGCGGGCAGGAGCGCGGCGCCGGCCGCGGAGGACAGCAGCAGGAACCAGTACTCCCCTTCGGGGAGCTCCTTGCGGCCGTCCTTCAGGGCGGTGACCGACAGGAGGGCGGTGAGGAGGGCCCCACCGAGGACCAGGAACTGGATGACCAGGGTGAAGCGGTCGGCGGTGTAGCTGCAGACGGTGGCATCGCCGGTCAGGCAGAAGGTGCTGCGGTCGCCGTCCAGGAGGGGCAGCAGCATCAGTGTGGCGGCCGCAAGGCCCGCCACCGACGTCCAGCCGAGCAGCGCCTTCCGGTGCTCGGCGACGAACAGGTCGGCGACCAGGACGACGAGTCCGACGACCGCCGCGATGGTGGGCGGCGCGATCGCGAGCCAGTCGACGGACTGGACCAGCGACGCGGCCAGGGGCTGGGCCGGGGAGCTCATCGGTTGCCTCCTGCGAGGAGCTGCTGGACGGCCGGGTCGCTCAGGCCGAGGAGGGCCTTGGGCCACAGGCCCGCGACGACGGTGAGGGCGACGAGCGGGGTCCAGGCCGCGAACTCGTAGGAGCGGACGTCGGGGAGCGCCGGGGCGTCCTGCGGCAGGGCGCCCATGCAGACGCGGCGGACCACGATCAGCAGGTACGCGGCCGTCAGCAGGGTGCCGAACGCGGCGATCGCCATGAAGGTGAGGAAGGCGGGACGGCTGAGGCCCGCGGCGGGCTGGAACGCTCCGAACAGGGCGAGCATCTCGCCCCAGAATCCGGCCAGGCCCGGCAGGCCGAGCGAGGCGACGGCGGCGAAGGCGAGCAGCCCGCCGAGGCGCGGGGCCTTGCCGTAGAGCGCGGCTCCGGTCTCCTCGGCAAGGGTGTCGAGGTCGGTGGTGCCTGTGCGGTCCTTCAGGGCTCCGACCAGGAAGAAGAGGAGGCCGGTGATGAGGCCGTGGGCGATGTTGGCGAAGAGGGCGCCGTTCACACCGGTCGGGGTCATGGTGGCGATGCCGAGCAGGACGAAGCCCATGTGACCGACGGACGAGTAAGCGATGAGGCGCTTGAGATCGCCCTTCGCGCCCTGCTTGGCGAGGGCCAGGCAGGCCAGGGATCCGTAGATGATGCCGACGACGGCGAGCGCCGCGAGGTAGGGCGCGAAGGTACGGAAGCCGTCGGGCGCGATGGGCAGCAGGATCCGGACGAATCCGTACGTACCCATCTTCAGCAGGACACCGGCCAGCAGGACCGAGCCGACGGTCGGCGCGGCGGTGTGGGCGTCGGGCAGCCAGCTGTGCAGCGGCCACATCGGCGTCTTGACCGCGAGGCCGATCCCGATCGACAAAACGGCGATGACCTGCACGGATGTGCTCAGCGACCGGCCGTTGTCAGTGGCGAGTGCCATCATGTCGAACGTGCCCGCCTTGAGCCCGATCAGGAGCAGGCCGAGCAGCATGACCACGGAGCCGAGCAGCGTGTAGAGGATGAACCGCCAGGCGGCCTGGCTCCGGCCCTCACCGCCCCAGCGGGCGATGAGGAAGTACATCGGGATGAGGACCATCTCGAATGCGAGGAAGAACAGCAGCAGGTCGAGGACGGCGAAGGTCGCGAGGGTGCCGGACTCGAGGACGAGCAGCAGAGCGACGAAGGCCTTCGGGGTCGGGCCTTCGGGCATCTTGAAGTACGAGTAGAGCGCGCAGAGGAAGGTCAGCAGCGCGGTCAGGACCAGAAGGGGGAGGGAGATGCCGTCGATGCCGAAGTGGATGCGTACGTCGAGTGCGGGGATCCAGCTGATGTCCGTGCTGGCCTGCATCTTCGACGGCTGGTCGTGGTCGAAGCCGAGCGCCAGGACGATCGCCGCGATGAGGACCGCGCCGGTGACGGTGACACCGTGCCGGAGCACCGCCTGCTCGGGTGACTTCCCCTTCAGCCCGGGCGGGGCAGGCAGGAGAGCCGCGGCGGCGCCGAGGAGCGGGCCGACGACGATGAACGCCAGAAGGACCTGCATCACGGACTCGTTGATATCGATCACGCCTGCTCACGCTCCCGTGGCGACGAGGACGGCGGCGACCGCGAGGACGACGGTGCCGGCGAGCAGCGCGCTCACATAGGTCTGGACGTTGCCGGTCTGGGCGCGTCGTACGGCGGTGCCGAGCCAGCGGGGCAGCGCACCCGCACCGCGTACGTAGGTCTCGACGACCTCGCGGTCGAGGAACCGGACGAGGCTCGCCCCGGCCTGGACCGGGCGGACGAAGAGTGCCGTGTAGACGGCGTCCAGGTGGAAGCCTGCGGCCGCGTGCCGGTGCAGGGGGCCTAGCAGGAGCCGTCCCGGGTCGGAGGGGTCGGGCGCGTAGGCGATGTCGCCGTAGGCCGGCTCGTGGGTGGCGATGGCTTCCGCCTCGACCTGGGCGGCGTCGCCCTCGGGGTGGGCGGCGACCGCGCCGAGCGGGACACGGGCCGCGAACGCGGTGGTGTGCCGCCAGGCGCCGTAGGTGACGATGCCGCCGACCAGGGCCACGCCGGTGCCGAGCACGGAGGTGGTGAGGGTCGGGCCGAGGGCACGGCCGTCGAACCAGTCGGGCAGCACGCGGAACGCGAATCCGCCCAGGGCCAGGGACGGAACGGCCAGCACCCACAGCACGACGGTCATCGTCAGCGGCTCCTTGCCGTGGTCGGGGGCTTCGGTGCCCCGGCCCCGGAAGGCGAGCAGCCACAGGCGCATCGCGTAGGCGGCGGTGAGCAGGGCCGTGAGCAGGCCGGAGACGAGGACGATCCAGCCCGCGGCGGCGGGAGCGTGCTCGGTGTGCCCGGTGACGACGTGCTCGGCGACGCCGAGGACGGCCTCCTTGGAGAAGAAGCCGCTGAAGGGCGGGATCGCGGCGAGCGCGAGCAGCGCCACGGTCATCGTCCAGTAGGCGTCGGGGACGCGGTCGCGCAGGTTCCGCATGCGGGACATGGCGGCGAGCGAGTTGGTGCCGGCGGCGTGGATGATCACGCCGGCCGCGAGGAACAGCAGCGCCTTGAAGGCGCCGTGGGACAGGAGGTGGAAGACGGCGGCTCCGCGGTCGCCGACGGCGAGGGCGCCGGTCATGTAGCCGAGCTGGCCGATCGTCGAGTAGGCGAGGACGCGCTTGATGTCGTCCTGGGCGAGCGCGGCGAGCGCCGAGCCGGCCATGGTGACGGCGGCCATGACGGCGAGGACGACCATCGCGGCCTGGGAGGCCTCGAAGACCGGGAGGAGACGGGCGATGAAGTAGACACCGGCGGCGACCATCGTCGCGGCGTGGATCAGCGCGGAGACGGGTGTCGGGCCCGCCATCGCGTCGGGGAGCCAGGTGTGCAGCGGGAACTGCGCCGACTTGCCCGCCACGCCCGCCAGGAGCAGCAGGGCGATCAGCGTCGGGTGGTCGAGCGATCCGCTGGCGACGGCGCCGAGGACCTTCGTGATGCGGAAGGAGCCGGCGTCGGTGGCGAGGGCGAACAGGCCGATGAGGAAGGGGACGTCGCCGAGCTTGGTGACCAGGAAGGCCTTGAGGGAGGCGGCGCGGGCCTCCGGGGTCTCCCAGTAGTGGCCGACCAGGAAGTAGGAGCAGATGCCCATGACTTCCCAGCCGACCAGCAGCACGATCAGGTCGCCGGAGTAGACGACCAGGAACATCGCGGAGGTGAACAGTGAGACGAGAGCGGCATACGAGGGGTAGCGCGGGTCGTCGCGCAGATAGCCCGTCGAGTAGATCTGCACGCAGGTGGCGACGAATCCGACCACGACGGCGACGAGGGCGGCGAAGCCGTCGATGTGCAGGGCGAGTTCGATCGGGACCGAGCCGGTCGGGGTGAGTTCCGTGGCCGCGTCGACGGCCGTGTCACCGCCCTGTCGTGCGGCGACCAGCGCGGCGAGCGCCAGGGAGGCGAGGGTCGGCAGGACGGCGAGCGGGCGGACGAAGCCGGGTGCCGTGCGGCCCAGGAACAGGCCGGCGGCGGCGCCGAGGAACGGAAGGAGGGGGACGAGGACGGCGAGGGTGGTCGTGGTCACGCGGTGGCCTCAGCCTTCTGGGCCTCACCGGGCTGCTCGGCCGTGCGGGCGTCGCTGTCGTGGCCGTCGGGGTCGCGGTCGTCCGGGTCGTGCCGTTCGGCGGTGTCGCGGAGCTTGTCGATGTCCGCGGTGCCGCGGTTGCGGTGGACGGCGAGGACGATCGCCAGGCCGATGCCGATCTCGGCGGCGGCGATGGCGATGGTGAACAGGGTCAGGGCCTGGCCGGAGTGCAGGGTCTCCTCGGCGGTCTTGCTGAGCCAGACGTCGAAGGCGACCAGGTTGAGATTGACGGCGTTGAGCATCAGCTCGACCGACATCAGGACCAGGATCGCGTTGCGGCGGGCGAGGACGCCGTACAAGCCCGTGCAGAAGAGGAGGGCGGAGAGGACGGCGGGATAGGCGAGGTGCATCAGCGCGTGCCTTCCTTCTGGCTCCGGTCCGTCTCGTTCGGGCCCTTCTCGCCGCGGTCCTTTTCGCTCGGGCCCTTCTCGCTGTGGCCGGCCGGGGTGCGATCGGCTGGGGCGGTTCCGGGCGCGGGCGCCGCGTCGGCCTTCGCCTTGCGGGACAGGACGATCGCGCCGACCAGGGCGGCGAGGAGGAGGACGGAGAGGGCCTCGAAGGGGAGGACCCAGTTCTGGAAGAGGCTCGCGCCGGTGGCCTCGGTGGAACCGGCGGCGGGGCCGTTCAGGTCGATCCAGGTGGTGCGGAAGGCGTCGACGACGACCCAGACCAGGGCGGCGGCCGCGGCGAGGGCCACGGTGAGGGCGGCCCAGCGGTTGCCGGAGTCGGCGTCCGGGGAGCGGCCGATCGGGGCCCTGGTGAGCATCAGTCCGAACAGGAGGAGGACGACGACGGATCCGACGTAGATGAGGACCTGCACCCAGGCGATGAACTCGGCGGTGAGCAGGAGGTACTCGACGGCCAGTCCGCCGAGGGTCACCACCAGCCACAGGGCGGCGTGCACGAGCTGCCGGGTGGTGACGGTGACGATCGCGGCGCCGAAGGTGACCAGGCCGACGAGGAGGAAGGCGATCTCGACGCCGGTCGGGGAGAGGAAGCCGTGGCTTTCGGCGGCCGTGGTGGTGGCGTGCGCCGCTGTCGTGGTGGTCGCGTGTGCCGCTGTCGTGGCGGCTGCGGCCAGGATCATTCCTGTCCCTCCTGCCGGTCCGTCTGCCGGTCCGCAGGCCGCTGCCTCGGCTGGTCGGTCTGCTGCCGCGAGTCACCTGCCGGGTGGGTGGGGGCCTCCGCGGCGCGGGCCTGCTCGTCGGCGGCGGACTCGGTGGGCGCGGGCTGCTGCTGGGCCGCGAGTTTCTCGGCGGTCTTGCGGGCGGTGGCGACTTCCTTCGGCTCCTCCGCGGCGGGGTCGAGGGCCGGCGGGGCCGGGACGGTCCACATCCACTCGCGGAGCTTGTCGCGCTCGTGGGTGAGGTCGTGGATGTCGGTCTCGGCGTACTCGAACTCCGGGGACCAGAACAGGGCGTCGAAAGGACAGACCTCGATGCAGATGCCGCAGTACATGCACAGGGCGAAGTCGATGGCGAAGCGGTCGAGGACGTTGCGGCTGCGTTCGCGGCCGCCGGGGGTCGCCGCCGGGACCGTCTCCTTGTGGGAGTCGATGTAGATGCACCAGTCCGGGCACTCGCGGGCGCAGAGCATGCAGACCGTGCAGTTCTCCTCGAACAGGCCGATCACACCGCGGGTGCGGGGCGGGAGGTCGGGCTGGGCGTCCGGGTACTGCGCGGTCACGGACTTCTTCGTCATCGTGCGGAGGGTGACGGCCAGGCCCTTGGCCAGGCCGCTGCCGGGGATGCGGGGCCGGGAGGGCGGGAGGGACGCGGCCATGGTTACTGGATCACCACCTTGACGACGCCGGTGAGGGCGATCTGGGCGAGGGAAAGGGGGACGAGGAGGGTCCAGGCGAGCTTCTGGAGCTGGTCCTCCCGCAGGCGCGGGTAGGTGACGCGCAGCCAGATCACGAGGAAGGCGAGGACGGCGGTCTTCAGCAGGGTCCAGACCCAGCCGAGGCCGTCGGCACCCCAGGGGCCGTGCCAGCCGCCCAGGAAGAGGACGGTGGTCAGACCGCACAGGACGACGATTCCGGCGTACTCGGCGAGGAGGAAGAGGGCGAAGCGGAGGCCGGTGTACTCGGTGTAGGCACCGAAGATGATCTCCGAGTCGGCGACGGGCATGTCGAAGGGAGGGCGCTGGAGTTCGGCGAGGCCGGCCACGAAGAAGACGATCGCGCCGACGATCTGCCACGGCAGCCACCACCACTCGAAGGCGTCGAGGATGCCGGTTAGGGAGACGGTTCCGGCAGCCATCGCCACGGATGCGGCGGTGAGCAGCATCGGGAGTTCGTAGGCGAGGAGCTGGGCGGCGGTGCGGAGGCCGCCGAGGAGGGAGAACTTGTTGGCTGACGCCCAGCCGGCCATGAGCGAGCCGAGGACGCCGACGCCCATGACGGCCAGGACGAAGAAGACACCCGCGTCGATGACCTGGCCGACGGCTCCCTCGCCGGGGCCGATGGGGATGGCGAGCAGGACGAGGAGGTACGGCAGCAGGGCGACGGCGGGGGCCAGTTGGAAGATACGGCGGTCCGCGCCCGCGGGAACGACGTCCTCCTTCTGCGCGAACTTCACGCCGTCGGCGACCAGCTGGGCCCAGCCGTGGAAGCCGCCGGCGTACATGGGACCGAGGCGGCCCTGCATGTGGGCCATGACCTTGTGTTCCGTCTGGCCGATGATCAGGGGGAAGGTGAGGAAGACGACGAAGACGATCAGGAGTCGCAGGATGACGTCGAGGGCGTCGTTCACCGCGTGCCTCCTGTCGGGGGTGTGGGGTCTTCGGGGTTGTCCGGGGGCTTCGGGGTGTCCGACGGTTCCCGGGGCTCCCCGGTGTCGTCCGAGTCGGTGCCCACGCTCTCGGGGCGAGTCTCAGGACGGCTCTCGGAGGTTTCCGAGCGCTCGGATGACGGTGCCGGCTCCTGGTCCTCGAAGGCCGGGCGGGCGTGGTGCCAGGGGGCGTCCGAGCTGCGTGGGGTGCGCGGGGCGCTGTCGGACTCGGGCCGGCTCGCGCTGTCGCCCGGGGCGGGCGCGGCGCGCTGGCTCGTGCTGCCCTCCGAGGCGCTGCGGGCCCGGCGGGGGCCGGCGGTGGACCCCGGCTGTGTCCGCTGCGACGCCGAGCCCTCGCCCGCACTCCGCGCACGGCGCGGCGACGCCGGTGGTGGAGTCGACGGGGTCGAGGACCCACCCTCAGCAGGCACCGGCTCCGAAGTCGGCGACGACTCCGCCCCGGTGCTCCCGGCAGGAGCCTGACTCGCAGACCCCTCCGCCGCCGAGCGGGACCGCCGTACCGGGCGTTCGCCGGCGGGGCCGGTCGCTCCCCGGGCAGGGCGTTCGCGTCCCGTGGCTCGGGTCGGGCGGGACGGAGCCGGGGGGAGCTGGCCCTTCAGGGGGCCCCATTCGTTGGGGTCGGGGACGCCGGGGGGAAGCATCTGGCGGCGTTTGGGGCCGCCGTGTTCGGACTCGCCGGGTTCCTTCGCGCCGGGCCAGGCTTTGACGACGCGGGCGGCCAGGACGAAGTCCTTGCGCAGGGGGTGGCCCTCGAAGCTGTCGGGCAGGAGCAGGTGGTCGAGTGCCGGGTGGCCTTCGAAGGCGATGCCGAACATCTCGTGCGTCTCGCGTTCGTGCCAGGCGGCGCCCGCGTAGACACCGACCGCGGAGGGCAGGGCGGGGGTCTCGTGCGGGATCGTCGTACGCAGCAGGAGGCGGCGGAGGGGGGACAGGGCCGCCACGTGCGCCGTGACGCGGAAGCCCGTGCCCGGTTCGTCGACCGCGCTCAGCCAGTCGAAGTAGGTGCAGCCGAGCCGGTCGCGGGCGGTCTCCAGGGCGGAGATCCAGGTCGCCGGGGGGACGTCGACCGTCAGGACCTCGTACGACTCCTCGGCCGTGGCGTCCGTACCGAAGAGTTCCTGGACGTCGGCGGGCAGCCAGCCGACCGCGTTCATCGTCCCTCCCCGGGCGCGGAGCCGGACGGGGACGGTGGCTTCACCAGGCCGCTCTGCAGCGCCGCCGCCGAGGGGCGTTCCGTGCCGTACCGCTCCCCCAGCGACTCGCGGGCGATCTTCTCCTGGAGCTTGAGGATGCCCTGGAGCAGCGCCTCGGGGCGGGGCGGGCAGCCGGGGACGTAGACGTCGACGGGGATGATCTGGTCGACGCCCTTGGTGACGGAGTAGGAGTCCCAGTAGGGGCCGCCGCAGTTGCTGCACGCGCCGAAGGAGATGACGTACTTGGGCTCCGGCATCTGCTCGTAGAGGCGCTTGACGGCCGGGGCCATCTTGTCGGTGACGGTGCCGGAGACGACCATCAGGTCGGCCTGGCGCGGGCCCGGGGCGAACGGGATGACGCCGAGGCGGATGAAGTCGTGGCGGGCCATCGACGCGGCGATGAACTCGATCGCGCAGCAGGCGAGGCCGAAGTTGAAGACCCAGAGCGAGTAGCGGCGCCCCCAGTTGAGGATCACCTTCATCGGCTCGGGTGCGAGGCGGGCCAGGGCGCCGAGCCGTTTGGGCTCGGGCAGCAGCACGGGCTCGGACACAGGCTCGGACACCGAGGGGTTCACGTCCATGCCAGGACGCCCTTCTTGTATGCGTAGAGCAGGCCGACGGCCAGGAAGCCGAGGAAGATGAACATCTCGACCAGGGTCGTCGCGCCGTAGCCGGGGGCGGCGAAGACGGTCGCCCAGGGGAACAGGAAGATCGAGTCGACGGCGAAGATCACGTAGAGGAAGGCGTAGACGTAGTAGCGGACCTGGGTGTGGGCCCAGCCCTCGCCGACGGGGTCGACGCCGCATTCGTAGGTCAGGAGCTTCTCGGGTGTGGGGACCACGGGCCGCAGCAGGCGGCCGGCCCCGAAGGCGACGGCGACGAACAGCACGCCGACGACGGCGAGCAGTCCGACGACCGAATAGGACTGGAAGTAGTCCGCCGCGACGACGGTCGTGGTGACGACGGTCGGTTCCGGCACGTCCGTCCCTCGCTCCCTTGAAACTCGGACCTGGTCCTGCGGCGATCCCCCGGTTCACCCGGACGCCGCTGTTCGACGATCTGTACGCACGGGAGTCTAGGCCCTGATAAAGGCAGGGTAAGCAGCCCGTCACGCCCTGGCATGCGGGGGTGGGGTTTTCCTCAGTCGATCCTGGCGGTCCGCCTCATGGCGCGGGCGCCCTCGGCCGGGCACGCTGACGCGTATGACCGAACGCTTCCCGTCCACCGGCGCGAAGGCGGCCGCGACGGCGGCCGGGCAGGACGACCGCCCGCCACCGCCCCGCTTCGCCTACGACCGGCACACCTGGAAGGAGATCGCGCACCTCCTGGCGAACCTTCCTCTCTCCCTGCTCGGATTCACCTACGTCATGACGGTGCTGTTCACCAGCTTCTGGCTGACCGTCACGGTGATCGGGTTCCCGCTGCTCGCCGCCGGACTCATGGGCGCCCGGCAGTTGGGCAAACTGGAGCGGGCCCGGGCCAGGGCGCTGCTCGGGGTGCGGGTGGACGAGCCGAGCCGGCTGCCGCTGCGCGGCTCGGGCGGCTTCCTCGCCCGGGTGTGGATGTCGCTGAAGGACCCGGTGGGCTGGCGCACGGTGCTGTACGAGTTCATGCGGCTGCCGTGGGGCGTCCTCACCTTCACCATCACGCTGACCTCGCTGTTCGTGCTGTGGCCGGTGCTGCCGTTCATCGCGCGGGGGCTGGCCAACGCCGACCGGGCCATGGTGCGCGGGCTGCTGTCGCCCTCGGACGAGCTGGAGCGGCGCATCGCCGAGCTGGAGTCGGACCGGGGGATCGTGGTCGACACGGCGGCGGCCGACCTGCGGCGCATCGAGCGGGATCTGCACGACGGGGCACAGGCCCGGCTGGTGGCGCTGGCCATGGGTCTCGGCCTGGCCAAGGAGAAGGTGCTGGAGGATCCCGACGCGGCGGCGGCGATGGTCGAGGAGGCGCACGGCGAGGTGAAGCTGGCACTCCAGGAGCTGCGGGACCTGGCCCGCGGGATCCATCCGGCGGTGCTGACCGACCGCGGCCTGGACGCGGCCCTGTCGTCGGTGGCCTCGCGCTGCACGGTCCCGGTGAAGGTGACGGCCGACCTGCCCGCGCGGCCTGCCGCGGCCATCGAGGGCATCGCCTACTTCACCGTCTCGGAGCTGCTGCAGAACGTCAGCAAGCACAGCCGGGCGAGGTCGGCGTCGGTGGACGTGTGGCGGACGGCCGACCGGCTGCTCATACAGGTGTGGGACGACGGCCGCGGGGGCGCGAGTCTCGACGGCGGTACGGGGATGCAGGGCCTGGCCGACCGGCTGGGCGCCGTGGACGGCCTGTTCGTCCTGGAGTCGCCCGAGGGCGGCCCGACGACGGTCACGGCGGAACTGCCGTGGCGTGATCGTACGGACGCCTCCGCCGCGGGCGCCGGCGGCCACCAGGCCGGAAGCGGGCGGTAGGGCCGTACGGACGCCTCCGCCGCGGGCGCCGGCGGCCACCAGGCCGGAAGCGGGCGGTAGGGAAAACCCCCCGTCCAAGACGCCGACGGACTCCATGGTCCGCCGACCTGCGGCGGAGCAGGGTGGAGGTATCGAGAGCACAGCAGCGGGACGAGGAGAAGGACGACGCCGATGGCCACGCAGTACGGACAGGGATACGGGCTCGACGGCGGGCCCGGGTACCCCGGGAGCACCGAACGACGGCGGCACCGGCTGCCCGTCGCGCTGCGGGCGCCGGTCAAGGGACGCACCTGGCGCGAGCTCGGCTACGTGCTGCTCAGCCTGCCGATCAGCATCCTGCTGTTCGTCTACGCGGTGACGATGGTGTCGCTGGGGGCGGGGCTGCTGGTGACGTTCCTCGGTGTGCCGGTCCTGGCGGCGGCCCTCGCCGGGTGCCGCGGTCTGGGGGCGCTGGAGCGGGCGCGGGCACGGACGCTGCTGGACCTTGAGGTGGCCGGGCCGGAGCCGCTGCGGATGAAGAAGCCGGGTGCGATGGCGTGGATGGGTGCCGTCCTCAAGAGCGGCGCCTCGTGGCGGGCGCTGCTGTACTCGGTGCTGCAGATGCCCTGGGCGGTGTTCTCGTTCGCGGTCGCCGTGAACGTGTGGGTGCTGGGCTGGGGGCTGCTGACCTACCCGCTGTGGTTCTGGGTGTTCCCGATGTACGCCGGCCAGGACGGGGTCCAGCTGTACGGCGACGAGACGCACCGGGTCTACCTCGACAACCCCTTCGAGATCACGATGACCGCGCTGGTGGGCCTGCTGTTCACGATCACCGGGCCGTGGATCCTGCGGGCGCTGACGATGGTGGACCGGCTGCTGGTGCACGGGCTGCTCGGGCCGTCGCGGCTGGCCTCGCGGGTGGTGGAGCTGGAGTCGGACCGGGGGGTCGTGGTCGACACGGCCGCGGCCGACCTGCGGCGCATCGAGCGGGATCTGCACGACGGGGCCCAGGCCCGGCTGGTGGCGCTGGCCATGGATCTGGGGCTGGCGAAGGAGAAGCTCCAAGAGGATCCGGAGGCGGCCGCGCGGATGGTGGACGAGGCGCACGGCGAGGTGAAGACGGCGCTGCAGGAGCTGCGGGACCTGGCCCGGGGGATCCATCCCGCGGTGCTGACGGACCGGGGTCTCGACGCGGCGCTGTCGGCGGTGGCCTCCCGGTGCACGGTGCCGGTGCGGGTCGAGGTCGATCTGGCGGAGCGGCCGGCGCCGGCGATCGAGGGGATCGCGTACTTCACGGTGTCGGAGCTGCTGCAGAACGTCAGCAAGCACGCGCGGGCGACCTGGGCGGGCGTGGAGGTCTGGCGGACCGAGAACCGGCTGATGCTGCAGGTCGTGGACAACGGCGCGGGCGGGGCCGACGTGTCCCGGGGTTCCGGCCTCGCGGGGCTGGCGGATCGGCTCGACGCGGTGGACGGGGTCCTGGTGGTGGACTCGCCGGCGGGCGGGCCGACCCGGGTGACGGCGGAGTTGCCGTGGCGGGGGGCGTACGTGCGGTGACCTCCGGTGGGGGCGGGGGGGTCGTATCTGGCCCGCCAGGGGGTTTCGTCCTCTGGGCCCCCGGCCCTCCCGGGGGCTCCGCCCCCTGAACCCCCGGCCTGTGCCCACCCACCGTCCGAATCGCTCGGACAAGAAGCCGGTCCCACCCCCATCCACCCCCCGATCCTGAAATGCTGGACCCGTCGCACGGGTGGGCGCGGAGCCGTTGGGGGCCGCGGACGGGCGGCATCGGGCTGTGGGGGGCCGGAACATCGTGGAGGACAGGGTGCGGGTGGTCATCGCCGAGGATTCAGTGCTGCTCAGGGAGGGCCTGACCCGGCTGCTGACCGACCGCGGGCACGAAGTCGTCGCCGGGGTGGGTGACGGCGAGGCGCTGATCAAGACCATCACCGAGCTGGACGCGCAGGGCGAGCTGCCGGATGTCGTGGTGGCCGATGTGCGGATGCCGCCGACGCACACCGACGAGGGGGTGCGGGCGGCGGTGCGGTTGCGCAAGGCGCACCCGGGGCTCGGTGTGCTGGTGCTGTCGCAGTACGTGGAGGAGCGCTACGCCACGGAGCTGCTCGCGGGGTCCAGCCGGGGCGTCGGCTATCTGCTGAAGGACCGGGTGGCCGAGGTCCGTGAGTTCGTGGACGCGGTGGTGCGGGTGGCCGAGGGCGGTACGGCCCTCGACCCGGAGGTGGTCGCGCAGCTGCTGGGCCGCAGCCGTAAGCAGGACGTGCTCGCCGGGCTCACCCCGCGGGAGCGTGAGGTGCTGGGGCTGATGGCCGAGGGGCGTACGAACGGGGCGATCGCCCGGCAGCTGGTGGTCAGCGACGGAGCGGTCGAGAAGCACGTCAGCAACATCTTCCTGAAGCTGGGGCTGTCCCAGAGCGACGGAGACCACCGCAGGGTCCTGGCCGTGCTGACGTATCTCAATTCCTGACATGCACGGCAGGGGTGCGTGATCCCCCGTGATCACCCGCGATCACCCCAAAGTCGCGTCCAAGATGCGAATGACACAAAGAAGGCGACCCTTACGGTCGTAGGGTTGATCCTGGGAGGCCTGCGGGAAGGCCTGTCCGGGACAGCCGCCTCGAGGGAGGTCCAGTTCAGTGACCAGCCAGGTCAGTAGCCCAGCGGAGCAGGCCGACGGACCAGTCGTAGGAGAGCAGCGCAAAGCGGGGGGCGCCAAGGGCGTCCGCCGTCTCGACCGGGTGATCATCCGGTTCGCGGGGGACTCGGGTGACGGTATGCAGCTCACCGGTGACCGCTTCACCTCGGAGACCGCCTCGTTCGGCAACGACCTGTCGACGCTGCCGAACTTCCCGGCCGAGATCCGGGCGCCCGCAGGGACCCTGCCGGGGGTGTCGTCCTTCCAGCTGCACTTCGCCGACCACGACATCCTCACGCCCGGTGACGCGCCGAACGTGCTGGTGGCGATGAACCCGGCCGCGCTGAAGGCGAACATCGGCGACCTGCCGCGCGGTGCCGAGGTGATCGTCAACACGGACGAGTTCACCAAGCGGGCGATGCAGAAGGTCGGCTACGACACCAGTCCGCTGGAGGACGGGTCGCTGGACGGCTACCACCTGCACCCGGTGCCGCTGACCACGCTCACCGTGGAGGCGCTGAAGGAGTTCGACCTCAGCCGCAAGGAGGCCGAGCGCAGCAAGAACATGTTCGCGCTGGGCCTGCTGAGCTGGATGTACCACCGGCCCACCGAGGGCACGGAGAAGTTCCTCAAGTCCAAGTTCGCCAGGAAGCCCGACATCGCGGCGGCCAACATCGCCGCGTTCCGGGCGGGCTGGAACTTCGGCGAGACCACCGAGGACTTCGCCGTCTCCTACGAGGTGGCCCCGGCGGCCACGGCGTTCCCGCCGGGTGTCTACCGCAACATCTCCGGCAACCTCGCCCTGTCCTACGGCCTGGTCGCCGCGAGCCGGCAGGCGGATCTGCCGCTGTACCTGGGGTCGTACCCGATCACTCCGGCGTCGGACATCCTGCACGAGCTGTCCAAACACAAGAACTTCGGCGTGCGGACATTCCAGGCCGAGGACGAGATCGCCGGTATCGGGGCCGCGCTGGGCGCGGCCTTCGGTGGTTCGCTGGCCGTGACCACGACGAGTGGTCCCGGTGTGGCGCTGAAGTCGGAGACCATCGGCCTGGCGGTCTCGCTGGAGCTGCCGCTGCTGGTCGTGGACATCCAGCGCGGCGGGCCGTCGACCGGTCTGCCCACCAAGACCGAGCAGGCGGATCTGCTCCAGGCGATGTACGGGCGCAACGGCGAGGCCCCGGTGCCGATCGTCGCGCCGTGCACCCCGGGGGACTGCTTCGACGCGGCCCTGGAGGCGGCCCGGATCGCCCTGACGTACCGCACGCCGGTCTTCCTCCTCTCCGACGGGTATCTGGCCAACGGCTCCGAGCCCTGGCGGATCCCGGACCTGGACGATCTGCCGGATCTGCGGGTGCAGTTCGCGCAGGGCCCGAACCACACCCTGGAGGACGGCTCCGAGGTGTTCTGGCCCTACAAGCGGGACCCGCAGACGCTGGCCCGGCCGTGGGCGATCCCGGGCACGCCGGGTCTGGAGCACCGGATCGGCGGCATCGAGAAGGAGGACGGCACCGGCAACATCTCCTACTCGCCGGCCAACCACGACTTCATGGTCCGCACCCGGCAGGCCAAGATCGACGGCATCGACGTCCCGGACCTCGACGTGGACGACCCGCACGAGGCGCGGACCCTTGTCCTGGGCTGGGGTTCGACGTACGGGCCGATCACGGCGGCGGTGCGGCGGCTGCGCAGAGCCGGGGAGTCCGTCGCGCAGGCGCATCTGCGCCATCTCAACCCCTTCCCGAAGAACCTCGGCGCGGTCCTCGGGCGCTACGACAAGGTGGTGATCCCCGAGATGAACCTCGGGCAGCTCGCCACGCTCATCCGGGCGAAGTACCTGGTCGACGCCCAGTCGTACAACCAGGTCAACGGCATGCCGTTCAAGGCGGAGCAGCTCGCCACGGCTCTGAAGGAGGCCATTGATGGCTGAGACGTCCACGCACGGCACGGGCACCGTCGAAGCGCTCTCCCTCGTCCCCAAGGCCGAGGCGAAGCAGTCGATGAAGGACTTCAAGTCCGATCAGGAAGTGCGCTGGTGCCCCGGCTGCGGCGACTACGCCATCCTCGCGGCGGTGCAGGGCTTCATGCCCGAGCTGGGTCTGGCGAAGGAGAACATCGTCTTCGTCTCGGGCATCGGCTGCTCCTCCCGGTTCCCGTACTACATGAACACCTACGGGATGCACTCCATCCACGGCCGCGCCCCCGCCATCGCCACGGGTCTGGCCTCCTCGCGCCGCGATCTCTCGGTGTGGGTCGTCACCGGTGACGGCGACGCGCTGTCGATCGGCGGCAACCACCTGATCCACGCGCTGCGCCGCAACGTCAACCTCAAGATCCTGCTGTTCAACAACCGGATCTACGGTCTGACCAAGGGCCAGTACTCGCCGACCTCCGAGGTCGGGAAGATCACCAAGTCGACGCCTATGGGCTCGCTGGACGCGCCCTTCAACCCGGTGTCGCTGGCGATCGGCGCGGAGGCCGCGTTCGTGGCCCGGACGGTGGACTCCGACCGCAAGCACCTCACCGAGGTGCTGCGCCAGGCCGCCGCCCACCAGGGCACGGCCCTGATCGAGATCTACCAGAACTGCAACATCTTCAACGACAACGCCTTCGAGGCCCTGAAGGACAAGCAGCAGGCCGAGGAGGCCGTGATCCGGCTGGAGCACGGCAAGCCGATCCGCTTCGGCGCCGACCTGGCCAAGGGTGTCGTCCGGGACCGGCTCACCGGCGATCTGAAGGTGGTCGCGGTGACGCCGGACAACGAGGACCAGGTGCTCGTCCACGACGCGCACTCCCCGTCCCCGACCACGGCGTTCGCGCTGTCCCGCCTGGCCGACCCGGACACCCTGCACCACACGCCGATCGGTGTCCTCCGCTCGGTCGACCGGCCCGTCTACGACACGCAGATGACCGACCAGCTCGACCAGGCGATCGAGCAGCACGGCAAGGGCGACCTGGGCGCGCTGCTGGCGGGCGGGGACACCTGGACGGTCGTCGGCTGAGCCACTCGCGGAACACCGAGGCCCGGGAGCGCTAGGAAGCGGCCCGGGTCTCGTCGTAGGCCAGGCGGGCCTTCTCCACGTCGTCCATACGGTCGTGGGTCCACTGCGCGAGGGCCTTGACCTGCTCGGCGGCCTCGCGGCCCAGGCCGGTGAGGGAGTAGTCGACGCGGGGCGGGATCACCGGCTTGGCGTCGCGGTCGACCAGCCCGTCGCGCTCCAGGGTCTGGAGCGTCTGCGTGAGCATCTTCTCGCTGACGCCCCGGCCGTTGTACTGACTGATCGCCCGGCGCAGCTCACTGAACCGGTACGGGCGGTCCAGCAGCTCGATCAGGACGAGCACGCCCCAACGGCTGGTGACATGCTCCAGGACGAGCCGGTACGGGCACAAAGCCTCGCCATCGCTTACTGCCATACCAGTACCTTACTTCAAAGTGGGTACTTTCGAACAGTTAGCGCTTCTCCTATGGTTAGTGCCACCGCACCCCACAAGGAGAGTCACCACCATGAGCATCGTCGTCACCGGAGCCACCGGACAGCTCGGCCGTCACGTCGTGGAGCAGCTGCTGGAGAAGGTTCCCGCCGAGCAGATCACCGCGGTCGTCCGCGACGCCGAGAAGGCCGCCGACTTCGCGGACCGCGGGGTGAGGATCGCGCTCGCCGACTACAACACGCCCGCCTCCTTCGACAGCCTGTTCTCCGCCGATGACAAGGTCCTGCTGATCTCGGGCAACGAGTTCGACAAGGGCCGCGTCGCCCAGCACAAGGTCGTCATCGACGCCGCCAAGGCCGCCGGAGTCGCCCTGCTCGCCTACACCAGCGCCCCGGGCACCCTGACCGCCGCTCTCGCCGACGACCACCGCGGCACCGAGGAGGCCCTGCTGGGCTCGGGCGTGCCCTACGCGCTGCTGCGCAACGGCTGGTACCACGAGAACTACACCGAGAACCTCGCCCCGGTGCTGGAGCACAACGCGGTCGTCGCCGCCGCCGGCGAGGGCCGGGTCTCCTCCGCCTCCCGCGCCGACTACGCCGCCGCCGCCGTGGCCGTACTGACCGGCGAGGGGCACGAGAACAAGACGTACGAGCTGGGCGGCGACTCCGCGTGGAGCTTCGCCGAGTACGCGGCCGAGCTGAGCCGGCAGACCGGCAAGGAGATCACCTACAACGCGGTCACGCCCGAGGCGCTCACCGGCATCCTGGCCGGCGCCGGCCTGCCCGAGCCGTTCGCCCAGATCCTGGCCGGGGTCGACGCCTCCATCGAGAAGGGTGAGCTGGTCGTCTCCACCGGCGACCTGTCCCGCCTGGCCGGCCGTCCGACCACGCCGTTCTCCGAGGCCATCGCCGCCGCACTCAAGGGCTGAACTCCCCCCGGCGGGCCCTTGAGCCGCCCCCCCCCGGATGTCATGACCGTATGCCGATACGGGCATGACATCCGGGGGTACCCGGCGTTACCTTCGTGGTCGCGGAAGACCACGTGCGGAGTGCGAAGGAGGGGGCCCGTGACCGGCAAGCCGAAGAGTGAGGCGCGGATAGGACTGCTGAACGGGTTCGCGGCCTACGGGATGTGGGGGCTCGTCCCCCTGTTCTGGCCCCTGCTGAAGCCCGCGGGGGCGGTGGAGATCCTGGCCCACCGGATGGTGTGGTCGCTGGTCTTCGTGGGCGCGGCCCTGCTCGTGCTGCGCCGCTGGGCCTGGGCCGGAGAACTGCTGCGGCAGCCGCGCAAACTGGCGCTGATCACGGCCGCCGCGACGGTCATCACCGTGAACTGGGGCCTGTACATCTGGTCCGTGAACTCCGGGCACGTCGTCGAGGCCTCGCTCGGGTACTTCATCAACCCGCTGGTCACCATCGGGATCGGGGTGCTGCTGCTGAAGGAGCGGCTGCGGCCGGCGCAGTGGGCAGCGGTCGGGACCGGCTGCGTGGCGGTCGTCGTACTGACCATCGGCTATGGCCGACCGCCGTGGATCTCCCTCTCCCTCGCCTTCTCCTTCGCCGCCTACGGGCTGGTGAAGAAGAAGGTGGGCCTCGGCGGCATCGAGTCGCTGGCCGCCGAGACCGCGATCCAGTTCCTGCCCGCGCTGGGCTTCCTGGTGTGGCTGACCGGGCAGGGCGACTCCACCTTCACCACCGAGGGCGCGGGACACGCGGCCCTGCTCGCCTCCGCCGGCATCGTCACCGCGCTGCCCCTGGTCTGCTTCGGCGCGGCCGCCATCCGCGTGCCACTGTCCACCATCGGCCTGCTGCAGTACTCGACGCCGGTCCTCCAGTTCCTGCTCGGCATTCTCTACTTCCACGAGGAGATGCCGCCGGAGCGCTGGGCCGGGTTCGCGCTGGTGTGGCTGGCACTGACGCTGCTCACCTGGGACGCGCTGCGCACCGCCCGCCGGGCCTCCCGCCCCCTCATCGGCGGGATCGACGCGCCCGGCAGCACCGGGGCGACCGGCACGACCAGCGCCGCCCTGGACACCGAGAGGGTGACCTCGGGGCCGGGCCCGGTGGACGCCCGGCCGTAAGACAGCAGACGGCAGACGGCGGACCACGGACCGCAGCCATCACCGGGACGCCGTGTGAGACGCGCGCCGGCCCTGGAGCCCTACGGCTCCTGACGGGCCCGGTGCGCCCTGGCCTTCTCGCGGTTCCCGCAGTGCTCCATCGCGCACCAGCGGCGGCGGCCCGGGCGGGAGGTGTCGACGAAGAGCAGGTAGCAGTTGTGGGCACCGCACTCCCGGACACGGTGGGCGTGCGGCCCGGTGAAGAGGTCGATCGCGTCACGGGCGACCGTGGCGAGCAGGTGGGTGCCGGTGGCGCCCGGGGCCCAGGCGCGACGGCCGTCCGGTTCCAGACGGGCCACGAGCGGGGGCCCGGCCGCCGCCTCGTTGACGACGTCCAGGTGGGCGGCTCGCAGGGGACGGCCGTGGGCGCGGTCGGCCGCGAGCGGGAACAGAGCGTCGCGCAGGGCGCGGGCACGCTCCAGTTCCTCGGCGGAGACGGTCAGGTCCAGCCCGTCCGGCAGGCGGCTGCGCCCGGCCCAGACGATCAGGTCGGCGGGCTGGTGCAGCGCCTCCCAGCGTGCGAAGGCGCCCGGGCCGCCGGTCGTCAGCAGCTCCAGACACAGGGCGCCGGGGTCGAAGCGGAAGGACTTCCCTCGGGACGAGACCAGTGTCAGCCCGGGTGTCCGGTCCGGCGTTTCTCCTGTGCGTCCACTCACATAACCAGTATAAGTGGTTACATGACACAGACGCCGGCACAACCCGCCCCGCTGCACTGGAAGGTCGTCATCGACGCGAACGACCCGCACGCTCAGGCCGATTTCTGGGCCGCCGCGCTCCACTACGAGGTCGAGGACAACAGCGTCCTCATCGGGAAGCTGCTCGGCGCCGGGGCCTTGCCGGAGGAACTCGTCGTCGAGTCGCACGGCCGTCACGCCTTCCGGGACCTGATCGCCGTACGGCACCCCGAGGACCCTTTCGAGGAGGAGAGCGGGACCGGGCTGGGGCGGCGGCTGCTGTTCCAGCGGGTGCCGGAGACCAAGACGGTCAAGAACCGGCTGCACCTCGATCTGCACCCGGGCGAGGGGCGGCGCGAGGAAGAGGTCGCGCGGCTGGAAGGGCTCGGGGCGAGGGTGCTGCGGCGGGTGGCGGAGCAGGGGGGCGAGTGGGCCCTGATGGCGGACCCGGAGGGGAACGAGTTCTGCGTGCAGTAGCACGGACGCCCTCTCCGCAACGCCCTGGCCGGTCAAGGGCCTTGACGGAGAGTCAGTAACGGCTCCACCATCCAGGCACCCCATTCACCGTGGGCGGCCTTCGGACACCCCAGGGGCTGCCCGAAGGAACTCGGAGTCCCCACATGAAGCTCTCCGTTTCCGCGCGTGCCGTGGCAGCAGGCGGCATAGCGAGTGTCATGCTCCTGACCAGTGGCGCCGTGGCCGATGCCGCGTCCGCTCCCCCGAGACCGGCGGCGGCGCCCGACCTGCCCCTGGCGGGCGTCAAGGCCCATCTGACCCAGCTGCAGTCCATAGCCACCGCCAACGGCGGCAACCGCGCGCACGGCCGGACCGGCTACAAGGCCTCGATCGACTACGTGAAGGCCAAGCTGGACGCCGCCGGCTTCACCACCACACTCCAGCAGTTCACCGCCTCGGGACGCACCGGCTACAACCTGATCGCCGACTGGCCCGGCGGTGACGCGAACCAGGTCGTGATGGCCGGCTCGCACCTCGACAGCGTCTCCTCCGGGCCCGGCATCAACGACAACGGGTCCGGCTCGGCCGCCGTCCTGGAGACCGCCCTCGCCGTGTCACGGGCGCAGTACAAGCCCACCAAGCATCTGCGGTTCGCCTGGTGGGGCGCGGAGGAACTCGGCCTGGTCGGTTCCCGCTACTACGTCAACCGGCTGACGACCGGAGACCGTTCGAGGATCAGCGCCTACCTCAACTTCGACATGATCGGCTCCCCGAACCCCGGGTACTTCGTCTACGACGACGACCCGGCGGTCGAGAAGACCTTCAAGGACTACTTCAGCGGCCTCGGCGTCCCGACCGAGATCGAGACCGAGGGCGACGGCCGCTCCGACCACGCGCCCTTCAAGAGCGCGGGCGTGCCGGTGGGCGGCCTGTTCACCGGGGCCAGCCGCGCGAAGACGGCGGCGCAGGCGGCCAAGTGGGGCGGTACGGCCGGGCAGGCATTCGACCGCTGCTACCACTCCTCCTGCGACACCACCGCCAACATCAACGACACGGCCCTCGACCGCAACAGCGACGCGGTCGCGTACGCGGTGTGGGAGCTGTCGGAGTAGCCCCGGTCGCTCCCTACTGGCCGCGGGCGCGTTCCGTGAGGCGGCCCATGCGGGCCCGGGCCGACTCCAGTTGTTCGATCTCGTCGGCGGCCGGGCCGTCCTCGGCGGCGAGCTCGGTCCACAGGCCGATCAGGTCGCGCCCCAGCTCCAGGCCCACCGCCGGGTCGCGCACGGCCCGCCAGGCGGTGGCCGCGCTCTGCACATTGCCGTAGGCGGCCTCCGCGTCGCCCGAACGGCGGCGGGCACCGGCCAGGTCGAGCGACAGCCGGAAGGCGCGGAGCGGGTCGCCCGCCAAGTAGGCGATGTACGCGCTGAGTTCACCCAGCCGGAGCACCTCGGGGTGCTCCGGCCCCAGCGCCGCCGACGCCTGCGCGACGGTCTGCTCCGCGAGCCCGGCCGCCACCTCGATCCTGCCCTCCTTCACGGCCTCGTTGATCCGGGTGATCGGCTCCGCGACGAGGTCCGGGGCTCCGGAGTCGCCCGAAGAACCGACGGGTTCGTCCCCGAACATGGCCTCCGCCACGGCGTCGAAGCCGCGGGCGGGGGTGGGCTTGGCGTCGAGGTCGGCGAGCAGCTCCGCTTCGAGCACCGGGTCGGGCATCATGCTCCGCCGGGGCTCGGCGGCGGGAGCGGTTCCGGGGACGGGCAGCGGCCTCGCGTCCATGGGCGGAGGCGGCCCGAACGCCCCGGTCGGGGGTGCGACGGTGCCGGGCTGTCGGCCAGGTGCGGCCGGGCCCGGGGGCGTTTCTTCGGGTGCGGGCGACTCCGGTACGGCGCGCAGCCGGAACGTCGGGGCCCCGCCGAGATCGTCCGACTCCGGTACAGGGCGCAGGACGTGTGTGGCGCTGTCGCTGTGCGGGGGCTTCCGCGAGGGTTGCTGCCCAGCGGCGGGGGGCATCGGGCCGGGCGTGGCCGGTGCGGGCGTGCCCGGGGCAGGCGTGCCCGGGGCAGGCGTGCCCGGGGCAGGCGTGCCCGGTGCGGGAGCTTCCGGAGCGGCGTCGGCCGGGGGTGGCTCGGCGGCCGCGGCGGCCGGGGGCCACTCCGTCGCCGGGCCGGCCGCCGAGGGCGGTTCCGTCGCCGGGTGCACCAAGGGCGGTTCCATGGCGGCCGCGCCGACCGGGGGCGGCTCAGCGGCGGCGGCGGGGGGCCACTCCGTCGCCGGGCCGGCCGCCGAGGGCTGTTCCGTCGCCGCACCGGCGTCGGGCCATTGCACCGCCCCGCCGGGCCCCGGCTGTCGCGTGGCCGGGCCGGCGATCGGCGGTTCCGTGGCCGGGTCGGCGATCGGCGTTCCCGTGGTCGGGTCGGCCGTGGGGGGCTGCGGCGGGTGTCCGGCGACGGCCTCCTCCGGCGGTGTCGTACGGACCGGCTCGGCCGTGAAGTGGCTGGAGCCGTCCGGGTCCACCTGAAGGGGGACGACGTAGCCGATGCGCTCGTCGTGGATCGTGGCGAGGACGGCATGGCCGGTGGCGAGGGCGATGTGGTGGAGGCGGTTCAGGACGGCCCTGTGGATCTCCTCGCCCGGGGCCGCGAAGACCGGGACGCCGCCGACGGACGCGCCGTCGGACCCGCCCGCCGCTCCGGCACCGGCACCGGCACCGGCAGCCGGTCCGGCGCCGTGTCCTGTCCGGGGGACATGGACCTCGACCGGCGCCGCCGGGGTCGCCGCGTGTGCGGCCTGCTTCTGTTCCCGCTTCTTCTCGCGGCTGAGTCGAGACATCGTCCCCTCACTCGGCGTCGTACACCTACTGTCGAGTGTGTCCGCTCGCTCCCGTTTCTCACGTCACCGCGGTGTCACAGGCTCGTCCCAAGGACTGTAGGCCCCGGCGCGCGTTGTTCCTGTCGGCATGAAGATCGGCAGTACGAGGGAGGAGAGGTGCATGCAGACAGGCATGCGACAAGGCCCGGAGATCTGGATCCGCGGCCCGGTGACCGCCCCGGAGCCGGTACCGCCGGAGCCGGCCCACGCCCATGCCGCGGCCCGGCGGTTCTCCTGGGTCGGCACACACGGCGGCGCGGGCGTCTCCACACTCGCCGCGGTCTACGGCGGTCAGGACAGCGGCCGCGCCTGGCCCGGGCCGGGCGACCCGCCGTCCGTGCTGCTGGTCGCCCGGACCCACGCGGCCGGGCTGGACACGGTCGCCGGTGCGGTGGAGATCTTCCGGCGCGGTCAGGCTCCGCCCGGGCTCGACCTCGACGGTGTCGTCCTGGTGGCGGACGCCCCGGGCCGGCTGCCGCGCCCGCTCGCCCAGCGGATCAAGTCCCTGGAGGCGGTCATCGACGTGTACCGCGTGCCGTGGGTACCGTCCTGGCGGCTCGGCGAACTGGGCCGTCCGCCGCGCGAGACGGCGCCCCTGGCCCGGCTGACGGGAGCGGCACACTGACGGCCCTGCCCCTGTCCGCCGGGGAGATCGGGGCGGGCGTCCGGGCCCGGGAACTGCGTGCGGCGGACGTGGTCACGGCGGCGCTGGAACGGATCGACCGGGCCGATCCGGAGCTGTGCGCGTTCATCGAGGTGTGGCACGAGGAGGCGCTGCGGCGGGCGGGCGAGGTGGACGCGCTGCTGGATGGGGGCGGGGACGCGGTCGAAGGTCCCCGGGATGTCCCTCGCACGAGTGATACCGACGGATCCGGGGATGCCCCTCGCACGAGTGGTGCGGGCGCCGGGCGACTGCCGTTCGCCGGCGTCCCCATCGCCGTGAAGGGGCGGCACGGGCTGCGGGCGGCCGGGCCGCTGCTCGCGGCCGGAGGGGTGGCCGTAGGGGCCACGTCCGTGCCCGGGCCGGGGACGCCCTGGCAGACCTGGGGGCTCGGTGCGCACGGCCGGACCGTCAATCCGTGGCGGGCCGACCGGACGCCGGGCGGTTCCTCGGCCGGGTCGGCGGTGGCGGTGGCGGCCGGGCTGGTGCCGCTGGCGACGGGGAGCGACGGGGCCGGGTCGGTGCGGATCCCGGCGGCGTGGTGCGGGGTCGTCGGGCTGAAGACCACGGCGGGGCGGCTGCCCTCCGCCGACCGCACGGGGCTCGCCGTCCCCGGCGCGCTCGCCCGCTCGGCGTCGGACGCGGCGACCTGGTGGCAGGTGATGTCGGGCGAGCCGGAGCCCGTCCCGCCACCCCTGCCCGTCACCGCCGTCTGGTCCCCCGACCTCGGTTTCGCCGGGCCCGATCCGGAGCCCGTCGCACTCGCCCGCGCCGCGGTGGAACGGCTCGTGGCGGCGGGTGTCGTACGGCTCGTACGGCCACGGGTGCCGCTACGGCTCACGGACCCCGGGCCCGCGTGGCTCGCGCTGCGCGCACCCGGCGCCGACCCGGCCGGGGCCCATCGCGAGCGGGCGGAGAACGACCGGGCGGAGAACAACCGGCGGCTGGCCGGGCTGTTCGACGGCACCGAGCTGCTGCTTACGCCCACGGCGCCCACCGCACCGCACCGCCACGAAGGGCCGGGAGACCGCTATTCCACCTCTCTCACCTGGGCGTTCAACCTCAGCGGGCATCCAGCGCTGAGCCTCCCGGCGGGCTTCGGCGAGGACGGCTGCCCGGCCGGGCTGCAACTGGTGGCGCCGCACGGGCGGGAGGCGCTGCTGCTGGCGGTGGCGCGGGAGGCGCAGGCGCGGGAGGCGCAGGCGCGTATCGGGAGCTGACGGGCTCCCCCGTCCGGCATAGTCCCCGCCTGACAGACACCCCTGGCGAATTTGAATGCGCACGCATATGATGCATGCGCGTGTAATTGCCGTACGCCTTTCTTCTGGGGGACCTTCATGACCCGTCGCTTCCTTTTCGTTCTCGGCAGCGCCCGCACCGAGGGTAACTCCGAGCTGCTGGCCCGCCGGGCCGCCGAGCAACTGCCCCCGGACGTCGAGCAGCAGTGGATCGACCTCTCCGAGCATCCCGTGCCCGACTTCGAGGACCTCCGGCACGACAGCGACCATGTCCGCCCGACCGAGGGCAGCCTGGCCCTGCTGCTCGACGCCACGCTCGCGGCGACGGACATCGTGATCGTCACGCCCCTGTACTGGTACTCGGTCTCCGCGCAGACCAAGCGCTACCTGGACTACTGGTCGGGCTGGCTGCGCACGCCCGGCCTCGACTTCAAGGCGACCCTGGCCGGACGCACCCTGTGGGGCGTCACCGCGCTCGCGCACCGTGAGGAGGTCGTCGCCGACCCGCTGATCGGGACGCTCCACAACTCGGCCGCGTACCTGGGGATGCGCTTCGGCGGGGTGCTGCTCGGCAACGGCAGCAAGCCCGGGGACGTGCTGAACGACACCGAGGCGCTGACCCGCGCGAAGACCTTCTTCGCCCAGGAGGCACCGCCCGCCCGGTTCCTGTACCAGCAGGACTAGGCCGTGACGTCCTTCGTCGTGAAGCGGGCCCAGGCCGCCGAGCCGAAGACCGCCGCGTACAGGGCCTGGAGGCCGAGGTTCTTCGCCAGCTCGTCCCAGTAGACCGGCTCGCGCATGAGGTCGGCGAAGGACAGCCAGTAGTGCGAGAAGAAGTACGGCTGAAGGGCGTGCAGTTGCGGGATCTGGTCGAGGATCTGGATCGTGATCAGCAGGCCGACGGTGGTCGCCATCGCCGCGATGCCACTGCCCGTCAGGGTGGAGACGAAGAGGCCGAGCGCGGCGACGCCGATCAGTGACGCGGCGACGGCGAGGGCGATCAGCAGGGCTCGGCCCAGGCCCTCGGCGAAGCTGATCCGCGTACCCGAGATGGTCGTCAGGTCGCCCAGCGGGAACAGCAGCGCGCCGACCGTCAGCGCCGAGACGGCGACCACGAGGGTGGCCACCAGGCAGAAGATGACGACGGTCGCGTACTTGGTGAGCAGCAGGCGACTGCGGCCGGCCGGGGCGACCAGCAGATAGCGGAGGGTGCCGGAGTTCGACTCACCCGCGATCGCGTCGCCCGCGACGACCCCGATCGCCATCGGCAGGAAGAACGGGAGGGTGGCCGCGAGGGCGGTGAAGACGAGGAACAGGCCGTTGTTGGTGATCTGGGAGATGAAGGCCGGTCCCCCGCCACCGCCACCGCCGGGCGACGAACCGTCCCCTGTCTCGATCTTGACGGCTATGCCGACCAGGACGGGCACGCCCGCCAGGACGGCCAGCAGCGCGAGGGTGCGCCAGCGCCGGAAGGTCGTGGTGAGTTCGCTGCGCAGCAGCCCGAAGGTCCACAGCGGGCTCACCGGGCGTACGGCCCCCGCGGTGTCAGCCCGCGACATCGAACCCCTCCCCCGTCAGCGCCACGAACGCGTCCTCCAGCGAGGCCCGTTCGACCGTGAAGCCCCGCACCCGCACCCCGGCCGTCACCAGCGCGGCGTTGAGGTCGGCGAGGTCGTGGTCCGGTGGTTCGCCGGTCACCCGGTCGTCGGTCACGACGACGTCGCCGACGCCCTGCTCCTTCAGTACGCGGGCCGCCTCCGCCGGGTCCGGTGTGGTCACCACGAGCCGGCCGCGCGCCCCCGCTGACAGCTCGGCGACCGGGCCCTGTGTGATCAGACGGCCCTGCGCCATCACGGCCGCGTGCGTGCAGACCTGCTCGATCTCGTCGAGCAGATGGGAGGAGAGGAAGACGGTCGTGCCGTCCGAGGCCAGCTCCCGTATCAGGGTGCGGATCTCGCGCATGCCCTGCGGGTCGAGGCCGTTGGTCGGCTCGTCGAGCACGAGCAGCCGGCGCGGCTGGAGCAGGGCGGCCGCGAGGCCCAGGCGCTGTTTCATGCCCAGGGAGTACGCCTTGGCCTTCTTGCTCCCCGCGGCCGTCAGGCCCACCCGGTCCAGGGCGGCGGCGACCCGGGCCCGCCGGGTGCGCGGATCGGCGGCCGGGTCGGCCGAGTCGTACCGGACGAGGTTGTCGCGGCCGGAGAGGAAGCCGTAGAGGGCCGGGCCCTCGATGAGGGCGCCGACGCGCGGCAGCACGGCGCGGGTGGCCCGGGGCATGGGCTGCCCGAGGACCCGCGCCGTGCCGGAGGTGGCCTCGATGAGGCCCATCAGCATGCGGATGGTGGTGGTCTTGCCGGAGCCGTTGGGGCCGAGGAAGCCGAAGACGCTGCCCGCCGGGACGGTCAGGTCGAGACCGTCGACGGCGAGCTGTCCGCCGCGGTAGCGCTTGGTGAGCGCGCGGGTGGAGATGACGGGGTCTGCCGGGTCGCCGGTCTCACCCCGCGCCTCCCGCCGCTCCGATTCCGCGGCGGACGGTTCGCCCATCGGCTTCCTCGTTCTCTCTGCGTCCCGTCTGCGTCCTGTCCGCGTCCCGTGACGGCAGGACTCACTTCCCGGCGTCGGCCGCCTTCACCAGGGCGTCCTTGGTGACCAGGCCGACGTAGACCTTGCCGTCGTCCGTGATCAGGGCGTTGACCAGACGGGTCGAGAAGACCGTGCCCGAGCCGAACTTGCCGGTGACCTTGTCGCCGAGCGAGTCCATGAAGCCGCCGAGCTCGCCGGCGTCCTTGCCGGAGGGCACGCCCTCGCCGCCGGTGTCGAAGGTGGCTATGGAGTTCCAGCCCTCGCCGATGGTCTTCATGCCGTCGAGGCCCTTGCCGAGGTCCTCATCGGACTTCGGGAGGGACTTCGGGGCGTGCTCGCGTGCTTCGGCCTTGCCGAACGCCTTCTTCTCGGACGCCTTCTCCTCGAACGCCTTCTTCTCGAACGCCCTCTCCTCGGACGCCTTCTCCTCGGTGACCTTCGCCCCCTTCGGCGGGGTGAAGTCGAAGGTCGACGCGGCGGGCTCGGCGAAGTCGACCTGGGTGAACCCCGCGTCGACCACGGCGGAGCCGCCGCCCGCGGGGGTCAGCGTGAACTTCAGCGGCGTGCCCGTCTCGGCGTCCACGGCCACGGTGATCGCACCGACCGTCGAGCCGGACTGCTTCGGCTTGATGAGCAGCTTGTACGCGTCCCGGCCGGCGACCTGGGCGGTGCCGTCCACGGTCACGGAGGTCGTGTCGTCGGCGGCCTTGAGGGCCTCCTCGGCGAAGTCCTTCGGCGTGGCCGGCGGCTGCTGGTCCCTGCCGTTCTCCTTGCCGCTCTCCTTGCCGCTCTCGGCGGCCGTGCCGTGGTGGACCTCGTTCGACTTGCTGTCGTAGGCCCAGACGTCCTTGCCGTTGTGGATGATGCTGTACTCGGCGGCGTTCTCCAGCAGCGACAGCTTCTGCCGGTCCGGGCCGTCGGCCGCGACACGCAGGGTGTGCGTACCGGAGGCCAGTTCGGTGAGCTTGGCCGTCGGGTCGGCGGAGGAGCCGCCCTCGCCCTGGCTCGCGGCGCCGGACAGCAGACTGCTCTCCAGGCCGCCGAGGTCCGGAAGTCCGAGGTCCGTGCTGATCTTCACGGTGCCGGACAGCTGCTGGACGTCCGACTTCGCGATCTTCTCGATGAGCTGCTGTGCGGTGATCTTCGGGAGGTCGGGGTCACCGGAGTCGGCGAGCGCGGGGACCAGCCCGATCGTCGCGGCCGCCACCCCCATCACCGTGACCGGTACGACGTACCGCGCGGCTTTGCGCCGTCCGGAACGCTGCTCGTCGACCTCTCCGGCGGTCGTGCTGTCGTCGGATGCGTACGGTGCCATGTGTGCCCTACCTCCGTGGTCGGCGGCGGCTGTCCGTGTCGTCCACGCACTCGTCCCTGAGCCGCCATTCTCACCCGAACAGGTGAGGAGTGGTGTCTTTCCCTGGTGTCCATCTGACCAAATCGGCCAGGGCAATGCGTCAGACCCCGGACTCAACTCCACGTACTGCTGGGGTATGACACGGAGGGGCGGCTCCTCCCCCGACCCGTAGGGGACGCACGGAAAGAACCGGCTAGCCCGCCCGGTGTACCACCGCGTCGCACAGCTCCACGAGTGCCGTCTTCGCGGCGCACTCGGGCAGGGGGGCCAGCGCCGACCGGGCGTCCTGGGCGTAGCGGACGGTGTCCTTCCGGGCCTGGTCCAGCGCCGGGTGGGCGCGCAGCAGGCGCAGGGCCTCGGCGTGCCGCTGGTCGTCGGTGAGGTCGGAGTCCAGCAGCTCGCACAGGGCGATGTCGTCCGCGAGGCCGAGCCGGGCCGCCCGTTCGCGCAGCCGCAGCACCGGCATGGTGGGGATGCCCTCGCGCAGATCGGTGCCGGGCGTCTTGCCGGACTCGTGCGAGTCGGAGGCGATGTCCAGGACGTCGTCCGCGAGCTGGAAGGCGACGCCGAGCCGCTCGCCGTACTGGGTCAGCACGTCCACGGTCGTCTCGTCGGCGCCGGACATCATCGCGCCGAACCGGCACGACACGGCCACCAGCGAACCGGTCTTGCCGCCCAGCACGTCCAGGTAGTGCTCGACGGGGTCGCGGCCGTCCTGCGGTCCGGCCGTCTCCAGGATCTGCCCGGTCACCAGCCGTTCGAACGCCTCGGCCTGCACCCGCACCGCCTCCGGACCGAGGTCGGCCAGGGTGTGCGAGGCACGGGCGAAGAGGAAGTCGCCGGTGAGGACCGCGACGGAGTTGTCCCAGCGGGCGTTCGCGCTCGCGACCCCGCGGCGCACCGTCGCCTCGTCCATCACGTCGTCGTGGTACAGCGTGGCGAGGTGGGTCAGCTCCACGACGACGGCCGACGGCACGATCCCGGGCGCGTACCGGTCACCGAACTGGGCGGAGAGCATCACGAGCAGCGGACGGAACCGCTTGCCGCCGGCCCGCACCAGGTGCTGGGCGGCCTCCGTGATGAAGGGCACCTCGCTCTTGGTGGCCTCGAACAAGCCTTCCTCGACAGCCGCCAACCCGGCCTGGACATCGGCTTCCAGAGCCTGGTCCCGCACGCTCAGCCCGAACGGCCCGACGTCGGTCACGAGGGGTCTCCTGTCTGCTGTGTCTGCCGGTGATTACGCGGATTGTCGATAGGTCGCTGCCATCACTCGAGTCAGCGTATCCGGTCACGTTTCGATCACTGCCAGCGCCCATGGTTACAGGCCGGGTGGTATCTGATCACGACCGTTATGTTTTCGATCGGGCCATAAGAACAGACATTTGTCGACTTACCAGCCGATAGTGAGATATTCACGATTTGCCATGACGATTGAGCAAATTACCTTTGACGGTAATTGCCCCACAGGCTTGTGATCAGTGAGTTGAATCACGTTAACCCCTTTGTCGCGCCACCCCGGCATCGACCCGTACCTCCTTCAGTCGAACGCCAGTTGAGCCTTGGCTCTCGCAAAGGATCAAGCGGACCGAACGCCCCTGACCAAGGTCAACCGCGCGATATGTGACTCCGGCGCTTGTTCCCGACATGTGCTCTCGCATACGTTCCCGGCCTGTCCGGCGGACGCCGAATCCTGCCGCCGCCCGGACCCCCACACGAACCGACTCACTCACGCAGGGCAGGAGCGGGGGACCCAGGTAAGTCGCCGTCCGCACAGCGGCACGGCTCGGGGTGAAGCCGCGTACGGCAGTACACCGCCGTACGCGGCCGGGCACCTCCCGGCCCGAACCCGACAGCTCACCTCGCAGGCGCCGGAGAGGAATTTCGCCATGGCCGGACGAGGCAAGCACCGTCGCCCCAGAACCAACCCGCTCTCCCGAGGTGTCGCGATCGCCGGCACCGGCGGAGCGGCACTGACCCTCCCGCTGCTCGGAACCACCATCGCCAGCGCCGCCGAGGCGCCGCAGAGCGCACCCGCCGTCGCGCAGTCCGTGGACCGGGCGGCCCAGCCCAAGTCGCTCACGTACACCGTGACCAAGGGCGACACGCTCTACCGCATAGCGGACAAGTACGACGTCGCGGGCGGCTGGAAGAAGCTCTACAAGGACAACCGCTCCGCCATCGGCGACAGCCCGAAGCTGATCCACCCGGGCCTGAAGCTGAAGGTGTCGACGACCAAGGCGGCCGCCGCCCCGAAGAAGGCGGCCAAGTCGTCCGCGGCCAAGCCGGCCGGTGGCGTCGCCAAGGCCACCCAGGCCTCCGCCAAGACCTACGCCGACAACCTCGACGGGTGGATCCGCGAGGCGCTGGACATCATGGCGCAGAAGGGCATTCCGGGGTCCTACGACGGCATCTACCGCAACGTCATGCGCGAGTCGTCCGGCAACCCCCAGGCGATCAACAACTGGGACTCCAACGCGGTCAAGGGCACCCCGTCCAAGGGTCTGCTCCAGACCATCGACCCGACGTTCCAGGCCTACCACGTGGACGGCACGTCGTGGGACCCGTACGACCCGGTCGCCAACATCACGGCGGCCTGCAACTACGCGGCCGACCGCTACGGCTCGATCGACAACGTCAACGGCCCGTACTGAGCCGCCTGGCCCAGCAGTCGCTCGAGGACGACGGCGATGCCGTCGTCCTCGTTCGACAGGGTGACCTCGTCGGCCACGGCCTTGAGTTCGGGATGGGCGTTCGCCATCGCGACGCCGTGGGCGGCCCAGTCGAACATCGGGATGTCGTTGGGCATGTCACCGAAGGCGATGGTGTCCGCCGGCCGCAGCCCCAGATGCTCGGCGGCCAGCGCCAGGCCCGTCGCCTTGGTGACGCCGCACGGCTGGAGCTCGACCGTGCCGGGCCCCGACATCGTCACCGTCGCCAGCGATCCGACCACCGAACGGGCCGTCGCCGCCAACTCGTCGTCCGACAGGGCGGGATGGCGCAGCAGCACCTTGCTGATCGGCTCGCCCCACAGATCGTCGCGCCGCTCGACCCGTACGGCCGGCAGGGTCGGGTGCGGCATGAGATAGCCCGGCTCGATGAGCGTGAGCCCGTCGACCCCGTCCTGGTCGACCGCCGCGTACACCTCCCCCACCTCGGCCTCGATCTTGCCGAGCGCGGTCTCCGCCAGTTCCCGGTCCAGGGTGATGGACCACAGCAGTCGGCCCGCGCCGGCGTCGTACACCTGCGCGCCCTGCCCGCACACCGCGAGCCCCGTGCAGCGGAGGTCGTCGAGGAGCGGTCGCACACGCGGTGCCGGCCGGCCTGTCACCACGAGGTGCTGGGCACCGGCGTGCGCCACCCGCGCGAGCGCTTCGAGAGACCGGTCGGACAGGGTGTCGTCGCCGCGCAGCAGCGTTCCGTCCAGGTCGGTGGCGATGAGTGAATATGCGATGGGTGCGGCCATGATCTGAGAATACGGACAGCGCGCCCCTTCGTTTCATCGCGCAGTGGACACCGATTGCCCGGTTGAAGGCCTCTGCACCAGTTGGCAACAACATGGTCCGCTACCTACCGTCGAGGCCGTCTCGGGCGGTACCTTCCAAGTGTCCAGGGGGGACTTGATCGGGGGGTCAGGTTGAGCAGTGGGCGCATTCGCGTGGCTGGGCCCGGGGAACTCGGCGAAGGGGAGAGGGAGCGCTGGCGCGCACTGCGCGCTGCCTCCGAGACACCGCGCAACCCCTTCATGGAACCGGAGTTCACCGAAGCCGTCGGTCTGGTGAGGCCGGGGGCACGGGTCGCGGTGGTGTACGAGGGGCTGGAACCGGTCGGTTTCCTGCCGTACGAGCGAGGGCCGTTGGGCCAGGGCCGGGCGATCGGGCTCGGTGTCTCGGACGCACAGGGGGCGATCCTGCGGCCGGGCCTGGACCTGGACACGGGCCGGCTCCTGAGGGCCTGCTCGGTGTCGAGTTTCGCCTTCGACAACCTGGAGGCCGAGCAGCGGCTGTTCGTCCGGTACGCGGCCGAGGAGCACGCCGCCTACGTCATCGACGTGGAGAAGGGCTACGAGACCTACGAGTCGGTGCTGCGCGCCCAGTCGCCGAAGTTCCTGAAGACGACCCTGGCCAAGGAGCGCAGGCTGGGCCGGCAGGCCGGCGAGACGCGGTTCGTGTTCGACGAACGCGACCCGGCCGCGCTGCGCACCCTCATGGAGTGGAAGTCGGCGCAGTACCGCAGGACGGGCCGGCAGGACCGCTTCGCACGGGAGTGGATCACCCGCCTCGTGGGACGGCTGGCCCGGACCCGGGCACCGGAGTGCAGCGGCACGCTGTCCGTGCTGTACGCGGGTGGGCGGCCCGTCGCCGCCCACTTCGGACTGCGCTCGGCATCCGTCCTGGCCTGCTGGTTCCCGGCCTACGACCCGGAGTTCGCGAAGTACTCGCCGGGTCTGGTGCTGCATCTGCGCATGGCCGAGGCGGCGGCCGCCGAGGGCATCGGCATGCTCGACCTGGGGCGGGGCGCCGCGGAGTACAAGGACGCGCTGAAGACGGGCGAGCTGCCCGTGTACGAGGGTGCGGTGACGCGGCCGGGGGCGGGCGCGGCACTGCACTGGCTGAGCCGCGAGCCGGCGCGCCGCGCGCACAGTTTCGTCCGCGCCAGGCCGCGGCTCGCGGCGCTGGCCGCGCGGACCCTGAAGGGCGCGGCTCGGCTGCGCCGTAACTGAGGACGAGTTCGTACCTGAGCACGAGTTCGTACCTGAGAACGAGTTCATACCTGAGCACGAGTTCGTACCGACACGAGTGGGGGGTGAGGGGCGCATGGCTCGTTCGACGCGTGCGCGGGAGGAGATACGGCGGTTCCTGGACATCGGGGCGGTGCAGGTCGCTGAGCTGGATCTCGACGGCCTCGACGGAGACGAGGCGGTGCTCAGACCCGGCCCGGGGAGCCCGCCGGTGACACACGGCGAGGTGTTCGTGCTGGTCCGCAGGGGTGGACGGCCCGTGGGCACGCTGCTCGGGCGGGTGCCGGAGGGGGCGGACGCGCGGGGTGTGCTGGAGGGGCTGGCGCGGGCGGAGTGTGCGCCCCTTCTTTCCGCACGCGCGGAAGCCGGTGCGTTCGGTGAGCCCGGTGAGCTCCGTGAGCCTCCGTACACCAGTGTCGTCGTAGCGACCCGGGAGCGGGCCGGGCAGCTGGCCCGTGCGCTGGACTCGCTGCTGGCGCAGGACCATCCGCGGTTCGAGATCGTCGTCGTGGACAACGCGCCCGTGACGGACGAGACGCGGGAGCTGGTGGAGCGGAAGTACGCCGAGCGCGTGCGGTACGTGTGCGAGCGGGTGCCCGGCCTCGCGGTCGCGCACAACGCGGGCCTCGCGGCCGTGCGGGGCGAGGTGGTCGCCTTCACCGACGACGACGTCGTCGCCGACCCGCGCTGGCTGACCGAACTGACCGCGCCCTTCGCCGCCGACGCCGGACTCGGCTGCGCCACCGGGCTGATCCTGCCCGCGCGGCTGACGACCCCCGCCCAGATGCTGCTGGAGAGCCACGGCGGCTTCGCGAAGGGCTTCACTCCAAGGACGTACGACCCGGCGCGTCCGCCGGGCGACGAACCGCTGTTCCCGTTCACGGCGGGGCGGTTCGGCTCCGGCGCGAACATGGCGTTCCGTACGGCGGTGCTGCGTTCCGTCGGCGGTTTCGACCCGGCCACCGGTGCCGGTACGGCCGCCCGGGGCGGCGACGACCTCTACGGCTTCGTCCGTGTGCTGGCCCAGGGTCACCGGCTGCGCTACACGCCGTCCGCACTGGTGTGGCATCACCACCGGGAGACCTGGCAGGACCTGGAGACCCAGGCGTACGGCTACGGCGCCGGGCTCACCGCCTATCTGACCGCGGTGCTGGTGAACCGCCCCGCGCTGCTGCCGGCGTTCCTCGCGCGGCTGCCCCGCGGCCTCGCCCACGCCCGGACGCTGACGGCCGTACGCGAGACCGAAGGGGGCGGGGCGCCGGGCGACCACGACACGCGGACGCATCCCTGGCCGCGGCGGCTGTCGCGGTTGCAGCGCAGGGGGATGCTGTACGGGCCCGTCGGTTATGTGCGGGCGCGGCGGGCGCTGCGCGCGGCGGGCGGCGCGACGCTTCGGGGGGCGAGATGAGGACGTCGGCACGTACGCGGTCCCCGAGGCCGATATCGCCCTCGGGGACCCCGGCCATCCCCGTCTTCCTGTACCACGCGGTGATGGACGACCCGCCCGGCTGGATCGCCGAGTTCACGGTCACGCCACGGCAGTTCGCGGCCCATCTCGACGCGCTCGCCGACAGCGGCCGTACGCCGGTCACGATCAGTACGATCGCCGACCATCTGGCCGGGCGGGCGTCCCTGCCGCCCCGGCCCGTGCTGCTCACCTTCGACGACGGCTTCGCCGATCTGCCCGGCCCGACCGCCGAGACGCTGGCCGGCCGCGGCCTGCCCGCCACCGCGTATCTCACCACCGGCGCCATCACCCCGGGCGGCCGCAGTCTGCTGCCGCCCGCCCCGATGATGACCCTGGACCGGGCGGCGGAGCTGGAACGTTCCGGCATGGAGATCGGCAGCCACACCGTCACCCACGCGCAGCTCGACACCCTGTCCGGCAAGGACCTGGCGTACGAACTGCGCACGTCGAAGGCCGTGCTGGAGGACGCTCTCGGCCACGAGGTGCGCCACCTCGCCTATCCGCACGGCTACAACAGCCCGCGGGTGCGGGCCATGTCGGCCCGGGCCGGCTACGAGACGGCGACCGCCGTGCGGCACGCGCTCAGCTCCGACCACGACGAGCGGTACCGCATCGCGCGGCTCATCGTCCGGCGTACCCACACCGTCGCCGACGTCGAGGGCTGGCTGGCGGGGGCGGGCGCGCGGGTCGCGCCGTACCGCGACGGGCCGAAGACGATCGGGTGGCGGTGGTACCGGCGGGCCCGTGCCGTCGTGCACGGGCCCGAGTTCGCGGGCTGACCCGGCCGCGCGGTGGGCCACGCGGTGGGTCACTTGAGCGGCTGGTTCGGGCTACTTGAGCGGCTGGTTGAGATACGGGTCCGCGGCCGCCTCGCGCAGACTGTCCCAGGCCGCGTCGTTGGCCAGCGCCAGGTCGCAGTGCGGGCCGGGGTCGCGGTAGTTCCACTGGAGGGCGGCCTTGACGCCCTCCAGGCCCTTCAGCACCCCGGGCACCTGCGCGTACCACTCGGCCTGCCGCTGCGGGCGGGCCGAGTCCTCGGCGGTGCCGAACTCGGAGAGCATCAGCGGCTTGTCGTCGGAGATGTTCGCGCGGATCCAGTCGTGCGCGGCGTTCTGGGTCTGAGCGAAGGTCATCCAGCGCGTGTTGTGGCAGCGGTAGTAGTTGTACTGGTTGTAGCCGATCCAGTCGACGTACTCGTCGCCGGGATACATCCGCTTCATCTCGTCGGCGTGGTCGAGGTAGCCGGTGGTGATCCACGTCCAGACCACGTTGTCGACGCCCAGCTCGCGGAACCGGTCGTGGATGTGCCGGTACGCCTTCACGTACTCGGCGGGGGTGCCGTTGTCCGGGGTGCGGGTGTCCATCTCCAGGTCGAAGGAGAGGAAGACCTTCTTGCCGTAGTCCTTGATGCGCCGGGCCTGGACGTCGATGACCTTGTCGTCCAGCTCACCGGACGCGATCTGCTTCCAGGTCGGCTGCTGCTTCTTCGTGCCACCCCACCACTTGCTCTCCCAGGACAGCAGCAGCAGGTGGTCCTCGCCGACGCGCCGTTCCTCCGGGGTGAGCAGCTGTCCCTCGCGGCGGGTGCCCTGGGGCAGGGACATGTCGTGGTACGTGTACACGATGTCCAGCTCACGGCCCACGCGCTTCTCGTAGGCGCGCACCTTCTCGGGCAGGTCGCCGCGCTCGTGGGGCACGAACGCGCCGAACCAAGCGCCGCAGGGTGGTTCCAGGAGTGCCGTGGGACGGCAGTCCGCCCTGGAACCGGCGCCCTGGGGGTCCGGTCCGGAGGCGTCCCGGAGGGCGAGTACGCCGACCAGGACCGCGCTGACGACCGTGGCGGACGTGATCAGCAGACGGCGCCGGCTCGACGCGAACGGGCCGGCGGCCGGCCGCTCCTCGGTCGTGGTGTTCGGGTCGCGGCGAAAGGGACGGTGGGGACGGTTGAACCTCACGGAGCGGAACCCTTCGGTGTACTCGGCGTCGTTTTCGCCGCTGTGCTCGACTGCGGGGAGGCGCGCAGCGGTGGACAGAACGCGGCGAGCGTGGTCAGGAGAGTCAGTGTCAGCAGCACCCGCTGCGCGCTGAAGGCGTGCGTGGCGATCAGGACGGTCGCGACGAGCATCACGGCACCGATGCTTGTGAACAGCACCAGCATCAGCCGCTCCAGCAGGTCGGAGTGGCGTGCGAAGTCCGGGTCCCGGCGCTCGACGGGCCCTTCGGCGGGCCGCGCCCCCAGTGCGGGGGCGCAGACTCTGACCATCGCCGCGCCCGGACCGGCCGCCAGGAAGAGGACGACCGCGGCGCCCCGCAGCGGCGATCCGCCGGGCAGGGCGAGCGCGGCGAGCGCGAGCCAGCCGCCGAACGGCGGCAGCATCCGGACCACGAGATCCTGCGGTGTCATCGCTCCGCTCCCTCGGACTGCTTCAGTACGTAGAGCCATCCGGCGCTGTTCTGCGCCACGAGCCGGAACCGCGGTGAGGCGGCGACGGACTTCCGGACGCGGTCCAGCTGCGCCTTGGTGAGCTGGCCGTTCATCTCGGAGTTGGCCAACTGCCCCTGGGTGAGCAGGAAGTAGGCCCGGGCCGGCCGCTCCACTCCGGCCATGTCACTCGCGAGGGTGGCGGCCGGTTTCCGGACGATCCGGTCGACATGACTGCGGGCGTCGTCGAGGAACCAGTAGTGGTCGACGCTCCAGTAGGAGTCGTACGCGAGCGGGTAGTTGCGGTTGGCCGCCACGACGAGAGAGCCGTCGGGCGCCTGGTCGAACAGCTGCCGTACGAGGGCCACTTCCTGCGGCGGGAAGTAGTTGATCCGGTCCTTGCCCGAGTAGGCCGGGACGAACGCCAGGGTTCCGCCGAGCAGTGCGGCCAGCGGCAGCCAGACGCCGAGCGGGCCCTTGGGGGAGGCGGCCTGCCGGCTGCCGGCTTCCCGGGCGGCGGCGTCGGCGGCCAGGGTGCGGACCTTGGGCAGCAGCGCCGCGGCGGCGAAGAACGCGGCGCCGGGCAGCATGAAGAGCAGCACCCGGAAGATCATCTCGCTGCCGTAGCTGCTGGCCGCGAACATCGGCAGCGGGGCGGCGGCGATCAGCAGCAGCGGTCTGGCCCGGTGCCGCAGCACCCGTTGGCGCAGCACGCCGAGGGCGGCGAGCAGCAGGACGGAGCCGGACAGCAGCCGGGCCGCCCAGGAGGTCGCGATCGCTCCGGTGCCGGTCGGGGTGGCGCCGTACCCCGTCTCGACGTTGGCTCCGACGTCGCCGATGGAGCGGATCATGTCCGGCATCGCGGCGGACAGGAAGGGCAGCGCCGCCGTGAGGCACCAGGCGAGGAAGATCACGACGGTCGTGACCACCGGGACCCAGTCGCGGTAGCGGCGGCTGAGGCACAGGGCGAGCAGGCAGACGACCAGCATGCCCGGTGTGAGCTGGTGGGAGATGACGATCGCCACCAGCAGGACGGTGATCACCACCGTCCACACGGCCTGCCGGGGCTGCCCGCGCCGCACCGCGGACCGGCCGAAGCGGCGCAGGACGACGGCCAGGACGCCGACATGCAGCGCGTAGGCCACGGACTGGGGCGAGAAGTAGTCCTGCCCGACCCAGTTGGCGACGTAGAAGAGCCACACCGCGGTCCAGATCAGCCGCCGGTCCTCGGTGAAGGTGCGGTAGATCAGCAGCAGCGGGAGCAGCAGCATCAGGCTGGAGGCCAGGGGCCACCAGGCCATGAACATCGCCGTCGAGTCCACGCCCAGCAGCCGCACCAGGGCGGCCTGCGCGGCGAAGAAGCCCGGCCACTGGTCGTACACCGCCATGTCGCCGACCTGGTCGGCCGTTTGCAGACCGCCGGCCGTCAGCAGATGGTCGATGACCGCCTCGTGCTTCCACGCCCAGGCGTACAGCGGGGTCGGGTAGACCACGGCCTGGGTGGCCCGCTCCATCACCAGCAGCCCGAGGACGTACGCCGCCGCCCAGCCGCCCCGCCGGCGCGGATCGCGGACGGTGAACCAGAAGCCGGTGGTGAGCACCGCGAGGCCGGCCCAGAAGGTGGGGTGCAGCGCGGTGACCAAGCCGTAGTCGTCGAGCCGCGAGACATCGGTGTGCCGCACCGCGTACGCCCAGAGGGCGAGCGCGGCGAACAGCGGCACGCCGGGCCAGGCGAGGGCGCGGCGCCCGGGCCAGACGGGAGGCAGATCGGACAGGTCCGTCACGGGCTCATGGGCGGGGCTCGACGACTCCGAGGAAGAGGGGCTGGAGGACTGGCTGGAGATCTCGGGGTGAGGAGCCGACGAGTCCGCTTCGTCCCGGGCAGGTGTGGGTTCTGGCGTGGATCTCTCCCGTGGAGTTGCTGGCGGACGCACGGTGGTTCCCCCCTGGCGAATCGGCTCTGTTCGACTCTGTTCGGCGCTGGGTCGTGTTGGTTCGGCGCTGGATCGTGATCAGTCGCTTGGCCGGCGGCTCGGTGGTCCGTCGGCCGGTCGGTCGGATATGGAGCGGGAGCGCGTCCACGCCGACGCGGCGCGGCGGAGCGGCAGGAGCAGGACGAGGACGACGAGCAGGGGCGGCGCGACGGGTGCGAGCGCGTCGCGCCACACCCAGCCGCCGACCGCGACGAGATACAGAACCCCCCAGCGCCCCGGCCACGTCAGCCGCCCGCCCGCGCTCGCGAGCAGCAGCCACAGCGGCACGAGGCACAGCAGCTGGCAGACCGGCGGCGCCCAGCGCAGCAGCGCCTCGGGCCCGTCGAGCCCCAGTGTGTCCGCGAGGAAGCCGGCCGTCTTCTCGTACAACGCCCCGTCCACCGGCCGCGGTTCCCGTCCGAGGGCGACCGGTGCGGTGTACAGGGCGAGCAGGGCGGCGTACAGCGCCGTGCCGGGCAGCCACGGGTCGCGTCGGGTGCACAGGGTGAGGGCGGCGACGAACACCACGAGCAGCAGGCCCCCTGCGGTGAGCGAGGGCAACGGCAGCCCCTCCAGCAGCTGACGTCCGGTCAGTGCGGCTTCGGAGGCGTCGTCGAGCCAGGGCAGGTCGCGCAGCGGCGCCAGGAAGAAGACGGCGGCCACGCCGAGCAGGCTCCAGAGGGCGCCTGCGAGCCGCCGCTCCTGTGGCTCCCGGCCGTTGAGTGCTGCTGCGGACTCGTGCGGTGGTGGTTGCCGGGTCGGTCCCTCCGGGCGCACGATCAGCGCCAGGGTGTCCGCCTGCAACGCCTCACGTTCGTAACCGGGGCGCCCGATGAACAGCGTGACCGTGTCCTGGTCGCTCGCCTGGTCACCGTCCTTGGGCTGGTACGCGGCCCGGCGCGCCCAGGTCGTGCCGTAGCCGGCGGTGGCGTTGAGTTTCGCCCAGCGGGTGCCGTAGGAGGGGTCGTCGGGTGTACGGGCGGGGGGCGCGCTGTCGTTGTGACGCAGTGCCGCGCGCAGCCCGACCGTGGAGACGACGGCGATCAGCGTCATGCTGAGCAGCACCGCCCAGCCGGCGCCCGCGATCCCGGCCGGGGTGAACAGCATGGCCGCGCTGCCCAGCACCAGGGCGCACATGGCGCCTTGCAGCGCGGCCAGCACACCCGTGCGCCCCTGGACGCGCAGCACGCCGATGTACAGCTCCACCACGACCCGCGGCAGCGCGCCGAGGGCGAGCAGCCGCAGCACGGTCGAACCGTGCTCGGCGTAGTCCGGGCTGAAGGGCGTGAGGATGTACGGGGCGAAGAGGACCAGCACGGCCACGACCGGGACCAGCAGCAGCGTCATGCGCCGCAGGGCGCCCCGGACGCCGTCGGCCAGCTGGCGCGGGTCGTGCGAGGCGTGCGCGGTGAGGGACGAGGCCATGTTGATGGCCATGAACTCCATCGTGCCGCCGACGGTGTACGCCACGTAGAAGTAGCCGTTCTCGGCGGCGCTGAAGCGGACCGCGACCATCACCGGCAACAGGTTGATCATGGCCAGGCTGAACAGCGCGCCCAGTGAGTCCCCGGCCAGGAAGCGGCCCATGTCGCGGAGTTTCGGAGGTTCCTTCTCGCGGTCGTGTGCCGCCTGGCCCGGGATGAGCTTGCGGAAGATCAGCCAGCCCAGCGGCAGGGTGGAGAAGGCGATCGCCACCGCCCAGGAGACGAAGATGCCGAGGACGGGCAGTGTGCCGGCGAAGACGGCCAGCAGGGCCAGCTTTCCGACCGAGAACACCGCGTTACCGGCCGGCACCCACTCCGCCTTGCGCAGTCCGGTGAGCACGCCGTCCTGGAGGGTGAGCAGCGCCCAGGCCACGCACGCCGCGACGAACACCGCCCCCGCCATGGGGGTGCCCAGGGGGGCGTACGACGCTCCCCAGGCGTCGAGCGTGAGCAGGAAGACGGCGGCGGCCAGCGCCACGATCAGCGAACTGGCCGCGTACGTGCCCCACACCAGGCGCCCGGTCTCCCGGCCCGCGCGCGGGACGAAGCGCACGACGGCCCCGATCATCGTCGTCGCCGTGATGCTGGCGAGCAGCCGCATCGCGGCGATCGCGGCGGATCCCTGGCCGACGGCCTCCTCGGAGTAGTAGCGGGCGGCGACCAGCCAGAATCCCAGGCCCAGCACGGCGGACACGCCGGTGCTGAGCATGAGGAAGTAGGCATTCTTGAACAGTGAGTCGTGCGTACGTCCGCTGTCGGCAGGCTCGAGCCCGCCCCCTCCGGCACGCGTGGGGGCGGGCTCGTGCACCTGGATCTCAGCCACGGGACTGACCCAGCCCTCCCGGTGTCGGCCTGTTCCCAGGCAGCTCCCCCGGCGCTTCGACCGGTCGTGCCCCGGACCGCTCCAGCACCTCGACGGCCGTCCGCGCCCGCAGCGGGTCCACGGGCAGCGCGTGCCGCGCGAACCAGCGGGCCGCCTCGGGGGCCGGTGACGGGTCGGTGAACTGCGCACCCGCGTAGTCGTCCAGGGGCGGGTCGTAGAGGTAGCCGACGACCATGCCCTGCCGTGCCAGAGCCGCGATCGCCGCGTCCCGGTCCGCCACGAACAGCGGGACGCGGAACAGCGGCTGTGTGCCGTACGCGTCGCGCGGCTTGGCCCAGGGCGTGGACAGCAGCAGCTCGGTGCCCGCCCGGCAGGCGTCCAGCACATCGTCGAGCCGGTCGAGCTTGCGGCCGATGCGCCGCAGCCGCAGCAGGCCGGACTCCTGGCGGTAGTCGTGCATGTCGACCCGCACCCAGGAGTGGTGCGCCTCCAGTCCGGGCGCCCGGCGCTCGGCCAGGGCGAGTTCGTCCGGGCGCAGCGGCATGCGGATCTCCTCGCGGTCCGCGAGGCCCAGCAGCCGGATCGCGGCCCAGGCGGCGCGCCGCAGCCGCAGCCCGCGCACCGTCGCCTCCGCCAGCGGCCGGACGGCGTAAGCCAGTTCGGAGCTCACCCGGCGCGGGACGAGCAGCCCCGCGCAGGTCTTCTCCACCGCCTCCCGCAGTCCCGGATCGGCGAGCGAGAGCATGCCTCCGGCCTTGGCACCCACATGCTTGGACAGGCTGAACGCGGACGCCTCCCCCCACGCCCCGACCGGCCGGTCCCCCACCCTGCTGCCGATGGCGTGCGCCGCGTCCTCGAACAACGGGATCCCGAGCGCGTCGCACTTCTGCCTGAGGCGCGGCGCCGGGTCCGGGTTCCCGTACAGGTTCGTCGTGAGCACGGCCGACACCGAGCGCCATGTCTCCTCGGGCACGGCATCGACGTCGATGGACGCGTCGAGCGGGTTCAACGGCGCCTGCACCGGACGCAGTCCGGCCGCGAGCACGACGAAGAAGATCACGTCGTCGTTGACCGGCGACATCAGCACCCGTCCGCCGGGCGGGCACCAGTGGCGCAGCGCCACGTACAGCCCGAAACGGCACGACGGTACATACACACATTCCCGGCCGAGCCGGACGCGCATGGCCTCTTCCAGCCGCTTCGGCTGTGGACCACGCCGTACCGAGCCCGGACCGGCCTCCCCTATGGCCATCCGCCCCCCTGGTGTGCCATGGGAACGCCCCCTCCCCGAGGCCTTCCGGCACCCGCCCAGAGTCGCCCCGTTCGCACCGCTCCGTCAAGATTGCGTCGCGTCCTGTGGATAACTTCCGGCACGTACGAAAGTGGCGTCTCGTCCGTCGCGCCGGAGTCGCTCCGTCCGGTCACCCCGCACCCACCTGCCCCGTTCGCCGGCGTCCGCCTCCTCGGACTCTGCCCAGGACCGGCGTGCCACCCGTAACGTGTGGCACGACCACGAATACGTGGCGACGACATGGCACACCCGAAAGCGAGGCAGCACCCGATGCCCCCCTTCGATGTCCCCGAGGGCGACCCCTTCGGCCCGCACAATCTGCCGTACGGCGTGTTCTCCCTCCCCGGCTCGTCCCACCGGTCCGTGGGCGTCCGGCTCGGCGACCATGTGCTGGACGCCGGTGCCGCGGCCCACGCGCTCGGCTCCCCGTACGCTGCCCTGCTCGCACAGCCGAGCCTCAACCCGCTGCTGGCGGCGGGGCGCACGGCCTGGTCGGACGTGCGCCGGGCGCTGACCGCCTGGGTGACCGTGCCGTCCCACCGCGAGACCGTCGAACCGCTGTTCCACCCCCTGTCCTCGGTGACCCTGCACCTCCCCTTCGAGGTCGCGGACTACGTCGACTTCTACGCCTCCGAGAACCACGCCCGGAACGTCGGCCAGATCTTCCGCCCCGACGCCGAGGACTCCCTCACCCCCAACTGGAAGCATCTGCCGATCGGCTACCACGGCCGCTCCGGCACGGTCGTCGTCTCCGGCACGGACGTCGTACGCCCCTCCGGCCAGCGCAAGGCGCCCACCGACACCGCTCCCGTGTTCGGCCCGTCCGTCCGCCTGGACATCGAGGCGGAGGTCGGCTTCGTGGTCGGCGCGCCGTCCCTGATGGGCGAGCCGGTGTCCCTCGACGCCTTCCGCGAGCACGTCTTCGGCCTCTGCCTCCTCAACGACTGGTCCGCGCGCGACGTCCAGGCCTGGGAGTACGTCCCCCTCGGCCCGTTCCTCGGCAAGTCCTTCGCCACGTCGGTGTCGGCCTGGATCACCCCGCTGGACGCCCTGGAGGACGCCCGGGTGGCCCCGCCGGCCCGGACGCACGAGCTGCTGCCCTACCTGGACGACCGCGACGAGGAACCCGGCGGCTACGACCTGCGGATCAGCGTCGCCGTCAACGGCCACGTCGTCTCCGAGCCGCCCTTCTCCACCATGTACTGGACGGCCGCCCAGCAGCTGGCCCACATGACCGTGAACGGCGCCTCCCTGCGCACCGGCGACCTGTACGGCTCGGGCACGGTCAGCGGCCCGGCGGACCGGGAGCGGGGCTCTCTGCTGGAGCTGACCTGGAACGGCCGCGACCCCCTCGAACTCCCGGACGGCAAGCGGACGTTCCTGGAGGACGGCGACGTGGTGACCCTCTCGGCCTGGGCCCCGGGGCCGGACGGTGTACGGGTGGGGCTCGGCGAGGTGACGGGGCGGGTGACACCCGGAGCGGAGTGAACCCTCGCGGCAGGGGCGAGTCTGGCCGACAGTCGCCCCTCCCGGCTCTTCCGATGGCGTTCGACTCCTGACTCACACCGCCCGGCCCGTCATACTGGGCGTCGGGCGGTGCGTCCGCCCGCGCCTGGTACACGGCACGTTCGGCGCGCACTTCGGCCGTGGCACCGGCGCGCCCAGCAGCCGCTCTTCCTCGTACCACCCGTAGCCGCCCCTCTTCCGACCAGGAACCGGAGCCCGTGGCAATGACCGTCTGCCTGCTCCTGCTGAGCGTTGTCGCCGTGACGGCCGCCGTGCCCGCGCCCCGGGCGCTGACCCGGTCCGCCTGGCCCGACTGGGAACCGGTGGTCGCGCTGTGGGTGTGGCAGTGCCTGGTCGCCACCGTGCTGCTGTGCTGTGTGACGGCTCTCGCCCTGGGCGCCGCCGCCGTCTTCGGCACGGTCCGCGCCCAGCTCTTCGCTCCGGCGCCGCCCGCCGTGACCGCGGCGTACGACCTCTCCACCGCCCCGCCGTGGGCCGCCACCCTCACCCTGCTGCTGGCCTGCGGCGCCGCCTGGACGACCGCGATGCTCGCGCGCGAACTCGTCGAGGCGCGCCGACGCCGCGCCCAGGCCCGCGCCCATCTGCGCGAACGCGCCCCCGACCTGCCGGCCGGCCTGCCCGCCGCCCGCGGTCCCCTGCTGGTCCTGGAGGACGAGTACCCCGACGCCTGGTGGATGCCCGGCAGTCCGTCCCAGCTGATCGTCACCACGGGCGCCCTGCACCGTCTCACCGGCCACCAGCTCGACGCCGTCCTCACCCACGAGCGCGGCCACGCCCGCGCCCGCCACGACTGGCTGCTGCACCTGTCCACGGCCCTGGCCACCGGCTTCCCCCGCATCCCGCTCTTCGCCCACTTCTGCGACCAGACCCACCGTCTGGTCGAACTGGCCGCCGACGACACCGCCTCCCGCCGCTGCGGCCACCTGACCACCGCCTTGGCCCTGATCGAGCTCAACCAGCACCGCGGCGTCCTGTCCTGCGCCTCCAGCCATCGTCTGCTGGGCGAACGGGTCGACCGGCTCCTGGAACCGCCGCCCAGGCTGGGCCGCAGGCACCGGGCCCTGACGACCACCACGGCCGCGCTCGTACCGCTTCTGCCGCTGCTGATCGCCTTCGCCCCGGGCCTGACGGCGCTGTCGTAGCCGTACCGGCCGGGAGCCGACAGGGTGGGTCTCGCTACGGGACGGCCCGAGCCGTGGTGGCAGATGTCCCCACGGGCCCGCCGAAACCGCAGCTCAACAGTCGAACCGGTCACATTCCCGGTGGCGCAACATTCCCGCAACACTACTTTTCCTATCGGATAGGTATGGTCCGAGCCATGCCCATCGACCGCAGCCGGGATCACGCCGGACAGGGAGCCGCGACCACCGTCGCCGCCCACCGCGCGCGACGCCGCCTGCGCGCCGACCGGGCCAGGCAACTGGCGGACCTGCTCCGCCAGCAGACACTCACCGGCGCCTTCCACGGCGGCACCCTCCCCCACGAGTCGACCCTCGCCGCCGACTACGGCGCCGGCCGCAACACGGTCCGCGAGGCTCTCGACCTGCTGCGGGCCGAGGGCCTCGTGGAACGCCGGCCCGGCGTCGGCACCGTGGTCGTGGCCCACAAGTACCCCCATGGTCTCGACCGCCTGATGGGCCTCGCGGAAACCCTCCGCGAACACGGCCGGGTCACCAACGAGGTCCGCACCATGGGCCCCGCCCCGGCACCCGCGCCGGTCGCCGAACGCCTCCACCTCGCGCCCGGCACCGACGTCCTCTACATCGAACGCCTGCGCCGTCTGAACGGCCTCCCCCTGTCCCTCGACCTCACCTACATCCCGCTCGACATCGGCACCGGCCTGCTCGGCGCCGACCTGGAGAACACCGACGTCTTCCGCCTCCTGGAGGCGGTCACCGGCCAGCCCCTCGGCCACGCCGAGATCACCCTGGAAGCGGTCAGCGCGGACACCCACTCGGCCGCCGTGCTCGAGGCCCCGCGCGGCGCCGCGGTCCTCATGCTGGAACGCCTCACCCACCTCGCGGACGGCCGCCCGGTCGACCTGGAGTTCATCCGCTTCCGCGGCGACCGCATCACCATGAGCGGCCTGCTGCACCGGACTCGGTAACCACCCCACTCGCGCAGATCCCTGGAGACAGCCATGCCCTTGGCGCCCCAGCGGGCCGACGTGCCCGTGACCATCGACGAGTCGAAGTGCATCGACGGCTGCACGCTCTGCGTGGACATGTGCCCGCTGGACTCCCTCGCCATCGACGAGAGCAACGGCAAGGCCTACATGCACGTCGACGAGTGCTGGTACTGCGGTCCGTGCGCGGCCCGATGCCCCACCGGAGCCGTCACGGTCAACATGCCCTATCTGCTCCGGTGAGAGGCCCGAACCGCCATGTCCCGATCTGCCATGCCCCGAAGCAACACGTCCCGAACCGCACTGAAACGCACAGCGGTCGCGGTGTCCGCCGTCGTCCTCCTGCTCCCGCTCGGCGCCTGCGGTGGTGACGCCGAGGCCGGCAGCGGCTCCACGGTCACCGTCACCGTCGGCTACCAGTCCAGGACGATCAACACCGTCACGGCGGGCACCCTGCTCCGCTCCCTCGGCTACTTCGAGAAGCAGCTCAACGCCCGCCACGACGGCATCACCTACAAGGTGAACTGGCAGGACTACGCCACCGGGGCTCCCATCACCGCCCAGATGACCGCCGGGAAGATCGACATCGGCTCGATGGGCGACTTCCCTCTGCTCATCAACGCAGCCCGCGGCAAGCAGCTGAACAGCCCCACCCGCCTGGTCTCGGTCACCGGCTACAACCTCCGCGGCGGCCTCAACACCATCGTCACCGCGCCCGGTTCCAAGCTCGCCTCCCTCAAGGACCTGAAGGGCAAGAAGGTCTCCACGAGCGTCGGCTCGGCCGCCGACGGCACCCTCGTACGGGCCCTGCAGCGCGCCGGCATCGACCCGGACAGCGGCATCGAGAAACTCAACCAGCAGCCTTCCGTCGGTGCCTCGGCGCTCACCGCGGGCAGCGCGGACGCCCTGTCCCAGTTCGTCGCCTGGCCGGGCCTGCTCGCCTACCAGGGCAAGGCCAAGGCCCTGTACGACGGGGCCCGGCTGAATCTGCCCACCTTCCACGGCGTCACCGCACGCGAGGACTTCGCCAAGGAGCGCCCCGCCGTGCTGGACGCGTTCCTGAAGGCACAGGCGCAGGCGACGGACTATCTGAACGACCACCCGGTGGACGCCGCCGAGAAGGTCGCGAAGGCGACCGGCCTGCCCGCCGAGGTCGTCTACCTCTACAACGGCGCTCACGGCATCGCCACCTTCGACCCGGCGATCAAGCCCCAGCTCGTCTCCGCCCTGAAGAAGGACGTCTCGATCCTCAAGTCGGCGAAGCTCACCGGCGACGTGGACGTCGACTCCTTCGTCGACGACCAGTACGTGCAGAAGGCCCTCGGCCAGGCGGCGTACGCCGGGCGACTCGCCACGAAGCCCGCGCCCGCCGCGAGCGAGGCCTGGCCCAAGGGCGCCTCGAAGACCGTCACCTTCACCTCCCCTTCTCAGCTGCTGAAATACGTGGCCGGACACCGCGACGGCCTGCGCGCCGCCTACGTCCCCGACACCACCACCGGCACCCTGTGGTTCGCCGACAAGGCCGTGTGGGTGGCCGACGGCGACAAACTGCTGCCCTTCGTCGCACCCGAGACCGCGCAGGCGTACATCGCCGGGCACGGCGGAGCGCGGGTCGTCTCCTACGCCGACGCTCTGGAGCGGACGTCGTGAGGCGTTATGTGCTCCGGATGGCCTCCCTGGCCGTCGCCCTCGGCCTGTGGCAGACGCTGACCAGCCTGAACGTCGACCTGTGGCTGCGCTTCTCGCAGTTCCCGACGGTCACCGACGTGGCCCGGGCCTTCGCCGCCCGGCTGTCCGGGCCGGACTACTGGACTGACCTGACCGACAGCCTCACCCGGATCCTCACGGGCTTCCTGCTGGCCGCCGTCCTGGGCGTCGCCACGGGTGTGCTCGTGGCGCGCTCGCGGCTCGCCGAGGACCTGCTCGGCCCGGTGCTGGAAGTGATCCGGCCGATCCCGGCCATCGCGCTCGTCCCCGTCGCGATCCTGCTCTTCCCCTCCAACGAACAGGGCATCGTCTTCATCACCTGCACCGCCGCGTTCTTCCCCGTACTGGTCTCCACCCGGCACGCGGTGCGCGCTCTGACTCCCATGTGGGAGGAGGCGGTGCGCACGATGGGCGGCGGCCGGTGGCGGATCCTCGGCTCCGTCGTCCTGCCGGGCGCGCTGCCCGGCGTGTTCGGCGGCCTGTCCGTCGGCATCGGCGTGTCCTGGATCTGCGTGATCTCCGCCGAGATGATCTCCGGTCAGTACGGGGTCGGCTACCGCACCTGGCAGGACTACACCGTCGTCGACTACCCGGGCGTGTTCGTCGGCATGGTCACCATCGGCGTGCTCGGCTGGCTCACCTCCACGGCCGTGGAACTGCTGGGCCGCCGCCTCACCCGCTGGCTGCCGCGCACCGCGTACGTCCCCGGCGCCCGGCCGTCCCGGCCCGCCCAGCACGCTCGGCCCGCCCGGCCCGTGAAGCGCACGCCGGCCGCCCCCGCCGCCACTCCCGGCGGCCCCGCATCCAGCGGCCCCGCATCCGAGGAGGCACGCGATGAGCACCTCGTCTGAGACCGCCCCGAACACCTCGTCCGAGGCCGTCCGGAGCCCCTCGTCCGAGATCGTCGGTAGCCACTCGACCGAGACCGATGTCACCACGATGCCGGTGCGCGGCACCCGGCTCACTCTGTCGGGCGCCTCCCTCGGCCGCCCCGGCGCACCCGCCCTGGACGACGTCGACCTGGACATCGCCCCCGGCGAGACCCTCACCGTCGTCGGCCCGTCCGGCTGCGGCAAGTCGACCCTCCTGCGCACCCTGGCCGGGCTGCTGTCGCCCCTCGCCGGGGAGATCACCCAGGACGGGCACCCGCTGACCGGCCCCGGGGCCGATCGCGCCCTGGTCTTCCAGGAGGACGCCCTGCTCCCCTGGCGCACCCTGCGCGCCAACGTCGAACTGCCCCTCGCCGTCAGCGGCGTGTCCCGCGCCGAGCGCCGGGAACAGGCCCAGGCCTGGCTGGAGCGGGTCGGACTCGGCACGCGGGCACGGCAGTTGCCGCACCGGGTCTCCGGCGGGCAGCGCCAGCGTGTCCAGCTGGCCCGCGCCCTGGCCGCACGCCCCCGTGCCGTCCTGATGGACGAGCCGTTCGGCGCGCTCGACGCCCAGACCCGGGCGGGCATGCAGGACCTGCTGGTGGAGGTGCTGCACGGCACGGGCGCGACCGTCGTCTTCGTCACCCACGACGTGGACGAGGCCCTCTTCCTCGGCGACCGTGTCGCCCTGCTCGGCGCGGGCGGCCTCGCCGCCGTACGGGACGTGCCCCGCCCGCGCGACCGGGGCGCGCACGACGACCCGGCGCGCGTGACTCTGCGGCGCGACGTCCTCACCTCGCTCGGTACGTGAAAGGCACCCCGGTGACCACCTCCGTGAACCCTCCTGCGGACACCTCCCTGGCCGTCCCGTCCCTCGCCGACGCCGAGGAACTGACCTGCGACGTCCTCGTCATCGGCGGCGGCACCGCCGGCACCATGGCCGCACTGACCGCCGCCGAGCACGGCGCGAACGTGCTGCTGCTGGAGAAGGCCCACGTCCGCCACTCCGGCGCGCTCGCCATGGGCATGGACGGCGTCAACAACGCGGTCATCCCGGGCCGCGCCGAACCCGACGACTACGTCGCCGAGATCACCCGCGCCAACGACGGCATCGTCGACCAGTCCACCGTCCGCCAGACCGCCACCCGCGGCTTCGGCATGGTGCAGCGGCTGGAGTCGTACGGCGTGAAGTTCGAGAAGGACGAGCACGGGGACTACGCGGTCCGCCAGGTCCACCGCTCCGGCTCCTACGTGCTGCCGATGCCGGAGGGCAAGGACGTCAAGAAGGTCCTGTACCGGCAGCTGCGGCGGCGCGAGATGCGGGAGAGGATTCGCATCGAGAACCGGGTGATGCCGGTGCGGGTCCTCACGGCCGAGGGGCGGGCCGTGGGAGCGGCGGGCTTCAACACCCGCACCGGGCGGTTCGTCCAGGTCCGCGCGGGCGCGGTGATCCTCGCCACCGGCGCCTGCGGCCGCCTCGGCCTGCCCGCCTCCGGCTACCTCTACGGCACCTACGAGAACCCCACCAACGCGGGCGACGGCTACGCCATGGCCTATCACGCGGGCGCCGAGCTCACCGGCATCGAGTGCTTCCAGATCAATCCGCTGATCAAGGACTACAACGGCCCGGCCTGCGCCTATGTCGCCAACCCCTTCGGCGGCTACCAGGTCAACCGGCACGGCGAGCGCTTCGTCGACTCCGACTACTGGTCCGGCCAGATGATGGCCGAGTTCGCGGCGGAGGTCGCCTCCGACCGGGGCCCGGTCTACCTGAAGCTCAGCCACCTCCCCGAGGAGTCGGTCTCGGCCCTGGAGACGATCCTGCACTCCACCGAACGCCCGACCCGGGGCACCTTCCACTCCGGCCGCGGCCACGACTACCGCACCCACGACATCGAGATGCACATCTCCGAGATCGGCCTGTGCGGCGGCCACTCCGCCTCCGGCGTCCGGGTGGACGACCACGCCCGTACGACCGTGCCCCGGCTGTACGCGGCCGGCGACCTGGCCTGTGTGCCGCACAACTACATGATCGGCGCGTTCGTCTACGGCGACCTCGCGGGCGCGGACGCGTCCCAGTACGCGGCATACGAAGGGGAGTTGCCTGCCGAGCAGCTCCGGGAGGCGCACGAGCTGATCTACCGCCCGCTGCGCAACCCCGACGGCCCGCCGCAGCCCCAGGTCGAGTACAAGCTGCGCCGCTTCGTCAACGACTACGTGGCCCCGCCGAAGTCCGGCGCCCGGCTGTCGCTCGCTCTGGAGGCGTTCGAGCGGATGCACGCCGACATCGCCGAGATGGGCGCCCACACCGCGCACGAGCTGATGCGCTGCGCGGAGGTCACATTCATCCGCGACTGCGCGGAGATGGCCGCCCGGTCCTCCCTGGCCCGCACGGAGTCCCGCTGGGGCCTCTACCACGACCGCCTCGACCACCCCCGGCGCGACGACGCGTCCTGGTTCCACCACCTCGATCTGCACAAGTCCCCCTCTGGTGCGATGGAGTTCACGGCCCGTCCCGTGGCTCCCTATCTCGTTCCGGTCGACGGCTTCACCCCCGTCGGAGGCCCGTCCCGGCTCATCGGCGAGGTCCACGCCGAGGACGTGGCGATGGCGGGGTCGCGGGATCTGGCGCCTGTCGCCGCCTCGGCCGGGGTGGCGGAGCCGCAGCACGCCGTGCCGGCGTCGTCCCCCGCTCCCCCTCCCGGAGATTCCTCCACCCGCCTCCTCGAGCTCGTCGCCCTGGCCGATGAGGAGCCCGAACTCGACGCCCTTCAGCCCTACCTGACCGATCCCGCTCCCGCCGTCCGGCGCGAGGCGGTCGCCGTGCTCACCGAGACGCTGCCGCCGGGAACCGGCCGGGCCCTCGCCTCCGCCCTGCGCGACAGCGCCGCCGAGGTGCGGGCCGCCGCTGCCGCGTCACTGCGGGAGCTCGTCGAGACGCTCCCGCCCGAGCCCGACCTGCGCGACGGCCTCGCCGCCGCCCTGGACGAGCCCGACCCGGTGGTCCGCGCCGCCGCGCTGGACGTCCTGCGCGCCCTGCGCCTCGGAGACGCCGTCCTGTTCGCGGAGTCCCTGGCCGACGCCGACATCGCCGTCCGAATCGAGGCCGTACGCGCGCTGGTGTCGGTCGACGCCACCGAGGAACTGGCCCGTGCGGCGGTCGACGAACCGTCCCGCGAGGTCCGGGTGGCGATCGCCAAGGGGCTGGCCACGGTGGGGGCCGACCGGCTGGCCGGTGCCCTGCCTTCCGGCTCCGACTCCACCGCCGGCTCGATCGCAGCGGCCCTCACCGGCCTCCTCGACGACCCCGACGCCCTGGTGCGTGCGGCGGCCTACGGAGCACTGGGCACCACCGGCTGCCCGGCCTCCCTCACGGCGCGTGCCGTGGCCGCCCTGTCCGACTCGGCCTGGCAGGTACGGGGCGGGGCCGCCACGGCCCTCTCCGTCGCCGACCCGGAGGTGGCGGTCCCCGCCCTCGCCAAGGCCCTCGCGGACGCCAACGCCGATGTCCGCAAGGCCGCCGTCCTGGCACTGACCCGGCACCGCACCGCCGAGGAGGCCCGCGCGGCCCTGGCCACGGCGACGGCGGACTCCGACGCGGATGTCAGGGCGTACGCGGCACGGGCGCTGTGACCGGGCCGTATCCCGGAGTCATGTGACCTGGCCGGAGCCCGGCCTCATATCCAGTCGGGTTCCGGCTCCGTCATCTCTGGCCAGTCGTCCGGCCCGTCCACGTCGCGGCCGGGCGCCTGGGCCGGAGCCCGGTCGGGCCCCTGGGCCGGGGTCGAGCCGGGCTGCCCGCCCAGTGACGCGAGCACCTCCAGCACGCCCTCCCCGTAAGTCGCGAGCTTCTTCTCGCCCACCCCGCCGATCCCACCGAGCTCGGCCACCGACGCCGGCCAGACCGTGGCGATCTCCCGCAGCGTGGCGTCGTGGAAGATGACGTAGGCCGGTACGCCCTGTTCGCGTGCCTGCTCGGCCCGCCAGGCGCGCAGCGCCTCGAAGGCCGGCACCAGCGCCTCGGGCAGCTCGGCGGCGGCCGCCTTGCCCTTCCCCCGTCCGGAGCCCGAGGCCGACGAGGACCCCGACCGGGAGGTCACCGGCTTTTTCGGCTCCTTGCGCAGCGGCACGTCCTGCTCCCGCCGCAGCACCGTCCCGCTGCCCTCGGTCAGCACCAGCGTGCCGTACTCGCCCTCCACGGCGAGCAGTCCCTGGGCCAGCAGCTGCCGGATGACACCCCGCCACTCGGCCTCGGTCAGCTCCTCGCCGATGCCGAACACCGACAGCTGGTCGTGGTCGAACTGGATCACCTTGCCGGTCCGCTTGCCCAGCAGGATGTCGACGATCTGCACCGCGCCGAACTTCTGGCCGCGCTCGCGCTGCAGCCGCACCACCGTCGACAGCACCTTCTGTGCCGCGACCGTGCCGTCCCAGGTCTCCGGCGGAGTCAGGCAGGTGTCGCAGTTGCCGCAGCCGGCCGGGTCCGGGTCCTGGCCGAAGTAGGCGAGGAGCTGGCCCCGGCGGCACTGGACGGTCTCGCACAGCGCCAGCATCGAGTCCAGGTGGGCCTGGGCCCGCCGCCGGAAGGCCTCGTCGCCCTCGCCGGACTGGATCAGCTTGCGCTGCTGTATGACGTCGTTGAGCCCGTAGGCCATCCAGGCCGTCGACGGCAGCCCGTCACGGCCTGCCCGGCCCGTCTCCTGGTAGTAGCCCTCGACCGACTTGGGCAGATCGAGGTGGGCGACGAAGCGGACGTCGGGCTTGTCGATGCCCATGCCGAAGGCGATGGTCGCGACCACGACCAGGCCGTCCTCCCGCAGGAAGCGGGACTGGTGGGCCGCGCGGGTGCCGGCGTCCAGGCCCGCGTGGTACGGCACCGCCTCGACGCCGTTGCGGCTGAGGAACTCGGCGGTCTTCTCGACGGAGTTGCGCGACAGGCAGTAGACGATGCCCGCGTCGCCCGCGTGTTCCTCGCGCAGAAAGCTCAGCAGCTGCTTCTTCGGGTCCGCCTTCGGCACGACCCGGTACTGGATGTTGGGCCGGTCGAAGCTCGCCACGAAGTGGCGGGCCGCCGGCATGTTCAGCCGCTCGGTGATCTCCTGGTGCGTGGCGCGCGTGGCCGTAGCGGTGAGCGCGATCCGCGGCACGTCCGGCCAGCGCTCGCCGAGCAGCGACAGCGTCAGGTAGTCGGGCCGGAAGTCGTGGCCCCACTGCGAGACGCAGTGCGCCTCGTCGATCGCGAACACGGAGATCTTGCCGCGCGCGAGCAGATCGAGCGTGTTCTCCAGCCGCAGCCGCTCCGGCGCCAGGTACAGCAGGTCCAGCTCGCCCGCGAGGAACTCGGCCTCCACCACGCGACGCTCGTCGAAGTCCTGCGTGGAGTTCACGAACCCGGCCCGCACGCCGAGCGCCCGCAGTGCGTCCACCTGGTCCTGCATCAGGGCGATGAGGGGGGAGACGACGATCCCCGTGCCCGGCCTGACCAGGGCGGGCACCTGGTAGCACAGGGACTTTCCGGCACCGGTCGGCATGAGCACGACGGAGTCACCGCCCGCGACCACGTGCTCGATGACCGCTTCCTGCTCGCCCCGGAATGCCTCGTACCCGAAGACCCGGTGCAGCGTGGCCAGCGCCTCGCTCTGCGTCACTGACATCTCAGCGATACCGCCCGTCCCACCCATCGTCCTGTCCCCCGTACGTCGTCCCTCGACCACTGCTTCCACGATAGGGGTCCCCACCGACAGCCCCGAAGTTATCCACAGGCTGGGCGAGCACCCCCTTCGACGCCGGGCTTCAAAGCCGACGGCCCGGCACCCCGAGAAGGGACGCCGGGCCGCAGCCACGTCACGGCAAGCGCCGCGTCAGCGCACGAAGACCCCCGCCTGACCCGCCAGATCCAGGAAGTACTGCGGCGCCACACCGAGTACCAGCGTGACCGCCACGCCCACCCCGATCGCCGTCATGGTCAGCGGCGACGGCACGGCCACCGTCGGGCCCTCGGGCTTCGGCTCGCTGAAGAACATCAGCACGATGACGCGGATGTAGAAGAACGCCGCGATCGCCGACGAGATCACACCGACCACGACCAGCGGGGCCGCCCCGCCCTCCGCCGCCGCCTTGAACACGGCGAACTTCCCGGCGAAGCCGGAGGTCAGCGGGATGCCAGCGAAGGCCAGCAGGAACACCGCGAACACGGCCGCCACCAGCGGAGATCGCCGGCCGAGCCCCGCCCACTTGGACAGGTGCGTCGCCTCGCCGCCCGCGTCCCTCACGAGCGTGACCACCGCGAAGGCACCGATCGTCACGAACGAGTACGCCGCCAGGTAGAAGAGGACGGACGAGACACCGTCCGGTGTGGTGGCGATGACACCCGCGAGGATGAACCCGGCGTGGGCAATTGACGAGTACGCCAGCAGCCGCTTGATGTCGGTCTGCGTGATCGCGACGATCGCACCGCCCAGCATGGTGACGATCGCCACGGCCCACATCACCGGGCGCCAGTCCCAGCGCAGCCCCGGCAGGACGACATACAGCACGCGCAGCAGCGCGCCGAACGCGGCCACCTTCGTCGCCGCCGCCATGAAGCCGGTGACCGGCGTCGGCGCGCCCTGGTACACGTCCGGCGTCCACATGTGGAACGGCACCGCGCCCACCTTGAACAGCAGGCCCATCACCAGCAGCGCGGCGCCGATCAGCAGCAGCGCGTCGTTGCCCATGGTGCCGGCGAGCGCCGGGTTGACGTCCTGCACGGTGCCGTCGACGACCTGCGCGATCGTCGCGTACGACATCGAGCCCGCGTAGCCGTACAGCATGGCGATGCCGAACAGCGTGAACGCGGAGGCGAAGGCGCCGAGCAGGAAGTACTTGACCGCCGCCTCCTGCGACATCAGCCGCTTGCGGCGGGCCAGCGCGCACAGCAGGTACAGCGGGAGGGAGAAGACCTCCAGCGCCACGAACAGCGTCAGCAGGTCGTTGGCCGCCGGGAAGATCAGCATGCCGGCGACGGCGAACAGCAGCAGCGGGAACACCTCGGTGGTGGTGAACCCGGCCTTGACCGCGGCCTTCTCGCTCTCGCTGCCCGGCACGGACGCGGCCTGCGCGGCGAAGGAGTCGACGCGGTTGCCGTGCGCCTCCGGGTCGAGCCGCCGCTCGGCGAAGGTGAACAGGCCTACCAGGGCCGCCAGCAGGATCGTGCCCTGAAGGAAGAGGGCCGGTCCGTCGACGGCGATGGCGCCCATCGCCGCGATGCGCGCCTTGGTCGTGCCGTACCCGTCGGCCGCCAGGGCCACGACCGCCGCGAAGGCGGCCGCGATGGCGACGACGGACACGAACATCTGGACGTAGTAACGCGATTTACGCGGTACGAACGCCTCTACCAGGATCCCGAGGATCGCCGCGCCGACGATGATCAGGGTGGGGGCGAGCTGCCCGTATTCGATCTTCGGCGCGTCGATCTTCGTGATCGGTTCGGCCGCCGTTGTCCACAGGCTGTGGACGGCTGTTGCGCTCACTTGGCCGCCTCCACCTCGGGCTTGGGGTCTTTCTGCTGGACGTCGGACATGGTCTGTTTGACCGCCGGATCGATGATCTGGGTGATGGGCTTCGGGTAGACGCCCAGGAAGATCAGCAGGACGACCAGCGGGGCGACGACCACGAGTTCACGCACCCTGAGGTCCGGCATCTTCGCGAGCTCGGGTTTCACCGGGCCCGTCATCGTCCGCTGGTAGAGGACGAGGGTGTAGAGCGCGGCCAGGACGATGCCGAAGGTGGCGATGATGCCGACCACCGGGTACCGCGTGAATGTGCCGACCAGGACCAGGAACTCGCTGACGAACGGTGCGAGGCCCGGCATCGACAGGGTCGCCAGGCCGCCGATCAGGAACGTGCCGGCGAGCACCGGCGCGACCTTCTGCACTCCGCCGTAGTCGGCGATGAGCCGCGATCCCCGCCGGGAGATCAGGAAGCCCGCCACCAGCATCAGCGCGGCGGTCGAGATGCCGTGGTTGACCATGTAGAGCGTCGCCCCGGACTGGCCCTGGCTGGTCATCGCGAAGATGCCCATGATGATGAACCCGAAGTGGGAGATCGACGCATAGGCCACAAGCCGCTTGATGTCGCGCTGGCCCACGGCGAGCAGGGCGCCGTAGATGATGCTGATGAGCGCCAGCACGAGGATCACGGGCGTCGCCCATTTACTCGCCTCCGGGAAGAGCTGGAGGCAGAAGCGGAGCATCGCGAAGGTGCCGACCTTGTCGACGACCGCCGTGATGAGCACGGCGACCGGGGCGGTGGACTCCTGCATCGCGTTGGGCAGCCAGGTGTGCAGCGGCCACAGCGGCGCCTTCACCGCGAAGGCGAAGAAGAAGCCCAGGAACAGCCACCGTTCGGTGTTGGTCGCCATGTCGAGCGAGCCGTTGGCCCGCGCCTCGGCGATCTCCGTGAGCGAGAAGTTCCCGGCGACCACGTACAGGCCGATCACCGCGGCCAGCATGATCAGGCCGCCGACCAGGTTGTAGAGCAGGAACTTCACCGCCGCGTACGACCGTTGCGTCGCAGCCGCCTTCTCGCCGTGCTCGTGGGCACGGTCCCCGAAGCCGCCGATGAGGAAGTACATCGGGATGAGCATGGCTTCGAAGAAGATGTAGAAGAGGAAGACGTCGGTGGCCTCGAAGGAGATGATCACCATCGCCTCGACGGCCAGGATCAGGGCGAAGAAGCCCTGCGTCGGCCGCCACCGCGTGGACCCGGTCTCCAGCGGGTCGGCGTCGTGCCAGCCCGCGAGGATGATGAACGGGATCAGCAGGGCCGTGAGCGCGATCAGCGCTACCGCGATGCCGTCCACGCCCAGTTCGTAGCGGACGCCGAAGTCGGCGATCCAGGAGTGGGACTCGGTGAGCTGGTAGCGGTCGCCGCCCGGGTCGAAGCGCACCAGGACGACGATCGCCAGGACGAGTGTGGCGAGCGAGAAGAGCAGCGCCAGCCATTTGGCGACGGTGCGCCGCGCGGCCGGTACTGCGGCCGTGGCGATCGCCCCGACGGCCGGGAGCACCGCTGTCGCTGTCAGGAGAGGAAAGGACATCGGTATCAGACCGCCCTCATCAGCAGGGTCACGGCGACCAGGACCGCCGCGCCGCCGAACATCGAGACCGCGTAGGAGCGGGCGAAGCCGTTCTGCAGCTTGCGCATCCGCCCGGAGAGGCCGCCGACCGAGGCCGCCGTGCCGTTGACGACGCCGTCGACCAGGGTGTGGTCGACGTAGACCAGGGACCGCGTGAGGTGTTCGCCGCCGCGGACCAGGACGACGTGGTTGAAGTCGTCCTGGAGGAGGTCGCGCCGGGCGGCCCGGGTGAGCAGCGATCCGCGCGGGGCGACAACCGGGACCGGGCGCCGTCCGTACTGCGCCCAGGCGAGGGCGACGCCGATGACCATGCAGGTGACGGTCGCGCCGGTGACCGCGGCGGCGCTGAGGGGCGAGTCGCCGTGGCTGTGGCCGGTGATCGGCTCCAGCCAGTGCACGAAGCGGTCGCCGATGCTGAAGAACCCACCGGCGGCCACCGACCCGACGGCCAGCACGATCATCGGGATCGTCATGACCTTGGGCGACTCGTGCGGATGCGGTTCATGGCCGTTCGCGTCGGGCTGCCAGCGCTTCTCGCCGAAGAACGTCATCAGCATCACGCGCGTCATGTAGAACGCCGTGATGGCCGCGCCCAGCAGGGCCACGCCGCCGAGGATCCAGCCCTCGGTGCCGCCCTTGGCGAACGCCGACTCGATGATCATGTCCTTGGAGAAGAAGCCGGACAGGCCCGGGAAGCCGATGATCGCCAGGTAGCCGAGGCCGAAGGTGACGAAGGTGACCGGCATGTACTTCCGGAGGCCGCCGTACTTCCGCATGTCCACCTCGTCGTTCATGCCGTGCATGACCGAACCGGCGCCGAGGAACAGCCCCGCCTTGAAGAAGCCGTGCGTCACCAGGTGCATGATCGCGAAGACGTAGCCGATGGGGCCGAGGCCCGCGGCGAGCACCATGTAGCCGATCTGCGACATGGTCGAGCCGGCCAGTGCCTTCTTGATGTCGTCCTTCGCGCAACCGACGATCGCTCCGAACAGGAGCGTGACGGCGCCGACGACGGTGACGACCAGCTGCGCGTCCGGGGCGCCGTTGAAGACGGCCGCGGAGCGGACGATCAGGTACACGCCCGCCGTCACCATCGTCGCGGCGTGGATGAGGGCCGAGACCGGGGTCGGGCCCTCCATCGCGTCCCCGAGCCAGGACTGCAGCGGCACCTGGGCGGACTTGCCGCAGGCCGCGAGCAGCAGCATCAGGGCGATGGCGGTCAGCTTGTCCTCACCGGCGGCACCGGCGAGGCCGGCCTCCTCGTGGGTGCCGAGCACCGGCCCGAAGGCGAAGGTGCCGAACCACAGGAACATCAGCATGATCGCGATGGACAGGCCCATGTCGCCGACGCGGTTGACCAGGAAGGCCTTCTTCGCCGCCGTGGCGGCGCTGGGCTTGTGCTGCCAGAAGCCGATCAGCAGGTAGGAGGCGAGACCGACACCCTCCCAGCCGACGTACAGCAGCAGGTAGTTGTCGGCGAGGACGAGCAGCAGCATCGCCGCGAGGAACAGGTTCAGATAGCCGAAGAAGCGGCGGCGCCGCTCGTCGTGCTCCATGTACCCGACGGAGTAGAGGTGGATCAGCGAGCCGACGCCCGAGATCAGCAGGACGAACGTCATCGACAGCTGGTCGAGCTGGAAGGCGACGTCCGCCTGGAAGCGCTCGACCGGGATCCAGCTGAACAGGTGCTGGCCCATCTCCCGGTTGTCCGGGTCCTTGCCCAGCATGTCGGCGAACAGCACCAGGCCGAGCACGAAGGAGGTGGCGGCGAGGGCCGTGCCGATCCAGTGGCCGACGGCGTCCAGCCGGCGTCCGCCGCACAGCAGGACCACCGCTCCGAGCAGGGGCGCCGCCACCAGCAGCGCAATCAGGTTCTCCACGATTCTTCCGACCCCTTACAGCTTCATCAGGCTGGCGTCGTCGACCGAGGCCGAGTGACGGGCACGGAACAGGGACACGATGATCGCGAGCCCGACCACGACCTCGGCGGCGGCGACGACCATCGTGAAGAACGCGATGATCTGGCCGTCGAGGTTGCCGTGCATCCGGGAGAAGGCGACGAACGCGAGGTTGCAGGCGTTGAGCATGAGCTCGACGCACATGAACACGACGATCGCGTTGCGCCTGATCAGCACGCCGGTGGCGCCGATCGTGAACAACAGGGCCGCGAGATAGAGGTAGTTGACGGGGTTCACTTCGACGCCTCCTCGGACCGCTTGAACTTCGCCGGCCCGACCGCCTTGCGCTCCAGACGATCCTCGGCCCGCTGCTCCAGGGCCTTCAGGTCGTTGAGCGCCTGCTGCGACACGTCGCGGATCTGGCCGCGCTCGCGCAGTGTCTTGCTGACGGTGAGCTCGGAGGGTGTGCCGTCGGGGAGCAGGCCCGCGATGTCGACCGCGTTGTGCCGGGCGTAGACACCGGGCGCGGGCAGCGGCGGCAGCTGCTTGCCCTCGCGCACGCGCTGCTCGGCGAGCTCCCGCTGCGTCTTGGCGCGTTCCGTGCGCTCGCGGTGGGTGAGCACCATGGCGCCGACGGCGGCCGTGATGAGCAGGGCGCCGGTGATCTCGAACGCGAAGACGTACTTGGTGAAGATGAGGGCGGCGATGCCCTCCACATTGCCCCCGGCGTTCGCCTGGCCGATGCCGTTGAACTCCGTGAGCGAGGCGTTGCCGATGCCGCCGATCAGCAGGATGCCGAAGCCGAGACCGCACAGCAGGGCCAGCCAGCGCTGGCCCTTGATGGTCTCCTTCAGGGAGTCCGCCGCGGTCACGCCGACGAGCATCACCACGAACAGGAACAGCATCATGATCGCGCCGGTGTACACGATGATCTGTACGACGCCCAGGAAGTAGGCGCCGTTGGCGAGGTAGAACACCGCCAGGATGATCATGGTTCCGGCGAGGCAGAGGGCGCTGTGCACGGCCCTCTTCATGAGGATGGTGCCCAGGGCGCCGATCACCGCGATCGTGCCGAGGATCCAGAACTGGACGGCCTCTCCGGTGGAGGTGGAGTAGGCGGCGAGCTGGGCGGTCATCGGCCGATCACCTTCTCCGACGCCGGCTCGGTCCCGCCGAAGGTGGAGTCGGACTCCTGCACCACCTCGCCCTTGGAGTGGGCGACCTGCTGCTCGGTGCCGGGCGCGGCCTCGGTCACCAGGCCCCGGTAGTAGTCCTGTTCGTCCGTCCCCGGGTAGATGGCGTGGGGCGAGTCGACCATGCCGTCCTCGAGACCGGCGAGCAACTGCTCCTTGGTGTAGATGAGGTTGGCCCGGCTGGAGTCGGCCAGCTCGAACTCGTTCGTCATCGTCAGCGCGCGCGTGGGGCACGCCTCGATGCACAGACCGCACAGGATGCAGCGGGCGTAGTTGATCTGGTAGACGCGGCCGTACCGCTCGCCCGGCGAGTAGCGCTCCTCGTCGGTGTTGTCCGCGCCCTCCACATAGATGGCGTCGGCGGGGCAGGCCCACGCGCACAGTTCACAGCCGACGCACTTCTCCAGGCCGTCCGGATGGCGGTTGAGCTGGTGCCGTCCGTGGAAGCGCGGAGCCGTGGTCTTCTGCTGCTCCGGGTACTGCTCGGTCAGCCGCTTCTTGAACATGGCCTTGAAGGTCACGCCGAAGCCGGCCACGGGGTTCTGGAAACCGGGCTTGGTGTCCTTCGGTTCCTCAGCCTTCGAACGCTCGGGTACCTCAGCCATCGGACGCCTCCTTTCCATCCGTAGATCCACCCAGAGATTCGTCACTCTGAGTATCGGGCCCACCACTGACAATCAGCTCCCGTTCACGGCGCGAGCGGCGCCTGGGAGCCGGCGGGAGCTCCTGTCCGGGCAGCGGCGGCACGGGGAATCCGCCCGCCATCGGGTCGAAGGCCGCCGGGGCCTCGGCCGGTCGCTCGGCCTGCTTGGACTTCTCGCGGAACATGTCGACGACGAAGGAGAGCACCAGCAGGGCCAGCACGCCGCCGCCGACGTAGAGCACGATGTCGGCGAAGTCGTAGTTCTCGTTGCGCAGGGCGCGCACCGTGGCGACGAGCATCAGCCACACCAGCGAGACCGGGATGAGGACCTTCCAGCCGAGCTTCATCAGCTGGTCGTAGCGGACGCGCGGGAGCGTGCCGCGGATCCAGATGAACATGAACAGCAGCAGCTGGACCTTGACGGTGAACCAGAGCATCGGCCACCAGCCGTGGTTCGCGCCCTCCCAGAAGGTGCTGATCGGCCACGGGGCCCGCCAGCCGCCGAGGAACAGCGTGGCGGCGACGGCCGAGACGGTCACCATGTTGACGTACTCGGCGAGCATGAACATCGCGAACTTGATCGACGAGTACTCGGTGTTGAAGCCGCCGACCAGGTCGCCCTCGGATTCCGGCATGTCGAAGGGGGCGCGGTTGGTCTCGCCGACCATCGTGACGATGTAGAGGATGAAGGAGAGCGGCAGCAGCAGGATGTACCAGCGGTCGGCCTGCTGCTCGACGATCGCCGACGTCGACATCGACCCCGAGTAGAGGAACACGGAGGCGAAGGCGGCGCCCATCGCGATCTCGTAGGAGATCATCTGCGCGCAGGAGCGCAGGCCTCCCAGCAGCGGGTACGTCGAGCCGGAGCTCCAGCCCGCCAGCACGATGCCGTAGATGCCGACCGAGGCGACCGCGAGGATGTAGAGCATCGCGATCGGCAGGTCGGTGAGCTGCATCGTGGTGCGCTGGCCGAAGATCGAGATCTCGTTGCCGGCCGGGCCGAAGGGGATCACCGCGATCGCCATGAAGGCGGGGATGGCCGCGATGATCGGCGCGAGGACGTAGACCGCCTTGTCCGCGCGCTTGACGACGACATCCTCCTTGAGCATGAGCTTGATGCCGTCGGCGAGCGACTGGAGCATGCCCCAGGGGCCGTGCCGGTTGGGGCCGATGCGCAGTTGCATCCAGGCGACGACCTTGCGCTCCATCACGATGGAGATCAGCACGGTCACCATGAGGAAGGCGAAGCAGAACACCGCTTTGATGACGACCAGCCACCACGGGTCGCGGCCGAACATCGAGAGGTCTTCAGCGGCGAGGAGGTACGGGCTCATGCCTCCACCTCCTTGGGGGCCTCGCCGGCGAGGGTCGCCGGGCCGATGCGGACGAGGGAGCCGGGCCGCGCCCCGGTGTCGGAGGCGACGCCGCCACCACTGGAGTTCAGCGGCAGCCACACCACCCGGTCGGGCATCTCAGTGATCTGGAGCGGGAGTTCCACGGCGCCCTGAGGGCCGCTCACGGCGAGGAGGTCGCCGTTCTTGACGCCCGCCTCGGCGGCCGTCGCGGCCGACACACGCGCGCGTGCGGCGTGCCGGGTTCCGGCGAGTGCCTCGTCGCCCTGCTGGAGGAGGCCCTGGTCGAGCAGCAGCCGGTGCCCGGCGAGGACGGCCTCGCCGACCGCCGGGCGGGGCAGCGCGGCCGCGGTCTCCAGGGGTTCGCCGGCCCGCGGGCCGTCCCAGGCGCCGAGCCGGTCGATCTCCGCGCGCACGGTGCGCAGATCCGGCAGTCCGAGGTGGACGTCCATGGCGTCGGCGAGCATCTGCAGCACGCGCGCGTCGGTGGGCGCCAGGCGGCGGGTCATCTGGTCGGGCTTGAGCGCGGCCTCGAAGAAGCGGACCCGGCCTTCCCAGTTGAGGAAGGTGCCGGCCTTCTCGGCGACCGCGCCGACGGGCAGCACGACATCGGCCTCGCGGCTGATCTCGCTGGGCCGCAGTTCGAGGGAGACCAGGAAGCCGACCTCGTCGAGCGCCTCACGCGCGCGTGCCGGGTCGGGCAGGTCGGCGATCTCGACGCCCGCCACCAGCAGGGCCTGCAGCTCGCCGGTCGCGGCGGCCTCGATGATCTGGCCGGTGTCACGGCCGTAGCGGTGCGGGAGGCCGGCCACGCCCCAGACGCCGGCGACCTCGTCGCGCGCGCGTGGGTCGGTGGCCGGGCGTCCGCCCGGCAGCAGCGACGGCAGCGCGCCCGCCTCGATCGCGCCGCGTTCCCCGGCCCGGCGCGGGATCCACACCAGCCGGGCGCCGGTGGCGGTGGCGGTGCGTACGGCGGCGGTGAGTCCGCCGGCCACCGCGGCCAGCCGCTCGCCGACGACGATCACGGCGCCCTCGGCGCGCAGCGCCTCGGAGGCCGTCGCGCCCTCGTCCTCCAGGCCGACGCCGCTGCCGAGCGCGTCCAGCCACTCGGTCTCGGTGCCGGGAGCCGCCGGCAGCAGCGTGCCACCGGCCTTCTCCAGACCGCGGGTGGCGTGCGTGGCCAGCGAGAAGACCTTCTGCCCGTGCCCGCGCCAGGCCTTGCGCAGCCGCAGGAAGACGCCGGGCGCCTCCTCCTCCGCCTCGAATCCGACCAGCAGGACGGCGGGCGCGTTCTCCAGCGCGGTGTACGTGACGCCCGTACCGTCGAGGTCCCGGCCGCGGCCTGCGACCTGGGCGGCGAGGAAGTCGGCCTCCTCGGCGCTGTGCACGCGCGTGCGGAAGTCGATGTCGTTGGTGTCGAGCGCCACGCGCGCGAACTTGCTGTACGCGTAGGCGTCCTCGATGGTGAGCCGGCCGCCGGTGAGGACACCGGTGCGGCCCCGGGAGGCCAGCAGCCCCTGGGCCGCGATCTGGAGCGCCTCCGGCCAGGAGGCCGGTTCCAGCTCGCCCTCGGCGTTGCGCACCAGAGGCGTGTCGAGCCGGTCCCGCTGCTGCGCGTACCGGAACCCGAACCGCCCCTTGTCGCAGATCCACTCCTCGTTGACCTCGGGGTCGTTCGCCGCGAGGCGCCGCATGACCTTGCCGCGCCGGTGGTCGGTGCGTGTGGCGCAGCCGCCGGAGCAGTGCTCGCACACCGACGGTGAGGAGACCAGGTCGAAGGGGCGGGAGCGGAATCGGTACGCCGCCGAGGTCAGCGCGCCGACCGGGCAGATCTGGATGGTGTTGCCGGAGAAGTACGACTCGAAGGGGTCGCCCTCGCCGGTGCCGACCTGCTGCAGTGCGCCCCGCTCGACCAGTTCGATCATCGGGTCGCCCGCGATCTGGTTGGAGAACCGGGTGCAGCGGGCGCACAGCACGCAGCGCTCACGGTCGAGCAGCACTTGCGTGGAGATCGGCACGGGCTTCTCGTACGTGCGCTTGCGGCCCTCGAAGCGGGAGTCGGCGTCGCCGTGCGACATGGCCTGGTTCTGCAGCGGGCACTCGCCGCCCTTGTCGCAGACCGGGCAGTCCAGCGGGTGGTTGATGAGCAGGAGCTCCATCACACCCTTCTGTGCCTTCTCCGCGACCGGCGAGGTGAGGTGGGTCTTCACCACCATCCCGTCGGTGCAGGTGATGGTGCAGGACGCCATGGGCTTGCGCTGGCCCTCGACCTCGACGATGCACTGGCGGCAGGCGCCGGCCGGGTCGAGGAGCGGGTGGTCGCAGAACCGGGGGATCTCGATGCCGAGCTGTTCGGCGGCCCGGATGACCAGGGTGCCCTTGGGCACGCTGATCTCGGCGCCGTCGATCGTCAGCGACACGAGGTCCTCCGGCGGGACCGCCGCCTCTCCCCCGCCGGAGGGAGAGCTGGTGGTCACGGTCATGCGTTCACCTCCGTGCGGTCGGCCCAGGCCGTCGACTTCGCCGGGTCGAAGGGGCAGCCCCGGCCCGTGATGTGCTGCTCGTACTCCTCGCGGAAGTACTTGAGCGAGGAGAAGATCGGCGAGGCGGCGCCGTCGCCGAGGGCGCAGAAGGACTTGCCGTTGATGTTGTCGGCGATGTCGTTCAGCTTGTCGAGGTCGGACATCCGTCCCTTGCCGGCCTCGATGTCGCGCAGCAACTGCACGAGCCAGTAGGTGCCTTCGCGGCAGGGCGTGCACTTGCCGCAGGACTCGTGGGCGTAGAACTCGGTCCAGCGTGTGACGGCACGGACCACGCAGGTCGTCTCGTCGAAGCACTGGAGAGCTTTTGTGCCGAGCATGGAACCCGCGGCGCCCACTCCTTCGTAATCAAGAGGGACGTCGAGGTGCTCGTCGGTGAACATCGGGGTCGAGGAGCCCCCCGGCGTCCAGAACTTGAGGCGGTGCCCGGGGCGCATGCCGCCGCTCATGTCGAGGAGCTGGCGGAGCGTGATCCCGAGCGGCGCCTCGTACTGACCGGGGCCGGCGACATGGCCGGAGAGGGAGTAGAGCGTGAAGCCTGGCGACTTCTCACTCCCCATCGACCGGAACCATTCCTTGCCCCGCTGCATGATCGCGGGAACCGACGCGATCGACTCGACGTTATTCACCACAGTCGGGCACGCGTAGAGGCCCGCGATAGCAGGGAAGGGGGGACGAAGCCGCGGTTGACCCCGGCGGCCTTCGAGCGAGTCGAGCAGTGCGGTCTCCTCACCGCAGATGTACGCGCCCGCGCCCGCGTGCACGGTGATGTCGAGGTCGAGTCCGCTGCCCTGGATGTTCTCGCCGAGGAAGCCCGCCTCGTACGCCTCGCGTACGGCGGAGTGCAACCGCCGCAGCACTGGGACGACTTCACCACGCAGATAGATGAAGGCATGCGAAGACCTGATGGCGTAACACGCGATGATCATGCCCTCGATGAGGCTGTGCGGGTTCGCGAAGAGGAGCGGGATGTCCTTGCACGTCCCGGGCTCCGACTCGTCGGCGTTGACAACCAGATAGTGCGGCTTTCCGTCCCCCTGGGGAATGAACTGCCACTTCATCCCGGTGGGGAATCCCGCGCCGCCGCGCCCGCGCAGACCGGACTCCTTGACGTACGCGATCACGTCGTCCGGCGACATGGCGAGCGCCTTGCGCAGCCCCTCGTAGCCGTCGTGCCTTCGGTACACGTCCAGCGTCCAGGACTTGTCCTCGTCCCAGAAGGCCGACAGCACCGGTGCGAGCAGCTTCTCGGGGCTCATGTCTTTCAGCTCGGGTGCCAAGGTCATCACTCCCCCTCCTCGGCGGTGGGCCCGGCCGGGTGGGCCGGGTCGGAGGCCGACGTGTCCTGCGGCGCGTCGTGCGAGCTCAAGTGCTCCGTCGGTGACGGGTCGTGAGGTGTCGCGGTCCGGGCCGCCTCACCGCGCGGGTGCACCACGCGCGCGGGAGCGCTCTCTCCCTTGGCGAGCTTCAGGCCGATGAGGGAGGCGGGGCCCGCGCTTCCTCCGGACTCGACGGCTCCGTCCCGCTCGTCGGGGAATCCGGCCAGGACCCGGGCGGTCTCCTTGAAGGTGCACATCGGGGCCCCGCGGGTGGGCGTGACCGCCCGTCCCGCGCGCAGGTCGTCGACGAGGCGCTTGGCGCTGCCCGGGGTCTGGTTGTCGAAGAACTCCCAGTTGACCATCACGACGGGAGCGAAGTCGCAGGCCGCGTTGCACTCGATGTGCTCCAGCGTGACCTTGCCGTCTTCGGTGGTCTCGCCGTTGCCGACGCCGAGGTGCTCCTGGAGCTCCTCGAAGATCGCGTCCCCGCCCATGACCGCGCACAGGGTGTTGGTGCACACCCCGACCTGGTAGTCACCGCTGGGCCGGCGCCGGTACATGGAGTAGAAGGTGGCGACCGCGGTGACCTCGGCCGTGGTCAGGCCGAGCATGTCCGCGCAGAACCGCATTCCCGTGCGCGTGACGTGTCCCTCCTCCGACTGCACGAGGTGCAGCAGCGGCAGGAGGGCGGACCTGGAGTCCGGGTAGCGGGCGATGACCTCGCGCGCGTCCGTCTCCAGACGGGCCCGGACGTCGTCCGGGTAGGCGGGCGCGGGCAGTTCGGGCATGCCCAGGCTGACGCCCCGCTCGGAAGATGAGGTGGTCACCGGTCGACGCCTCCCATCACGGGGTCGATGGACGCGACGGCGACGATGACGTCGGCGACCTGGCCGCCCTCGCACATCGCCGCCATGGCCTGCAGGTTGGTGAAGGACGGGTCGCGGAAGTGGACCCGGTAGGGGCGGGTGCCGCCGTCGGACACGACGTGCACCCCGAGTTCGCCCTTGGGCGACTCGACCGCCGCGTACGCCTGTCCCGGCGGGACGCGGAAGCCCTCGGTGACCAGCTTGAAGTGGTGGATCAGGGCCTCCATGGAGGTGCCCATGATCTTCTTGATGTGGTCGAGGGAGTTGCCGAGACCGTCGGGCCCGAGGGCGAGCTGGGCGGGCCAGGCGATCTTCTTGTCGGCGACCATGACCGGGCCGGGCTGGAGCCGGTCCAGGCACTGCTCGACGATCCTGAGCGACTGGCGCATCTCCTCGAGCCGGATGAGGAAGCGGCCGTAGGAGTCGCAGGTGTCGGCGGTCGGGACGTCGAAGTCGTACGTCTCGTAGCCGCAGTACGGCTGCGTCTTGCGCAGGTCGTGCGGCAGGCCGGTGGAGCGCAGGATCGGGCCCGTCGCGCCGAGGGCCATGCAGCCGGCCAGGTCCAGATAGCCGACGTCCTGCATACGGGCCTTGAAGATGGGGTTCCCGGTGGCGAGCTTGTCGTACTCCGGGAGGTTCTTCTTCATCTTCTTCACGAACTCGCGGATGTGGTCCACCGCGCCGGGCGGCAGGTCCTGGGCGAGTCCGCCGGGGCGGATGTACGCGTGGTTCATCCGCAGGCCGGTGATCAGCTCGTAGATATCGAGAATGAGTTCACGATCACGGAATCCGTAGATCATGACCGTGGTGGCGCCGAGTTCCATGCCGCCGGTGGCGATGCACACCAGGTGCGAGGACAGCCGGTTCAGCTCCATCAGGAGCACCCGGATGATCGAGGCCCGGTCCGGGATCTGGTCCTCGATGCCGAGGAGCTTCTCGACGCCGAGGCAGTACGCCGTCTCGTTGAAGAACGGCGTCAGGTAGTCCATGCGCGTCACGAACGTCGTGCCCTGCGTCCACGTCCGGTACTCGAGGTTCTTCTCGATGCCGGTGTGCAGATAGCCGATGCCGCAGCGGGCCTCGGTGACGGTCTCGCCCTCGATCTCCAGGATCAGGCGGAGCACGCCGTGAGTGGACGGGTGCTGCGGGCCCATGTTGACGACGATGCGCTCGTCGTCGGCGCGGGCCGCCGACTCGACGACCTCGTCCCAGTCGCCGCCGGTGACGGTGTAGACGGTGCCCTCGGTGGTCTCGCGAGGGGAGGCGTGCGAAGTGCTCATGAGTACGACCTCCGCTGGTCCGGAGCCGGGATCTGGGCGCCCTTGTACTCGACGGGGATGCCGCCGAGGGGGTAGTCCTTGCGCTGCGGGAAGCCCTGCCAGTCGTCCGGCATCATGATCCGCGTCAGGGCCGGGTGGCCGTCGAAGACGATGCCGAAGAAGTCGTAGGTCTCGCGCTCGTGCCAGTCGTTCGTCGGATAGACGGAGAACAGCGACGGGATGTGCGGGTCGCTGTCGGGGGCGCTGACCTCCAGGCGGATCAGCCGGTTGTGGGTGATCGAGCGCAGGTGGTAGACGGCGTGCAGCTCGCGGCCCTTGTCGTTCGGGTAGTGGACGCCGCTGACGCCTGTGCACAGCTCGAAGCGCAGGGCCGGGTCGTCGCGCAGGGTGCGGGCGACGCGGACCAGGTGCTCGCGCTCGATGTGGAAGGTCAGCTCGTCGCGGTCGACGACCGTCTTCTCGATGACGTTCTCGGGGAGCAGGTCCTGTTCCTCCAGGGCTCCCTCCAGTTCGTCGGCGACCTCGTCGAACCAGCCGCCGTAGGGGCGGTTCGCCGGGCCCGGGAGCCGGACCGAGCGGACCAGGCCGCCGTAGCCGGAGGTGTCGCCGCCGTTGTCGGCGCCGAACATGCCGCGCTGGACGCGGATCTCCTCGCCGCCCTGGCCGCGCTGACCGGGGAGGTTGGAGGCCGACAGGTCCTTCTCGGGGTTGACGCCGCCCGTGCCGTTCGGGCCCTTCGCCCCGTTGGCGCCGTTCGCGTCGCTCATCGCAGCAGCCCCTTCATCTCGATCGTGGGCAGGGCCTTGAGCGCCGCCTCCTCCGCCTCGCGGGCCGCCTCCTCGGCGTTCACGCCGAGCTTGGAGGTCTGGATCTTCTGGTGGAGCTTGAGGATGGCGTCCATCAGCATCTCCGGCCGTGGCGGGCAGCCGGGGAGGTAGATGTCGACCGGCACGATGTGGTCGACGCCCTGGACGATGGCGTAGTTGTTGAACATGCCGCCCGAGGAGGCGCAGACCCCCATGGAGATCACCCACTTGGGGTTCGGCATCTGGTCGTAGACCTGCCTGAGCACCGGCGCCATCTTCTGGCTGACCCGGCCGGCGACGATCATCAGGTCCGCCTGCCGGGGCGAGCCCCGGAAGACCTCCATGCCGAAGCGCGCCAGGTCGTAGCGGCCGGCACCGGTGGTCATCATCTCGATGGCACAGCAGGCGAGGCCGAACGTGGCAGGAAAGACGGACGACTTGCGCACCCAGCCGGCGGCCTGCTCGACGGTGGTCAGCAGGAAGCCGCTCGGCAGCTTTTCTTCGAGTCCCATGACGTGTGGCCCCTCAGTCCCATTCCAGGCCGCCGCGCCGCCATACGTACGCGTACGCGACGAAGACGGTGAGCACGAAGAGCAGCATCTCCACGAGCCCGAAGATCCCCAGGGCGTCGAAGGTGACGGCCCAGGGGTAGAGGAAGACGATCTCGATATCGAAAATGATGAAGAGCATCGCCGTCAGGTAGTACTTGATGGGGAAGCGCCCGCCGCCGGCCGGCGTGGGGGTCGGCTCGATACCGCACTCGTAGGCCTCGAGCTTGGCCCGGTTGTACCGCTTCGGCCCGATCAACGTGGCCATGACCACGGAGAAGATCGCAAAGCCTGCCCCGAGGGCTCCCAGTACGAGGATGGGCGCATACGCGTTCACCGCTCCTCGCTCCTCTCAGTCGGCACTGACTGCTGGCGGTTTGCATCGGGCTCACTTCCGCCCCGTCCGTCCCGCGAACCCCGCCCGCCCCGGCGAAGATCGGGAACATGTGAAGCAGGTCACAAGCCCAACCGCGTGCATCTTATGCCTGTCGCTCTGTGATCTGCGACACGGGGTATTACTCAACCTTTGTGATCTCCACCACCTGACGATCGATCATGAAGTCGGATGAGCGGTGATCTTCACACGCGAAGCGTCCGAGTGATCACGAGAGGTGACATTTTGGCTCGTCAGCGCAGGTCGGAGGGGGGCGTCTCAATATCAAGAGAGTTCTCTTGCATGCAAATTGGCGATGGACTCGATCTCTTGATAGTGGCGCGTTCACACGTCAGGGGGCTCGGGGGGCGAGGTGTGGACGCGTGCATCCGTTCACGATCTTCGCGAGGCCGTGACCGGGTCGTGATCTACAGCGCGCGACGCGACTACCGGGACGATCGTTCCGTGACCTCCGTCACACTGATGAGAGATCCATGAGAACGGGGCTTGGCCAATCAAACCAACCGGTGGTAGGTGCGGGGCAATTCGGGCGTATTGATCAAAGACCGTGATCACAGGCCGATCACGGTGCGCCCGCAATGTCCGTTACGGCGTCAATAAAGGGCCTCGGAAGGGGGTTTTGAGGGCCCGATTGAACAACTGTGGCGCAGCACACGTTTCTTGAAGATATGAAGGAGCCCCTGGTACCGGTTGTTCCCATGTCCCACACCGCTCACATACGCAGCCACCGGAAACCCCGCCGCAGTGCGACCTCGTCGATCGCCGTGCGTGCCGGAGTCACCGGTGGCATCCTCAGCATGGCAGCGGCGGGTGCGTCGGCCTCGGCGTCCGCCGCCGAGCCGGTGACGCAGACCATCGAACTGCCCACCCTGACGGCCGACATGGCCACCCAGGTCGCCCAGTCCGCGGCCGCCACCCAGCAGGCGGCCGCGAACTACGAGCTGCGCGCCGAGCGTGACGCCGCCGCCGCCAAGGCCGCCACGGAGGCCAAGAAGGACCTCGCCGAGGCGAAGAAGAAGGCTGAGGCCAAGAAGAAGGCCGCCGAGGAAGCCCGCAAGGCCGCCGCCGAGCGCGCCACGCGCAGCGCCGAGCGCGCCACCCTCTCCGCCTCCGCGTCGGCCTCCACGTCCACGTCGGTGTCGGCGCCCTCCAGCGGCAGCGTCGCGACCGTCGTCGCCTTCCTCAAGGCACAGGTGGGCGACGCCTACGTCATGGGCGCCACCGGTCCCAGCGCCTGGGACTGCTCCTCCCTGGTACAGGCCGCGTACAAGCAGGTTGGTGTGGACCTGCCGCGCGTCTCGCAGGACCAGTCGATGGCCGGCACGGACGTGCCGCTGTCCAGCGTCCAGGTCGGCGACATCCTCTACTGGGGTGGCAAGGGCTCCGCGTACCACGTGGGTGTCTACATCGGAGACGGCCAGTACCTGGACGCGGCCAACCCGTCCAAGGGCGTCGTCATCCAGGACCTGTCGGGTTACCCGGCGTCGGGCGCGGTACGCGTCCTCTGACGTCACGCACACGGGTTTGAGGGCCGCTGCCACTGATGGCAGCGGCCCTCCCGGCGTGTCCGCACCCCTCCCGCGGTGTGTCCGCACCCCCTCCTGCCGCCCTCACGGGCCGTCTCCCGGCCTTTCGGGGGCGCGGCGTGCCCGGGAGTGGGACGAGCCGCGGCGCAGTGCTCAGACAGCCCTCTGGCCGCTCCGGCCATTCCTCCGCCGGCGGAGGAATGGCCGGACTCCTCGGTCCGGGGTGGCCGGACTCCTCCTGGGACGCGCACGGGGGTTCTGCTGGCTCCTACCCGCGGCTCGCGCCCGAGGCCCGGCAGCGCAGGGTCCGGCGGATCATCGAGGTCGGCGAGGAGGTCCTGCGCAAACCGTGCCGGGAGGTCACCGAGTCCGGCCCCGACCTCGCCGCCCTCATCGACGACATGTTCCTGACCATGTACATCGCGGCCGGAGCCGGACTCGCGGCGAACCAGGTCGGCGTCGACCTGCGGCTGTTCGTGTAGGACTGCCCGGACGACGACGGGGTGCGGCACGTCGGGCACATCGTCAACCCGGTCCTGGAGCCGCTCGACGCCGCCCACCGGAGGCTGCTCGACGAGGACGAGGGGTGCCTGTCGGTGCCGGGCGCCACGATGGACGTACCGCGGCCGGACCGGGCCGTCGTGCGCGGGTTCGACAAGGACGGCGAGCCGGTCGTCATCGAGGGCACGGGGTACTTCGCCCGCTGCCTCGCCCATGAAGCCGACCACTGCGCCGGGCAGCTCTGTCCGGACCGGCTCTCCAAGCGGGAGCGGAAGGACGCGCTGCGGCAGGTGGCGGACCGGCGGGACGAGGTGCTCGCGCGCCGGGCCGCCAACGTCGAGGCGCTGAGTGCCTGATTCAGGCAGAGCGCCGCGCGCGTGATCAGGCCTTCGGGGCCACCTTGCTCAGCCCGTTGATGATGCGGTCCATCGCGTCGCCGCCGGTCGGGTCCGTGAGGTTGGCGAGGAGCTTCAGCGTGAACTTCATCAGCATCGGGTGCGTGAGACCGCGCTGCGTGGCGATCTGCATGACCTTCGGGTTGCCGATGAGCTTCACGAAGGCGCGGCCGAGCGTGTAGTAGCCGCCGTAGGTGTCCTTGAGGACCCGCGGGTAGCGCTGGAGCGCCAGTTCGCGCCGGGCCGGGGTGGAGCGGGCGTGGGCCTGGACGATGACGTCGGCGGCGATCTGGCCGGACTCCATGGCGTAGGCGATGCCCTCGCCGTTGAAGGGGTTCACCAGGCCGCCGGCGTCGCCGACGAGCAGCAGGCCCTTGGTGTAGTGCGGCTGGCGGTTGAAGGCCATGGGCAGGGCGGCGCCGCGGATCGGGCCGGTCATGTTGTCGGGGGTGTAGCCCCAGTCCTCGGGCATGGACGCGCACCAGGCCTTCAGGACCTCGCGCCAGTCCAGCTCCTTGAAGGAGTCGGAGGTGTTGAGCACGCCCAGGCCGACGTTGGAGGTGCCGTCGCCCATGCCGAAGATCCAGCCGTAGCCGGGCAGGAGCCGGTCCTCCCCGGGACCGCGGCGGTCCCAGAGCTCCAGCCAGGACTCCAGGTAGTCGTCCTCGTGCCGGGGGCTCTCGAAGTACGTCCGTACGGCCACGCCCATCGGGCGGTCCTCGCGGCGGTGCAGGCCCATCGCGAGGGAGAGGCGGGTGGAGTTGCCGTCGGCGGCGACGACGAGCGGCGCGTGGAAGGTGACCTCGCGCTTGTCCTCTCCGAGCTTGGCGTGCACGCCGGTGATCCGGCCCGTGCGGTCGTCCACGATCGGCGCGCCCACATTGCAGCGCTCGAACAGCCGGGCGCCGGCCTTCTGGGCCTGCCGGGCGAGCTGGTCGTCGAAGTCGTCGCGCTTGCGGACGAGGCCGTAGTCGGGGAAGGAGGCGAGATCCGGCCAGTCGAGCTGGAGCCGCACTCCGCCGCCGATGATCCGCAGGCCCTTGTTGCGCAGCCAGCCCGCCTCCTCCGAGATGTCGATGCCCATCGCCACGAGCTGTTTGACGGCGCGCGGGGTGAGGCCGTCGCCGCAGACCTTCTCGCGCGGGAACGCGGTCTTCTCCAGCAGGAGGACGTCGAGTCCCGCTTTGGCGAGGTGGTAGGCGGTCGTGGAGCCGGCCGGCCCCGCGCCCACGACGATCACATCGGCGGTGTTCTCGGAGAGGGGCTCGGTCACGACGGTCACGGCGGGATCTCCCCAAGCTTCGGAATCTGTGTGCCGGCCGGCACAGGACATGGGCAGTCTATGCAGCGGTGTTGATCACCCGGCTGAAGGGCTGCCTACGGGAACCGAGCCCCTGCTGACGGAGCGTAGTCGGCTGTCACAGAAAGACACCCGTCGCTTCCGGGCGACGTGAGGCCGGAGTTACCCTTCCTGTACCGCTGGGGGTGACATCTGTGCAGATATCCCGCAAAGCACCCGAAGTGCGCGTACCGCGTCTGATCGGCCTGATGGCCGTGGACGCGCGCGAGACGGCCCGGGCGCGGGGCCTGTTCCTCAACGCGCCGGACCGGCCCGACTTCCATCTCTCCGTCGTCGACTACGTCGTACGCCAGTACCCGCAGCCCGAGGCCGAGGTGCCGCGGGACTCGATGGTCTACGTCTGGTTCGACTTCGGCCCCGGCGAGGGCGGCGGAGGCGTGCACGAGCCGCGGATCCCGAGACCGCCCAGGGGCGGACTCCAACGGGAGCTGGACGAGCCGGGCGACCCGTCCATGGTCCTCAGCTCCCCGTGAACTCCCCGCAGGGTCAGCTCTCCTTGAAGCCCCGGTGCAGGGCCACGATCCCGCCGCTCAGGTTGCGCCAGGCCACCCGCGACCAGCCGGCCTTGCCCAGCCGCTCGGCCAGCGCGGGCTGGTCGGGCCAGGCGCGGATGGACTCGGCGAGGTAGACGTAGGCGTCGGGATTGGAGGACACGGCCCGGGCGACCGGCGGCAGGGCGCGCATCAGGTACTCGGTGTAGACCGTGCGGAACGGCGCCCACGTCGGGTGCGAGAACTCGCAGATCACGATCCGCCCGCCGGGCCGGGTCACGCGCTGCATCTCCCGCAGGGCCGCGTCCGTGTCCTGCACGTTGCGCAGCCCGAAGGAGATGGTGACGGCGTCGAAGGTGCCGTCCTTGAAGGGGAGCCGTGTGGCGTCACCGGCGGTGTAGGGCAGCCAGGGCCGGCGCTGCTTGCCGACCTGGAGCATGCCCTGGGAGAAGTCGCACGGGACGACGTAGGCACCGGTCTGCGCGAAGGGCAGCGAGGAGGTGCCCGTGCCCGCCGCCAGGTCGAGGACCTTCTGCGCGGGGCGCGCGTCGACCGCCTTGGCGACCTCCTTGCGCCAGCGCCGGTCCTGGCCGAGGGACAGCACGTCGTTGGTCAGGTCGTACCGTTCCGCCACGTCGTCGAACATCGAGGCGACTTCGTGCGGCTGCTTGTCCAGGGATGCGCGGGTCACGCGCCCATTCTTGCAGTACGCCCTCATGGGTCCTCGAAGGGTCCTCACGGCAGGAGCCTGGGCTTCTTCCGCGCTGCCACGTCCTCCACCCACCCGCACAGCAGCACGAACACCGCGATCAGCACCCAGCCGACACCGAACATGAACCACTGGCTGTCCAGCGGCAGGTACGCCTCGAAAGCGGGCACGTCCCAGAAGCGGTCGATGGGAGCAGCGCGGCGGGCCTCAGCCGGGCCAGGACGCCGTCGTGGTGCGCGAAGCCGAGGAGCCGGCGGAACAGGAACGTCGCCAGGTCCCACAGCGCGGCGCCGAGCCGGTCGTCCGGCGGCTGCCACACGAACTGGAGGGCCAGGACCGGCACCAGGGACAGCAGCAGCACGGGGACCGGAGCGAGCCGGAAGACCCGCAGCAGGAGCGGGGAGAGGAGGACGAACCACAGATACGTCCGCAGGTACCAGAGGGTCTCCCAGGCCTGCTCGCCCCAGGCGCTGCCCGGCGGGTCGCCGAGCGGCACCACCCAGTACACGATCTGCCACCCCGGCATCCAGCCGTGCACCAGCATCGCGCCCGCCACGAACACGCCCCAGAACCAGAAGGGCGGCAGCAGTCTGCGGACGCGGCTCCTGATCACCGTGAGCGCGGGGCGCTGGAGCGACCTCGCCATGAGAGTGCCGGCCAGGGCGAACGTGACGCCCATGGAGGGGAAGACCAGCCCGCCCAGGCCCAGCCGAAGGTGTGGTACGCGACGACTCGGACCAGGGCGACCGCGCGCAAAGTGTCGAAGTAGCGGTCCCGCGCCGGGCGGGAGCCGGTCTCGGGCAGGCCGCGCCGAGCACGGTCGCGTACCCGAGGCGGAAGACCCCCAGCAGGAGACCGATCCGGCGCAGCAGCCGGGCCCGGCGTCCGGAGTTGTCAACGAACACGGGCCCTTCGGCGAACTCGTTGCCGCGTTTGCGGCGGCGACCGCGGGTGACGCGGCTTTCGATGGCAGGCTCGGAATGCATTCCCCGGACATTGGGCGGGCTTTATGTGCCCTAAACTTGGGTTTTGATGTAAGAGACCCATGAGAAACGACCGAATCTGTCCTTTCTCTGAGAGTCGTCGGGAACTCCTGCGGAACTCGTTTTCAGCGCCCATCATCGTGAGACGTTTGCTGCCGGGAAACGTACTGGGGGTTTGGACCTTTCTGACCTCACGAGAAACGGGAGCGTGCGCTATGAGGAGTCACCGGAAGCGGGCGGCGGTCGGACTGGGCTGTCTGCTCGCCCTGGCCGGCACAGCCTGCTCCGAGCAGGGCGAGGCGGCCCGCCCGGCACCCTCGAAATCAGCCGCGCCCGGTACGTCGTCGCCCTCCGCCGGGTCCGGCACCGAGTCCGAGTCCGGCGCCTCGGGTTCGACCTCGTACGCCCCCTACGTCAGCGCCACCGACGCCGCCACCACCGACTCCGCGGGCTCCCCCACGACATACAACCTGGCCTTCGTGCTGGCCGGCGGCAGCGGCTGCACCCCGCGTTGGAACGGCACGGACGACCTCGGCGACGCGGCGGTGAAGTCCCGTATCGCGGGGCTCAAGGAGGATGGCGCCCAGGTCCGGGTCTCGTTCGGCGGCGCCTCCGGCAAGGAACTCGCGGCGGCCTGCGACACCGCCTCGGAGCTGGCGGCGGCGTACGGCAAGGCCCTCGACGCGGCCGGTGCCACCCGGGCCGACTTCGACATCGAGGGCGACGAACTGGCCGACTCGGCTTCCATCGCCCTGCGTTCGAAGGCGATCGCCCAGTTGCAGCAGGAGCGCGACGACCTGGAGGTCTCCTTCACGCTGCCGGTCATGCCCTCAGGACTGGGCAAGGACAGCCTGGCCCTCCTCGCCTCCGCCAACGACAACGGCGTACAGGTCGCCACGGTCAATCTGATGACGATGAACTACGGATCGTCGTTCGACGGCGACATGGGCGAATACGCCCTCGCGGCCGCGAAGGCCTCGCACACCCAGTTGAAGAAGGTCTTCGGCACGTCGGACGCGGCGGCCTGGCGGGGCATGGCGCTCACCTCGATGATCGGTGTCAACGACGTCGCCGGCGAGACCTTCACGCTCGCCGACGCCACCGAGGTCCGTTCCTTCGCCGAGGACAAGGGCATCGGGTGGGTGTCGATGTGGTCGGCGGCCCGGGACCGGCAGTGCGCGGACGGGGCGAAGGCCGAGAAGGCGGCGACCGACTGCAGTGGGGTGAAGCAGAGTTCGGGGGCGTTCGCGGAGGAGTTCTCGGGCTGACGGGGCGTCGAAAAGCGTCGGCTCAGCGCCGCCGGTGCACCAGCCGCCCCGCGCACACCGTCGCGACGCACTCCCCCGCCTCGTCGAAGACGGCGAGGTCGGCGCGGCCGGTCGGCACGAGGGCGGGCCGGCGCGAACTCGGCAGGACGACGACGTCGTTGCGCTCGGCGGCGGCCCGGAGTTCCGCCGAGTCGACGTACTCCTCCAGGACCGCCACGGCACCCAGCTTCAGCACCGCGTGGACGCGTTCGCGCGGGCTCGGGGCGTCCGGGAGCGGGCCCTCGTGGACGCGGGCGGGGCCGAGGGTCCCGGGCCAGCTGCGCACCCGGGCCTTCGGGAACGCCTCGCGCACGTCGTCGAGCTTTCCGACGGCACCGATCCGGTCCCGCCCGACGACCACGGCGCCGTTCTTGACGGCATCGGAGTCCCAGGTGACGCGGACGGCGTCCGCTGTGTGAATCGTCTCCAACGCTTCCCCGCCGCAGCCTAGTTGGGGGCGAGCAGCTTGAGCTCGGGGTGAGCCGTACCGCCCTCGATGGCCGTGGACGAGAAGTGCGAGACCACGCGGTCGTCGGCGGGGTCGTTCGCCGGGTCGTCGTGCACGACGAGGTGCTCGTACGTGGTCGCCCGCTGGGCCGGCACCCGCCCGGCCTTGCGGATCAGGTCGATGATCTCCATCCGGTTGGAGCGGTGCTTCGCCCCGGCCGACGACACCACGTTCTCCTCCAGCATGATCGAGCCGAGGTCGTCGGCTCCGTAGTGCAGGGAGAGCTGGCCGACCTCCTTGCCCGTGGTCAGCCAGGAGCCCTGGATGTGGGCGATGTTGTCCATGAACAGCCGCGCGATCGCGATCATCCGCAGGTACTCGAAGAGCGTCGCCTGCGTGCGGCCCTTCAGGTGGTTGTTCTCCGGCTGGTAGGTGTACGGGATGAAGGCGCGGAAGCCGCCCGTGCGGTCCTGGACGTCCCTGATCATCCGCAGGTGCTCGATGCGCTCGGCGTTGGTCTCGCCGGTGCCCATCAGCATGGTGGAGGTGGATTCCACGCCCAGGTTGTGCGCGATCTCCATGATCTCCAGCCAGCGCTCGCCGGACTCCTTCAGCGGGGCGATGGCCTTGCGGGGCCGCTCGGGCAGCAGCTCGGCACCGGCACCGGCGAAGGAGTCGAGCCCGGCGGCGTGGATGCGCTGGATGGCTTCCTCGACCGACACCTTCGAGATCCTGGCCATGTGCTCGACCTCGGACGCCCCCAGGCTGTGGATGACCAGCTGCGGGAAGGCCTGCTTGATGGCGGCGAAGTGCTTCTCGTAGTACTCGACGCCGTAGTCCGGGTGGTGGCCGCCCTGGAACATGATCTGCGTGCCGCCCAGCTCGACGGTCTCCGCGCACCGGCGCAGGATGTCGTCGAGGTCGCGCGTCCAGCCCTTGTCCTTGGCCTTCGGCGGGGCGTAGAACGCGCAGAACTTGCACGCGGTGACGCACACGTTCGTGTAGTTGATGTTGCGCTCGATGATGTACGTCGCGATGTGCTCGGTCCCCGCGTACCGGCGGCGGCGTACGGCGTCGGCGGCGGCGCCCAGCGCGTGCAGCGGGGCGTCGCGGTACAGCGCGAGCGCCTCGTCCGGGGTGATCCGCCCACCGGCGGCTGCGCGGTCGAGGATGGGCTGAAGGTCGGCCTTCTCGGTCACCGGGCGTCCCTTTCGTAAGGGTTGTGGACGGACCAGCCCAGCGTACGCCAGGGGTTGTGAGAGCAGGCGGGCGCCCACGAGGTCAGGCCGTGTACGCACCCACGAGCAGCCCCAGCAGGGCGCCGGTGATCAGGAACGGCCCGAACGCGATCGCCGTCTTGCGGTCGGCTCGGCGTGCGACGACGAGGGCACCGCCGTACAGTGCGCCCAGCAGGAACCCGGCGAAGGTGCCGAGCATCACGGTGGGCCAGCCGTACCAGCCGAGGACCGCCCCCGTGCCCAGGGCGAGCTTGACGTCGCCGAAGCCCATCCCGGCGGGGTTGATGAGGAACAGCACGAAGTAGCCGCCGCCCAGCGCGAGCGAGCCGAGCAGGGCGGTCGTCCACTCCCCCGCGTGCTCGGGCACCAGCGCGGTGAGGCCGAGCAGGGCGAGCGCGGCCCCGGCGAACGGGAGCGTGAGCGGGTCGGGCAGCCTCCGCACCCGGAAGTCGACGGCCGTCAGCAGGACCCCGACGGGGGCGAGCAGCAGCCAGACGCCGAGCTCGGGGCGGGTGCCGGTGGCGGCGGCGAGGGCGGCGCAGACGAGGGCGGTGGCGATCGTCAGGGGGGTCGTACGCGGCCCGTACCCGGTGCGGGTCGTGCGCGGCCCGTACCCGGTGCCCGTGCACTCGGGGCACGCCGCCCGGCCGAGCCACCCTTTGAGGGCGTGCCCGCCCGGGCAGCTGTCCCGCCACGGCTCGCCCGCCGGGGCCGAGAAGCGAAAAGCCGCGCGCGGCAGGAACGACCCCGCCGCCGCGCCCCAGAGCGCGGCGGCGATGATCAGCAGCCCGGTGTTCATCCCACCGCGGCGATCGCGTCGCGCCACGTCGGCAGCAGCTCGTCGAGCAGCGCCTCGGTGCGCGGCGGCAGGCCGCGTGCCCCGCTGCGGCCGATGAGGTCGGTGGCGAGCGCGGTGAGCTGGGACGTGTCGCCCGTGGCGTGGGTGGCCCGCAGCAGCTCGTGCCACAGCCGCTCGTCGGACGGAGCCGTACGCAGCGCCGCGTTCAGGGCCTCGATGGCCTTCTCCGCGCGGTTCTTCTCCATGTGGAACTCGCACAGCGCGAGCCCGGTGTCCGCGACCAGCAGGGGCAGCTGCGCGTCGACGATCTCGTGGGTGAGCCACCGGTAGCGGCCCTCGGGCCGGTCGGCGAGCAGCGGCCCGCGCACCAGCACGAGCGCGTCGGTGAGCAGCCGCCCGCGCACGGCCCGGCTGTCGACGCCCTTGCCCTGCGTGGCCTCGTGGTACAGGGACCGCAGCACGTCCAGGTCGGAGACGACGGACTTGGCGAGCGTGAGCCGCCCCGTCTCGTCCCGGCCGAGTCGGGGCGTGCCGTCCGGGTCGGCGCCGAGCCACACCCGCAGCCGGTCCAGGAGCGCGTTCCGTACGTCGTCGGTGACGCCGCGCGGCCACAGCGCGGAGGCCAGCACGCGCGGGTGCACGCCCTCGCGGTGCAGGAGCAGCAGGGCGAGCGCCTCGTGCAGCAGCGCGCTGCGCTCCCCGTCCGGGGTGTCCAGCCCGATGATCTCGTACGGCCCCACGAGACGGGCGTAGACGGCCGGCCGCCCGTGCTCGCTGATGTCGACGAGGAACGGCGGGGTGGTGACGGGCCCGTTCGTCTCGCGCTCGGGGTCGGCGTCGGTGAACAGCTCCACCACGGCGCGCTGTTGGGCGGCGGGCAGCAGCTGCGCGTCGAGTTCGAGCCCGAGGAGCGGCGCGAGCAGCTTGCCCTGGCCGGTGATCTCCATCTCCCAGGCGGCGCCCGGCAGATCGCCGGTCTCGGTGCCGACGAGGTAGCCGATGCCGAGGCGCCCGGCGTCGGCGGCGAGTTCGGCGAGCTTGACGGAGTCCTCGGCGGACGGCTGGGCGGCGAGCAGGACGAGGTGCGGGGCCCAGCGGGTGTGCTGGGCGGGCCCGGTGCGGCCGGTGAGCACGGAGTCGTGCCCGGCGGCACCCAACGCCCCCCGCCGCTGCCGCGTCTCGGCCTCCATGGTCTCGACGAGCGCCTCGATGTCCTCGAGGTGCCGGATCCGGTTCGGGGCGAGCGGCGTCAGGTCCTCGCCGAAGCCGACGAGCGTGATGGTCATGCGGTCGGACCACCCGTTGGTCGCCAACTCGGCGGCGACGGACGCGAAGACGGCGGCCCGGTCGGCCTCCCGGCCGCTCAGCGAGACGATGCCGGGCACCGCCTCCAGGTTGAGCAGCAGCCGCGAGTCGTCCATGGTGCCGAGGCTGACGAGCCCGGGGTAGGGCGCGGCCGTGTCGGTGTCCTCGTAGCGCTCGGCGTCGGTCCTGGCCAGCATCCAGAAGGTCTGGTCCTGGCCCTGCTGCCAGGGGGCGGGCGGCTTCCCGGCGGGCTGGGCGAGCTGGAGGTGCAGATCGCCGTTGCTCAACCAGGCCGCGTAGACGACCGGCAGCGCGCGCGACTCCTCGGCGAGGGAGGCGGCGAGCCCGCGCAGACTCCGGTCGAGCAGCCGTACGCCCTCGGGGTCGGCGCCGACGAGCAGCGCGTCCTGGACGTCCTGGGCGTCCCCGCTCGGCGTGGGCGGCTCCATGCCGCGCCGCCCGCCGACGGCCCCGAACGCCGACTGCCACAACGCCTGCCGGCGCCGCCGCCCCAGGGCGCCGAGGAGACCGGCGGCGAGCAGGGGCGCGGCGAGCAGGGCCTCCGGGAGGCCGAAGGAGCCGTCGGACTCGGCGTCGACGCTGGTGGCCTGCTGGTGGCCGGTGTCGTGGGAGGGCCGCTGCTGCTCGGGGACGGACACCTGGGTGGCGCCGCCGCCCTGCGCCTGGTCGCTTCCGCCCTGGGCGCCCCCTCCGCCCTGGGCGTGATCACCGCTCTGGGCGTAGTCGCTGATCTGCTGCTGCACATCGGGCGACACGTTGGGAGCCTCGTCGGGCATCTCGACGAGATCGCCGCCGCGCGCGTCGCCCGGCATCTCCATGATCCAGCCGGGCCGGATGAGGCTGGCCTCGGAGAGCTTGGACCCGTCCGGCTGGACGCGGTCCTTGTTGAGCTCGAAGATCTCCTTGTAGCGACGCCCGTCACCGAGGTGCCGGTCCGCTATCTCCCACAGGGAGTCGTGGTGACGCCCCTCGGGCGGCTGGATCCGGTAGTACTTCGTGTCGCCCTGCTTGGCGGTGCTGCCGCCGGCCTCCGCGTGCGAGGCGGCGTGCGAGGCCTGCTCGGCGAGGGCGGACGCGGTGCCGGCGGCCTGCTCCTGCTGCTGGGCGAAGAGACCGCCCGGGGTCTGCTGGGCGGCGGCCACGGTGGGCTTCTGGTTGGCGTCGTACGTCTGCCCGAGCTGCGACAGCCCGGGCGCGAAGCTGGCGGCCGTGGCGCCGACGAGCAGCAGCGCGGCGACGAGCTGCCGCGCGAGCAACTGACTGGGCCCGGCGCCCGGTACGCGTCCCGGCACGCCGACACCGGACAGCGCGGCCTTCATCTCCACGAGCACGCAGGCGGTGAACTGCGCCCACGCCAGCCACACCACGACGGTGAGGATGTTCAGGAACGTCTGAACGGTGATCTCTTGCTGCAGCCAGTCGAGGCTCGGCACCCCGTTCGGCAGCGGCCACCCGATCTGCGTGGCCAGCGCGCCCGGCACACCGACGAGCAGAACGGCCAGCGCGACAAAGGCGAAGAACGCCTTGACGAAGTCCCCGAACGACCGCCGCCGGATCCTCACCGGCTGCGGCGTCCGATTCCTCGGGGCCGCGGTCGGGGCCGTCGCTCCCGTGGTTCCCGTTGCTCCCGTCGTACTTCCCGTCGAGCTTGACGAGCTTGAGGTGCGGCGTCGCGGCATGGCGGGTGTCCTGGGGTCGTGTGTGGAGTGCCGTGAGGCAGAGCTGTGAAGTAAGGGGTGTGCTGAGCCTACAGAGATCTTATGGACTCGTATGGAGGTCGTCGAAGGGCGGAGGGAAGGAAGCTTGCCGACGTCCGATTTGCCCCTGTAGCGGGTTGGACTCGCACGGGCGGCCGGATCATCGGGACGAATCCCCTTCGCAACTGCCACGCGCATCCCTCACGCACCTCACACAATCCCCCATGGCCACCAAAGGGGGCACACCAGCCCCTGATAGCTTCGTTCTCTGCCGCACACGCCGAACACCGGGGGAGACGAACCGTGGCACGCCGCGCTCTGACCACCACCGTCGCCACACTGTCCGCGACAGCAGTGCTTCTCCTCACCGCCTGTGGTGGGGGTGAGGGCACGCAGTCAGACGACATCAAGGGGGCGGGCACCGGAGCGAACAGCCCTTCAGCTTCCCCGTCTGCCGCCTCCGGCCGGCCTGACGTCAGTCTGCCGAGTGACCTCAAGGTCGAGTTCGACATCACGAAGCCGTCGGACACGCGCCATGCGGCGGCACTCGACAGCGCGGAGAAGTACATCTTGGCCCTGAACCACGGCATCACGGCCCAGGACCCCGATGATCCGGCATACCAGTTCTATTCACTGGGAAACGCCACCAAATATGCCAAGTCGCAGATTCAGGCATGGGTTGGCGACGACTGGACGGCCACTGGAACAGACAGCTATTACCAGGGCAGGACCGATGACGTCGGCAAGTCCGACGGCGTCCTCGTCACCATGTGCCGAGACCAGGGCAAGTTCTACGGCAAGAACGTAGAGACGAAGAAGATCCGGTACACCAAGCAAAGCCTCAACGACTTCCAGGAGTTCCGTCTCCTCATGAAGCCGCCTCAGGAGTCCCAGAAGGTCTGGAAGGTTCTCCAGATCGAGGTGCAGGGGCGAGTGGAGGACTGTCGGCGATGAGCTACACGCGACGTGCTCTCGCATGGTCCGCCGCGGTGACCGCGGTAGCCGTACTGGGCTCCGGCAACGCCGCGTACGCCGCAGGCCCAGGAGACAACACGAACGTCCCACCGGCCGACGAGCCTGGCGGCGGCACCGACGGCAAAGGAGGCCTGTCGGCATCCGTCTCCGACATCAAGCTCTCGTACCCGAGCGGTGGAGGTGGCGGCCGCAAGGAGGGCAATCTCGGTACGGTCGACCCCAACTGGAAGCCCCCGGCCTGCTGGTACGAGCCGACCTTCACCCCGGCGCAGCTGAAGAAGTTCGTGGACTCGGACGGCAGTGGTGATGTCGGCATTCACGAGTCCTGGATCGGCAAGGGCCTGTGGACCGATCACTACCGGGACGGCAAGCCGGCGGACAACTTCGACATGCACGCACCGACGAACAGTTCGGCCGAGGGCTATAAGGACTACAACCTCGGCAAGGACGGATACTTCTGGCGCGGCGTTGCCCCCAATCCGAGCGACCCCGATTCCTGGGACTGCGGCCGCATCATGTTCTGGGTCGACGCCGGCGAGGTCCCGGACGATCCCAATTCGCCCACGCCGAAGACACTCGCCGAGTACGCCTACAACAAGGTCAATGTCCCGGACACCAAGGTCGAACTGAAGCCGGAAGGCAAGTCCACGGTCAATCTGCCCACGTGGGTGTGGCTGGACAAGGGCACCTTCCAGGACGTCAAGGTCCGCGCCGAACTCCCGAACACGGGCCTGTGGGCCGAGACGACCGCCAAGCCCGTCGCCCTGCACCTGGAGCCCGGCACCGAGGATGCCGAGGTCTTCCCCGCCTCCGGCGACTGCCAGATCAACGACGACGGCTCCATCGGCACCCCATACACCAAGGGCAACGCCGACAAGACCCCACCCTGTGGCATCCGCTACCTCCGCGCCACGAACGGCACCCCGTACCAGCTCTCCGCCAGCATCACCTGGCAGATCAGCTGGGAAGGCTCCGACGGCTCCCGCGGTGACCTCCCCGACGGCACCTTCGAAACGACCCAGGACATGAACGTCCAGGAGATCCAGTCGATCAACCGCTGACCCCGTGGAGAAGGGCCATGGGCTTCGGCTCCCGGCTCACGGGCCCGGTGATAGGGCACCAGGCGGTCACACGGACGGGTTTTCGTTGGAGACCAGCGCCGCGGTAAAATAGAGAGGCAGACCGTCCTCGGGGTCCAGGGGGACCTCCTGTGATGTCCAGCGGTTGAAGGCGATCGTGAGGTCGAGCACAACGGGCTCCTCCGGATTGGAGTCGTCGATGCGGTATCCCGCCTCGGAAAACGCCTTGAGCAACTGACGAGCGGGCGTCCGGAAGACATCGAGCCCACGCCACAGGACACGCAGGTCTGAGTCCTCCTCTTCGGGAGCCGAGACATCGACGGCATTGACCGTCTTCTGGTCCTTGAGGATGACGACGATGTCGAAGTCATCGCCCATGGCCTGGATCTGCACCGTCGGATTGTGGTCGAACGGCCCCATCACGCGCACTTCACCCCAGGAAGCGGCAGCCTTGACGGCCTCCTCGAACTGCATCCCCACGGTCACCGGAGGAACGCCGTGCGGAGGGTCCAGGATGATTTCCATTTGCTCGCCTCACTTCAACAGGTCGTAATTGATCGTCCAGCCGTTGTCGGACAGCATCTTCTGCAGCCCGGCGTTGTCCTTCATGCTGGCGACCATATCCGCTATGTGCTGGTCATACTTCGTGCCGAATCGAGCCCGGATGTCGTCGATATCCATTTTCATGGCCTCGTCGAACTTCCCCTGATCTACCAGGTCGCGCTGTGCGTTGCGCCATGGCGTCGCCGAGTAGCCACGCGAGTCCGTACTCGAGACGAGCCGGTGATCACGCCGCTCCATGCGGATGGCAGGGCCCATGTGCTCGGTCAGGCTGAGGTGAGCGTAGGCCGCCTTGGCCGGCATGTGGTTGATCTCATTGCCAGTACGCGCGGGCGACAGTCTCCCGTACCAGCCGCCGAGGTCTGTACAGACCAGGCCGAAGGGGTCGCTCCATGTGAATGGATTGGGGACGTAGGAATAGTTGTTGGGAGCCGCGTCCAGTCCGAGTGGGTCCGGTGAGATGTACCGGGCGTTCTCCGCGTCGTAGTACCGCCGGACGTTGTAGTCCAGCCCTGACTCGGGGTCGTGATACTGGCCGGGAAAGCCCAGGGGACACGCGCGTTCCTCCCCTGAGGTTTCGTACGGCACGCCCCAGACGGACGTGCGGCGTCTCCACTGGACTCTTCCGTCGCCATCGACGAGTTCGGTCGGTGTACCGATCAGATCGGTGACGATGGCGTAGAACCTGGAGTCGATCTCCTCCTGGTCCTCCGTATGCCCCTCGGGCGCGGCGGATACCCGCTCGGTCTGCGCAAGCGGACGATGCTCGCCCGGCTGCCAGTGCCATGTGGTCGTCTTCGACGCGCCGTCGCCCCGCGGCTGGACCTGTTCCGCGAGGCGGGTTCCCTCCCAGGCGAAGTCGGTCTGCTCGACGACCGTACCGTCCTCTGCCAGGAGCTGTTTGGCGATGCGGCGGCCGTGCGGGTCATAGAGGTAACGCCAGCATCGATCGTCAGGAGTGATGACATCGGTAAGGCGGTCGAAGGCATCCCATCGGTACTGCCACGTCCGGGATCCGCCCGACAACAGGCGCCGCGTGGCGGACACGACTCGGCCTTGGCCGTCGTATGCGTAACGGGTGCGCCCGCTGCGGCGCAACAGCAGCCCCTCGTAGTCCCGGCCCGCGGGAGGCGCGGCGGCCTGGCCCCCCGGCTCAGGGGCCTGGCTGTTCGCGAGGTTGCCTGCGGCGTCGTACGCGTAGTGCTCCTGCCCATGAGGGGAGAACGCGGCGAGAATCCTGCCGTGGGCGTCCAAGGTGAACCTGTGGTGCCCCTGGACGCTGTCGTTGCTGTCCGTCAGGAAGTTGTCAGCACGGTAGCCATAGGTTCGCCGCCAGACCTCGGTGCGGCGGCCTCCGCTGCCGGGAGCGGTTCCGGCGGAGTGCAGGACTTGTCCGGTGGTCCGGCCGACGGGGTCCCAGGACTGGCTGAGCATGGCCCCCGTGCCCAGAAGACGTTCGGTCTCGCGCCCCATGGGGTCGTAGGCGAGCTGAATGCTGATGCCCTGGGTGTGCAGGGCTGTCAGCCGGTGGGAGTCGTCATACTCCCAGTTGGTCACGGCCCCCGAAGGGGTGCGGCGGCGTATTCGGCGCCCCATGAGGTCGTAGTCGAGTTCCAGCGACCGGCCGTTGCAGGTTTCCCGGACGACTGTGCCGAGTCCGTCTCGCTCGTAGGTGAGGACGGCGTCCGGGCTCGCCGCCTCCAGGAGACGGCCTGCGCGATCGTACCGATAGTGGGTCACGCCGTCGTCCGTCGCCTGGCTCAGGAGGTTCCCGCGCGAGTCGAAGGCGCACACGAGCCGCTGCCCAGCGCCGTTGACCCGCTCCACAGGCTGCCCTGCCGCGTCGTATCCGTACGTTGTCTCTCTGCCGCTGAAATCACGTTCGCGGAGCAGGCGACCGGCCGCGTCGTAGCTGTACGACCAACTGAGACCGAGGGCGTTGGTGACAGCCGTCAGCCGGAGCTCCGTGTCGTAGGCGTACTCCGTACGTGATCCATCCGGTCCCGCCAGAGCGACGGGAAGCCCGAAGGGCCCCTGCTCGTAGCGCGTGACGGCGCCTGCCGCGCTGGTGAAGGAGACGGGGTTGCCTGCCGCATCGTGGTTCCAGAGCTCGGCCGAACCGTCTGCCAGCCGCCGCTGAAGCAGTCTGCCCTCCGGCGTCCACACGAGAGAGGTGACCGCCCCGTTGGCGTCGATGATGCGGACCACCTGTCCCAGCGCGTTCCGTTCATAGCTCGTGGTGTGGCCGAGTGCATCGGTGACGGTGTGCGGAAGACCGGCGACGTCATTGACGACCTGATACGAAGCGCCCATCGGGTCGACGATCAGTGACCTCGCGCCCCTCTCGTCGTACGAGTAGCGCGTCGTAGCTCCGGTCGGAGTCACCACCCGTGACAGACGGCCGTGCTCGTCATAGCTGCGTTGCCAGCGCGCGCCGTCAGCATCGACGAGGGTGACGGGCTGATGCTCCTCGTCGTACTCGGTCCGCACGGTGGAGTTGTCGGGCAGGCGTACCTCGATGAGGTCGCCCTGTCCGTCGTAGGTGTACTTGGTGGTGCGGCCCAGCGGGTCGGTCTCGGACAGCAACCGGTCATACCTGTCCCACTCGCGCACCGTGGCTCCGCCCAAGGGGTCGATCTCTCGGACCACTTGGAGGTGATCGTTCAGTTCATACGTGGTGGAGTGCCCGAGCGAGTCGGTGTACACAGTGCGTCCGGCTACGTCGTCGTACTGGAACGTGCTGCTGAGCAGGCCGTCGGGGCCGGTCGTCCGCAGGCAGCGGCCTCGCGCGTCGTATGCGTAGCGGAACACCGTCCCGATGCGGTCCTCCCAGCCACTGATGCGGTTCTCGTCGTCGTAGAAGAGCTTCTCCGCATGGCCGGAGGCGTCGCGGACATGCGTGAGACGCCCCGTGCGGTCGTATTCGTACCGGCACAGCGCCGGAGCGTCAGGCGCACTGGCCAAGGCGAACTCGGTGATGCGGTCCGACACGACGGTGACGTCGATGCGATACCCACCGCTGTGCGAGACACCGAGGGGTACGCCCTGCTCGTTGTAGGAGACTTCGATCGAATTTCCGTGACGGTCCCTCATCGCGACCAGGGACAGCTCGGCCGGCCGGTGCGGGGTGACCTGAGCGAAGTGGAGGTCCTGGCCGATTTCCGGCTGGTGGACGATCATCGGGCTGGCGGCCGTACCGTCCCAGGAAAGCTTCCAGCGTGGCCCTTCGACCGGCATGACGGCCAAGTCCCTCTCCGGGGCCGGATACTCCAGAACCATGCCGTCCTCGGTGACCAGCCGGACACCGAACTGCTCCAGCACCAACCGCTGGTCCAGCGTCGAGGTCCAACTACGCCCGAACCAACGGCCGGCACGCTGATCGGTGACGTAGTGCCGCCGAAGAATCAACGGAAGCACGCTCGGCAGGAAGACATCGTCCTCGGACATGACCATCTCACCGGTGGCGACATCGATCGGATCGTTCTTGCACGTGCGCTTCAGCATGCTCACGGCGCTCTTGCGCAGGTTCTTGCCGAGGCCTTTGGCCATACCCTTGAGCCCGACCTTGGCGAGGCCCTTCATACCTTTGGCGAGGCCGCCGAGGGTGGTCAGGCCCTTCATGCCAGGTATGCAGTCCAGAGCCGCGAGCCCGACATCCCATAGGGAGGCCTGCCCCTTGGAGTACTTGTAGAGGGTGTCGGCGAGGACGACGGCGGCGGCGATCAGCACGATCGCGCCCAGGATCGGCCCACCGATGATCATCGCCACGATCCCGACCACCGCGACGACGACCTTGCACACCGCCACGATGGTGTCCCAGTTGTCGGTGAACCAGTCACCGACCTCCTCCCACCACGACCTGTTCTGAATACCCGCGTCGGAAGCCTCGTCGATCTTCGACTTCGCCTCACGCGCCGCGTCATCGCGCATCTTGCGCGCGTCCTCGGCCATCTTCTTCGCCGCCGCAAGGGCGTCCTGCGCGTCGGAGACGTCCGACTGCGCCTTCGACTGGGCCGACTTGGCGTGCTGGACGTCACGGGTGGCGGCGCGGACCTTCGCCTCGTCCGGCTTGTCCGCGTCCGACTTGCTGCCCGTCGGGTCGTCCTTGTACTTGTCCGCCTCCTTGCCCGCTCGCGTCACCCACGAGTCGGCCGAGGTCAGCTTCGACTGGGCCGAGGAAAGGTTGTCCAAGGCCTCACGGCCCTTGACCAGAGCCTTGTCCGCCAGGGACTGGGCCCGCTCCAGCTTCGGCCAGAAATCCGCCAGCGCGTCACCGCACATCTCGTACGACTTCTTCAGCTTCTTGAGGTTCTTCGGGACATCCGCGAAGTCCTCCTTGAAGACATCCGCGGACTTGCCCGCCCACTCCAGGAGGGTGCCCTCGCCCGCCATGCCCTTGACCAGACGCAGTCCCTCGGAGACATCGTCGGCGAAGTCATGCAGGTGCTTCGCGAGCGTGCGGACGCGTTGCGGGTCGCCCGGGGTCGGGTCCTTGTCCAGATCCAGGACATGCCAGTCCGTAGGCCTGTGCCCCGCCATACCGCAACCCCCGTCACGCGCACCTCAACGTCAACAACCGTATGCACACGTGAACTTACAAGGCACAGCCGTTCGACGGAAAGATCGGCCCGGGGTACGGTTCGAGTGAGATCGGTGCGTCTGACGTTGGGGGACTGCCGTATGGGCAAGGGCAAGAGCGACCTCGCGCTCCCGCTGAGCGAGCTGGAGGGCTACGGGCGCCGGCTTCGTTCCATCAAGACCCGTCTGAATCACACCAAGAAGCTCTTCGATTCCTACAAGGACGACATCGGCGACGGCAGTGTCAATGACGCGCTCGGGGATTTCGAGTCCAACTGGGAAGACGGGCGCGAGGACATCACACAGCAGCTCGACGCGCTGGCGAGTATGTCCGACGCCGTTGTTCGCGAGTTCAAGAAGCTTGATGACGAGCTCACCAAGAAGGTGAACGACGCGATGAAGACCGAGGACAAGCGGGGCGGTAAGGGCGGTCAGGGCGGCAAAGGGGACGGCGGGGGTAAGTAACCCCTGTCCGAGAGACAGGAAAAGGCCCCGGATCCGGAGATCCGGGGCCTTTCGCGTGCCTTCGTCAGGAAGCGACGGCAGCGTTGAGGTGCAGGTCCGCAGCGACGCCCTGGGGCGAGACGGCGAGACCCACGCCGCCGCCGAGACCGGCGTTGACGCCGGCGGCCGAGGTCTCGACGTAGAGACCGGCTGCGGCGCCGGCACCCGCGGCGGCACCCGCCTGGCCGCCGGCGATGATGTCCAGCTCGGCGTCGGACATCTGGGCGGTCACGATCTGCGGGGTGAAGGCCATGGGGGGCGGTTCCCTTCGGTTCAATAATTCGAAGTGCTCGAGCGCAACCGATCAAAGCACGCCAGGAGAAGAGAAGGCCAGTCGGTGGTTATGGGGGTGCGGTGGATTTCGGGGGCGGAATTCATGGGTGTGACCATTCGGTCACCGGGCGCCTCGACCTCTTCACATCTCCCGCCACTTCGCGATACGGGAATGTATCGCACGGCGGGGGGAATGAGCCGAGCGCGGTTCATGCCCGGGATGCCTACGACTCCGCGGTGAACGGTGTGCAGATCCGTCGAATATTCCGGATCAGCGGTTCAGGCAAGGAGAGGCGGCAGCCGTCACCCCACCTCGTTCCGTGCCACCGCCTGCCCATGGACGATCACGTCTCCGCCGTAGAACATCCCGGTGAAGACGGGGGCATAGGTGAGCCGGACCTCGACCTGCACCTGCTCGGCGTCCGCCGCCACGCAGTGGGTCGCCGCGATGTCCGGGCCCGTCATGTCCATCTCGCGGGCGAAGGCCTTCACGCGGGCGTCGCAGTTCTCGAAGTTGATCGGGGCCACACTGTCCGGGTTCTCGTAGAGGGCCTCGCGATCGATGTCCTGGGCGGCGTAGCGGGCGGCCTGTTCGGCGATGTCCGCGGCGCGTTCCCGCTTGGAGATGGACAGGCCGCCGTCGATGACGAAGGCCGAGAGCGAGATGAAGACGAGCGCGAAGATGATGACCGCGCCGGCGCCGGAGCCCCGGTCGTCCAGCCGTTCGCGACGGGACGACAGCCAGGTGCGGAGGGCTGTGCCTTTGATGGCGGTGTTCTTGATCGCGGTGTTCTTGATCGCGGTGTTCAAGACCGTGTTCAAGGCCTTGTTCAGGGGCGTGTTCAACTCCCTCAGCCCGCCTTCCGCTTGAACGGGTCCAGCGGTGCCGTGAAGGAGCCGGACATGCTGGTCTTGATGTCCAGGCCGACCATCGCCAGGCCGCGGACCTGACAGCTCACCTCGACGGAGAAGAGGTCGGCGTCGGCGAAGCCCGCGCTGGTCTTGGTCACGCTCACCGGGCCCGTGCAGACGTCCGTGAGGTCGGCCTCGGCCGCCTTGCGCGCTTCCGCCATGGCGTTGCCGACGTCCCTCTGCAGGGATCCGGCCCGGGCCGCGTCACGCGCGGCGCCGTCGATCGCGCCCCGCCCTTCGACCATCTGGCCGAAGGCCACCAGGACGAGAATGAAGAGGATCATCACCGGCGCGAGGATCACGACCTCGACCGTGGAGATGCCCCGGTCGTCCCGCCGGGCCTCGACCGCGGACCGACGGCCGTGCGGGCAAGAGACGTTCACCTAGTTCCCCTCATCCCGCACGAACCGCTCCACCGGTCCGACCGACTGCGCGTGCACGGTCAGATCCAGTCCGGGGAAGACCGTCGGCACCCGGGCCGTGATCTCCACGCCCACCGTGTTCTGCTCCGGCTGGAGCAGCGCGACGTCGGGTGACAGCACCAGCTTGGGGCCCAGCTGCCTGATGTAGCTGTCCACCACGTCCCGCGACTCTCCCCGCCAGGCGCCCGGCTGCTCGTCGGCCATGGCGCGGGCCTTGCGGGCTCCGGCCTGGGCCGCGGCCTGGGCGACATGATCGGCGAAGAAGTACAGCGCGAACTGCACCGTCGCGAAGATCATGAAGAAGAGGACCGGGGTGAGCAGCACGAACTCGATCGCGGTCATGCCGGAGTCGCCGCGGCCGGCCGCCGGCTTCCCTGCGGCCTCCAGCCTGCGGCGCATCCATCTGCCCACGCTCACGCGCAATCCCGTCAACCCCGTCAACCCCGTTGTCCGTACGACGCTCAGCAGGTGCCGCTCTGGTTGGCGCCGTTGATGCAGTTCTCGACCTTCTCGGCGCCACCCTCCAGCGCGCGGTTGATGATCGCGGCGACGACGCCGACGATCGCCACCACGACGGCGGAGATGATGACCCACTCGACCGCGGAGGCACCGCGGTCGAGTTCGCCGGAGCGGGCGCGCTCCACGCGGCCCTGCAGGAAGACGACCAGGAAGTCCACGGCGGGGATGCCCGTGTGGAAGTTGCGTCCGTTCATGGGAGGTAGTCCTCTCGACTCAGCTGATTTCGTGGGCAGTCGGTTGGCAAGCAGCATTCACACCTGGAACACCCGCATCGCGGCCGGGTAGATCAGGAACACCAGGAAGCCGGCGCACAGCAGCAGCTGGGCCACGAGCATCGACTGGGACTTCTCACCCGCGCTGCCCTCGATGTCGGCGAGTTCGCGGTGCCGCATGGTCTCGGCGCGGGACGCGAGGGACTCACGCACCTTGGCACCGTCGTCCGCGACCAGGGCCAGGGAGGCGGAGAGGTCCTTGAGCTCCTCGACACCGAGTTCCTCGCCGAGCTGGCCGAGCGCCTGCCACTGGCTGATGCCGGTGATACGGGCGTCGGACAGGGCGTTGCGGATGCGCTGGTTGGCCCAGCCGTCGGAGATCTCGGCGGCCGCCATCAGGGCTTCGGGGAGGCCTCGTCCGCCGGCCAGGCTCATCGACACCAGGTCCAGGTAGGCGCCGATCACCCGCCGCAGGTCGCGCCGCTTCTCGGCGGCGTCACGGCGGATCTCCAGGTCCGGCAGGAAGAAGAAGACCGCCGCGAACAGCAGCGCCAGCCACACCGGGACGATCGGGCTGCTGTCGAATCCCAGCTGCCAGACGATCACGAAGAGGAACGGGCCGAAGAACATGCCCGCCACACCCAGCAGCACCTTCGTCGCCAGGAACTTCTCCCAGCTGCGGTCCAGGACCGCCAGGTCCGCCCGGAGCGAGCGCTGCTCCCAGCCCTGCTGCAGATAGAACTCGGCGACACGCTCACCGACTTCGGCCCGCAGCGAGCCGAGCCGGCCCGCGTCCGCCTTCGTCCGCGCGGACTCGTACGCCGAGCCGCGCGCCCGCATCGCGTCGATCCGCGCGACCTGGGAGATCGCGCTTCGCTTCGACGGCATCAGGGCGCGTACCAGGACGTAGATCCCCAGGCCGATGACCGCGCCGACCACGATCGGCATCGTCACGTCGTTCATCGCCGTACCCCCTCTTCCGGCTGGAGCGACTGCTGCCCGGGCGGGCGGGGCCGGACGAACTGCACCGACGCCTCGTCCCGGACGAGGAAGCGCTCGGGCGTCTCGATGGTCGACAGCTTGCGCAGCCACCAGAAGCCCAGCGCGAACAGGGCGCAGACGCCGGCGAGGACGACCTGGCCGAGCGCGGAGCCGTACGGCTCGACGAACTCGCGGTTGAAGACCGACAGTCCGAGGACAAAGGCCACCGAGACGGCTACCACGATCTGCACCGACCGCCGCGTGGACGCCCGCTGTGCCATCACGCGCTGCCGCATGTCGACCTCCTCGCGGGCCGACTTGGCGAGCGCGCCGAGCACCTGGCGCAGACCGGGCCCGCGCAGGCGGGCGTTGAGGATCAGGGCCGCGACGATGATGTCGGCGGAGGCGTCGTCGATCTCGTCGGCGAGATGCTGGAGCGCCTCGGGCAGCGGGGTGCGGGCGCGCAGCCGGTCGACGAGGGCGTCGAGGTGCGGGCGCAGGACCGGGGCCGCGGCGCGGGCGGAGGCCGGGATGGCCTGTTCGAGGCCCACCGCGCCGGCGATGGTGTCGCGCAGGGACTCCGTCCAGGAGGCCAGGGCCTCCACGCGGCGCATGGCGGCCCGTTCCTCGCCGGCGCCGCCGAACAGACGGTCCCAGAAGAAGACGAGGACGCCGGCCGCGATGCCCGCGACCGCCCACTGGGTCAGGAGGAGGACCACGAGGCCGACGATGGCCGCGAGCGAGCCGCGCTGTCCGGCGAAGCGGATGAGTTCGCTCGCCCGTTCGGCGGCCTTCTGCTTCTCGTGGTCGGGCTTGACGGGCAGGCCGCGCACGGCGAGGAGGAGGAGCGCGATGCCGCCGCCGACGGCGACGCCGCTGCCTATCGAGTACAGGACGGTGGTGGAGAACAGGCCGCCCATGGAGCCGAGTGCCGCGAGATTCGTGTGCACGCCCGTCACCCCCAGGTCCCGGTCGGCTGGTAGCCGTGTGCCATCAGTTCCTCCACGCAGGCTATGGGGGCGTGCGGTACGACGCGGCCGTCGGGGGCCTCCGCGAACACTTCGCTGGACAGGACGCGTCCGTCGACGCCGTTGACCTCGCGGACGGAGGTGACCATGCGCTGGAGGCGGCCGCCGTTGCCGTAGTTGTTGCGCCGCTGGATGAAGACGACGAAGTTCACCGCGCCCGCGATCAGCATCTGGCTGGCCTCGATGGGCAGCCGCTCCGTGGCCTGCAACGCGTAGGTGGAAATACGGTTGAAGACCTCGTGGGAGCTGTTGGCGTGGATCGTGGACAGCGAGCCGTCGTTGCCCTGCGACATCGCGTTGAGCATGGTGACGATCTCGTCGCCGAGGACCTCACCGACGATGACGCGGGAGGGGTTCATACGCAGTGAGCGTCGCACCAGCTCCGCCATCGAGATCATGCCCTGGCCCTCGGAGTTGGGCAGGCGTTCCTCGAAGGCGACGACGTTGGGGTGCAGGTCGGCGAAGGTGTCGAGGCCGAGCTCCAGGGCCCGCTCGACGGTGATGAGGCGCTCGTGCGGGGGGATCTCGTTGGCGAGGGCCCGAAGGAGGGTCGTCTTACCGGCGTTGGTGGCGCCGGCGATCATGATGTTCTTGCGGGCGCGGACCGCGCAGGCCAGGAAGTGGGCGACCTCGGGGGTCACGGTGCCGTTGCCGACGAGGTCGGAGATGAAGACCTTGCCCATGCGCGCGCGGCGGATGGACAGGGCGGGACGCCGGGTGACGTCCATGACGGCCGACAGACGCGAACCGTCGGGGAGCCGCAGGTCGAGCTGGGGGTTGGCCGAGTCGAAGGGGCGGGAGGACAGACCCGAGTACGCGCCGAGCACCTGGATGAGCTCGACGAGTTCCTCGTCGGTCTCGGCGACGGGGTCGCCCTTCACCTCACGGCCGTCGGCGTATCCGACGAAGACCTGGTCGGAGCCGTTGATGTCGATGTTCTCGACCTCGGGGTTGTCCAGCAGCGGCTGGAGCCGGCCGACGCCGAACAGCGCGGCGTGCACGGCGGCCGCGTACTGCTCCTCGGTCTCGGCGTCCAGCGGCGTACGGCCCGCGTTGATCTCGGCGCGGGCGTACTCCTCGAGGATCTGGGCTATGACGGCACGCGCGTAGTGCCGTTCGTCCTCCGTGGACATCGGAGTGACGTTGTTGACCTGGTCCTGTCGGCGCTGTTCGGCGATACGGTCGCCGGCGTCCTGGCGGAACCGCTTGACCAACTGGTGGTCGACAGCGGTCATGCGCCGGCCCCCGCGTGGCCCTGCGTCTGGCCCGTGTGGTGGTGCTGGGCGTGGTGGGCCTGGTTCGCCTGGGCGGAGGCGGCCCAGGCGGCGCCGTACTGCTGGTAGATGTCGGCCGAGACCTTGCGGGCCGTGCGGATCAGCAGCGACTTGTCGAGACGGCCGCGCCTGCGGCCGGCCAGCTGGTCGGCGCCTGCCGGGTCGTCGGCGATGGTGCCGACGACGCGGGCGCCCGTCTGGGCGTGCACGAGCATGTCGTTGACCTGCGAGGCGAGCTTGCCCGCCGTGCCCGTGTCGGCGATCAGGACGACGCCGATCATCGGCGTGCCGAGGCTCGCGGCACCGCGCGATCCGCCGTGCAGCTTGCTTGCGAGGGCGGCGGCGCGGTCGCGGACGCGGGCGATGGCCTCCGGCTCCGTGCGCGAGATGAGCAGCACGAGCGCGGCGTGCGGGAGCAGTTCGACGGCAGGGGTGTCCCCGCAGATACGGCCGCAGTCGGCGATGACGTCCGCGGCGGCGTTCGGGGAGTCGGCGAGGGCGGCGAAGGAGTGCCCGAGGGTCGGCCACAGCCCGGCGAGGCCCGCCGCCTGCTCGGCGTTGCCGAGTCCGACGAGTACCTCGAGACCGCCGCTGAGCGGCTGTACGTGGTCCCAGAGCTGGTCCGGCACGAGTCCGCGGCGCGCGGTGGCGGCGATGGACAGCATGCCGGTGTTGGGGTTGAGCGGTCCGCCGTGTGCGGCAGCGCTGCGGTAGACGAGGTCACCGCCCGCCGGGTCCGCCTCGGCGAGCAGGACACGGCGCGGCCAGACCGCCGAGAGAGCGACGGCCGCGGTGGTGACGCCGGGGGAACCCTTGTCGGCGGCGAGAGCGATGAGCGCCATGGGGTGGGTGCCGCCTTCTAGTTGCCGGAGTTACCGGAGACGAGGACGAGGGCGACCTCGCCGTTGGAGGCGGCCTGGGCCAGGTCGGCGGCCTTGTCGCTGTCGACGGTCAGGGTGACAGCCAGGTTGGTGCTGCTGACGAGTTGGTCGCCGGAGCTCTTCGCCCCCGGGACGTCCGTGACTCGGGCCTGGTCGACGATGACGGCGTTGCCGGCCGCCGAGGACGAACCGCTGTCGCTGTTGCTGTTGCCGCTGGAGCCGGTTCCGGCGTCGGCGGAGACACGGTAGGCGGCGACGGTGTCACCCTGCTTGAGGCCGGTCGGGTACTGGCCCGCCTTGAGGGACAGGCCGACGGTGGCCTTGCCGGCCTCGACACCGGCTTCCTCACCGAACATCTCGCCGACCGCGACGGCCCCGGCGGGGATGGCGCTGACGGCCTTCAGCTTCTTCAGTTGATCCCGCTGGCTCCACTTGACGTAGTGGATGTCGGCGTCCTCGGCGACCATGACGGAGGTCGAGTTCGACGTGTTGACCGAGCCGCCCGCGGGGATCGGCTGCGTGACCTTCACGACCTCGATCCGGTCACCGGCCTGCAGCACCAGCAACGTCGCGCCCAGCGCACCCACCAGGATCAGCAGCACGGCGAGGGCCGCGAGTGCCGGTTTGCGCTCACGAGGTGCTGTGGGAAGCCGGTCGCCGACCGACGGCTGAGCCGGAGCGGCGGAACGACCGGCGCCCGCCCCCGTACGCTCTTGGATCTTCACGCAACCGCTCCCCGTACACCCAAGATGATGTCTGTCAATTTGCCTTCAAAATTGGACACTTCACCCGCGCCTGCCCCGCACGGAAACTGCGGGACGGGCCGGACGTACCCGCCCTACCTGGGCGAATAGCCAGCACTGGGGGTGAGTGTCAAGCCATCGCACCGTATCAGCCGCACATAAGCCCCTCAAGGCGCGTCCTACGTCCTGAACCTCACGGCACGCACCGTTACCCATCTGCAACTTCGGGCCTGGGCAGACCCGTTGACGGCGGCACACCGACAGGCCATTCGCCGCGTGGCTCCCTGTGCGGCAGCGAATCCGCCCCGGAGCGACGGACACACGGCGACCGGCCCTTTCGTCACGCCTCGACCATGAGGCCCACACGATTCACTCACGCGAGCCGGAATTTCACCGTGCCATGATCTTCGGTCTGCCTACCCTCACGAGGAGTCCCCATGAAGCGGGCCGCGCTCGCCGCCTCCACCCTGTCCCTGCTCTCCCTCGCCACGCTCACGGCGTGCGGCGGAGACGCCGACTCGGATTCGGCGACCGGCGAGCCGAGGCCCACCGCGTCCCGGGCGAAGCAGGTGACTCCGGCCGAGCGGCTGGCGAAGCTCATGGTCACGAAGAAGGACGTGCCGGGGCTCTCCGTGAGGCCCTCCTCCAAGGAGGACGACGAGTACGCCTTCGCCGAGTCCCCGGACGACGTCACGGTCGACAAGCCGGCCTGCGCACCGCTGGTCTACGTGCTGAACCAGCTGCCCCTCGGCGAGTCTCAGGGCGACCTGACCCACACCGTCGCGGAGAGCGACCAGTTCACGTACATCACGCTCACGACGTACGCCTCCGGCAAGGCCGAGTCCGCCTTGGCGGGGCTGGCCAAGGGTGTCGGCTCGTGCGGCGGTGGCTTCACGGCGACAGCGAAGAACACGGCCACGTACGACTCCGCCACCAGCGAGAAGCCGGTGGCCGAGGGTGGTGACGAGTCACTGGCCTTCCGGTCCACAATGACGGTCAAGGGCACCACCCACACCATGCACGCCCAGGCCGTCCGCAAGGGCGACGTCCTCGCCGTCTACTTCTCCGTCGACGGCATGGCCATGGTCCAGGGAAGGCCGGGCGACGCGAAGCTCCCGGCGACGGTGGTGAAGGCCCAGAACGCGAAACTGGGCTGACGGGCCGGGTCCCGCTACCGGTACCAGTCCTCTCCGTCGCTCCCCAGCGCCTTGCGCAGATAGCTGTCCAGGTCGGGCGCCACGAGGCCGCGTTCATCCGTCTCGTGGTCCCAGACGTGGACGCTGCCGACGCCGAGGGACTGGATGAAGGCGAACTGGTCTCCCCCGCCGTTGTCACCGAAGAACAGCAGCGGGTCGAAGGGACGGTAGAGGAGACGGAACTCGGGCCGGGTGCGGAAGGCGAGGTTGTCGTTCAGGATGCGGTCGGCGGGCCAGACGATGTCCTCTCCATAGGGCCCCTCCATCCCGTCGGTCTCCAGGAGGAGGGAGCGGAGGGCGGGTGGGAGGGGTCGGCCCAGGGACGTCTCGACGGCGTGGAGGGTGGCGCAGGGCGCGGGAGGACGCCAGGGGCCCGTCACCAGATCCTCGAGCGACTCGCGCCACATGCCGACCCTCACTCCCTCCCGTGCCGAACCCGGCGACACCATCCATCCTTCCACCGGCCGGTGTTCACCGATCCTGATCACCTCGCCCCGGGTGCCCTGCGACCTGTAGCACTCGCGAAGCCCCCAGTAGAGTGCCGCCCGGACAGCGATCGGAACACGGGGGGCACACCGGTGAGAGCAGTCGCGACAAACAGGGCATACGCAGTGCATGTGCCGACGTTGGGCAGTGAACGGCTGCGTATGCTCCGGCTGTTGCTCGCGCTCTGCGCCGTGGCGGCTTGCTTCGCGACCGCCACCCCGGCCCGAGCGGCGGAGGCCGGCACCCCGGCACCCATACCCGTCACTCAGGCCGCGTACCTCGCCGACCGCCTCCGCGAGAACCCGGTCCACGTCACCGACCAACTCCCCCGCGAGGTCCCGCGCTCCACCGCCCCCGGCTTCGCCAGGATCGCGAAGAAGACCGGCGTGCCGACCTACGTCCTGGTCCTGCCCATGCAGACCAGCACGGACGGCAGGCAGCTCCTCGGCGCGGTGCACGACAGGCTCGGGCGCGACGGGCTGTACGTCCTGTTCGAGGGGGATGGCCTCGCGGAGGCCACGGCCTACGGCGTCCGCGTCCCCGCCGACGCCGCCATCACCGTCACCCGGTACGAACTCCCCTACGACGCGGGCCCGTTGCGCAGTTTCGAGCGGTTCGCCGAGGTCATCGCCCTGGGCGGCGACAAGGCCGGCGCCCGTGCCGAAGCGGCTCGCGAGAAGTACCAGGACGCCGAGCCCGCCGACATGTACATCGGCCCCTCCGACCGCAACAACCAGTCGTTCCTCACGGGGATCCTGCTGACCGGCGTACCGCTGATGATCGTGCTGACGGCCTGGTACGCGCGGCGCCACCGCCGGCGTTCCGGGGCCGAGCGGCGCGTCCCCCGGTGGGTCGTGCCCGGCGCGGCCGTCCTCACGGCCGCGACGATCGCCCTCGCCGCTCCCGTCGTCTTCGACCAGACCAGGTCGAGCGCGGCGAAGCCGCCCACCCCCGCCGAACTGTCCGCCCGTATCGAACGTGTCGCGGCGGGACTGAAGCAGGACGCCGTCTACGCCGACCCGGAGAGCCCTCGCGTACTCGACTCCCGCCAACTGGCCCGGCTGCACGACCGGATCCGGGACTTCCGGCGTTCCGACGGCGGCGGCCCGGTGTACGTCGCCCTCGTGCCGCAGACACCCGAGAGCGAGTCGGCGGGCGACTCGTGGCTGTTCGCCGCCGCCGTGCACGCCAAGTCGCGCCAGGACGGTCTGTACGTCGTGGCCGACCCGGACGACGGCACCATCGACGTCTACAACTACGGCCTGCGCATCGACTCCGGCAGCCTGTCCTTCGACCTGCCGGACGCGGTCACCCTCGGCGACAGCAGGGCGGACGAGGCCGACGACCATCTCCTCGGCGAGCGCCTCGACAAGCTCATGACCTTCGTCGAAAAGGCCCCGCGCACGGACCGTCCGGGATTCGAGCCCACGCCGGCCGCCGCCCCGAGGGCCGACGCGGAGTACGCCCTTCCGCCCCTGTTCGCCACCGACTTCTGGCCCGGCCTGTTCGTGGGCGCCTTCGCGGCGCTCCTGCTGTCCGCTGTGGTGGCCGGGCTGACATGGGGTGTCGGCAGCGTGCTGCGGTGGCGCTCCCCCGCGCCCGAGCCGACCCACCGCCTGCCCCTCACGGCCCCGACCGAGCCGTCGGCCTCCTATCTGCGGCGAACCGCGTACGCGGAACTCACGGCACTGACACGGGAATTCACCGGCCGGGACGAGCGCGGCCGTGCCTGGGACCACCTCGACGCGGCGATGCTCCTGGTCGACGGCGATCCCGACCGCGCCCGGAGATCCGGGACGGACCCCGCGACCCTGGTCGCCGTCATCGTGCTCGCCCGTGCGGGCCGAGCCGCACTCGCCGGCGACGAGAACGACCTGTGCTGTGGCGTCAACCCCCTGCACGGACCCGGCGTGCGCCTCTCCCACCTGCGGGTCTCCGCCGAGGGCACCGGCCGGCGCCTGCTTCCGGTCTGCGCGCTGTGCCGCGACGCTGCCATCGCCGATCCGCTGGGGATGCCGGGCGAGTTGATGAGGCTGCCCGCCCCTTCGGGCGGCGGCCGCCTGCCCTACTACGACGCGACCGACGGCCCGCTGACCGCCGTACCCAAGGGAATCACCCGGCTCATCGAGAAGGTGAGGGAGACCGCAGGTGTCCACTGAAGTCAAGCGCCTGACCACCGTCCTCGCGGCCCTGCTGCTGACCGCGCTCACCACCACAACGAGTCCCGCCCGGGCAGCGGACGGCGATGCCCCGAGCGCCGGACAGCGCATCGCGAGCGCGTTGCGCACCTCGCCCGTCTACGTCGACGAGGCGTACGCCGATGCCGTACCGCCCGCCCGGCAGCGGGAGCTGGCGCGGCAGATCAGCCGGACGGGCCTGCCGATCAAGGTCGTGCTCATGCCTCTCACCAAGGGCGACGCCTTCGACGGCGCCTCCGACGTCCTGGCCGGGACGGTCCGCGACCGGCTCCCGGACCAGCGCGAGCTCATCCTCATCACGACGGACGGCGACTTCCCCGACTCCCTGACGGGCGACGAGTGGCCCGCCGACACCCACCAGACCCGGGACGCCGTGGCCGCCGCCGGGTTGCTGGACGAGACACGGGACGCGGGACTCGCCGACCTGACCGCCAAGGCCGTGGAACTGGTGGCGGAGGGGAAGGGCACGCAGCGGTACGAGGAAGCGACGAAGGACCTGGACGACGACACCCGACGACGGGAGGAGCGAGCCGAAGGACGTGCCGAGGAGCGGGCCGAGTCCGCTTCGGGAGGCCCCGTCTGGTGGCTGCTCATCGGCGTCCCGGTCCTGACCCTGACCGCGCTCGCGACCCGCTCCGCGATCCGTTCCCGCAAGCCCGCTCCAGCCACCCTGGCCGTTGCCCAGCTGGTGTTCGCGACGGCCCGCGCGGCCGACGAGGCCGAGCTGCGGCGCCGGACGGAGGCGGAGGTCCTGGCCCTCGGCGAGGCGACCCGGGCCGCCGAGGTCTCCACCACACCCGGACTCCAGCACGCCCTCGACGCGTACGCCGCCGCCGGGACGGTCCTCGACGAGGCCCGGGGCCTGCCGGACCTGGCGGGCGTCCTCGCCCTGGCCCAAGAGGGCCGCGACGCCCTGGCCGGCGACGACGACGCGGCCCTCCCTCTCTGCTTCTTCAACCCCCTGCACGGCCGCGCCGCCCTGCGCACCGGCTGGCGTCCGCTCGGCCGCCGGGACCGGCTGGACCTGGCGGTGTGCCAGGAGTGCGCGGACGCGCTGCGGGATCGCCGCGCCCCGGAGGTGCTCACCGACACGGACGAGGACGGCCGTACCGTCCCCTACTTCGAGCTGCCGGCCGAGCGGAGCGTGTGGGCCGCGACGGGCTACGGCTCACTGGAGGCGCCGCTGGCCGGGATCAACTCCCGTAGGGTCAGGGCCCGTTGACACCGAGCCCGAGGCAGGTCACGGTGCGGCCATGACTTCGGGCACGCGAGACACCGTTCTGCCTGTACCTCCCACCGACACACGCCTGGTCGAACGCGTCCGCGCGCTCGGGCCCCTCGTCCGCGAGCACGCCCTGCGGACCGAGCGGGAGCGGCGGGTGACGCGCGAGGTCGTCGAGGCGCTGACCGGGACCGGGATCCAGCGGATGAACGTGCCCCGGCGGTACGGCGGTTACCAGAGCAGTCTGCGGACCCAGGTCGACGCGCTGGCGGAGCTGTCGGCGGCATGCGGTTCGGCCGGATTCATGACACTGATCCAGGCCGGATGCGCGTACGTCGCCGCGCTCTTCCCGGACGAGGCGCAGGACGAGATCTTCACCAGCCCCGACGTACGGGTCGGCGGCAGCCTGATCCCCAGCGCGACGGCGGTCCCGACGGGCGACGGCGGCTATGTGGTCAACGGGACCTCGCCCTTCGCCACCGGCTGCCGGGACGCCGACTGGCATCTGCTGACCGCCCGGATCGAGGGGCGGCCCGAGACGGTGTGGACGGCCATGCCCGTGGCCGAGCTGGAGATCCTCGACGACTGGCGGGTGTCGGGTCTCGCGGGCAGCGGCAGCAACAGTGTCGTGGCGCGCGATGTCGTCGTACCGGCCCACCGCGTGCTGCCGGTCGCCCCGCTGCTCGGCGGCGAGTTCGCGTCGAAGGCCAACGCCGACGACCCGTTCTACCGGGTGCCGGTGCTGCTGATGTTCTGCGTCTGGGCGACCCCGAACGCCCTCGGCCTCGCCCGCTCGGCGCTGGCGGAGTTCCGCGAGCGCATCCACCGGCGGGGCATCACGTACACCTTCTACGAGCGGCAGAACGAGGCGCCCGTCACGCATCTGCAGACGGCCGAGGCGGCGTTGAAGATCTCCTGCGCCGAGCATCTGACGGACGAGATCGTCGCGCTGCTCGATGCGCGGGCGGCGAGCGGCGGTCCGTCCGCTCCCTCCACTCCGTACACGACCGAGGAACGGGCCGGGATCCGGGCGCGCAGCGGCTATGTGGCGCGGCTCTGCCTGGAGGCCGCCGACCTGCTCGGCTCGGCCTCGGGCGCCTCCTCCCTCCACGAGGAGGTGCCGATCCAGCGGGCCGTGCGCGATCTGCGGGCGCTGAACCTGCACGCGTTCGTCCATCCGGCGACCAACCTGGAGCTGTACGGCAGGGTGCTGGCGGGGCTGGAGCCCGGCACGCCGTTTCTCTAGGGAGCTGGTGAGGTGCCGGGCGGCCGGTCCTCCCGTATCGCCGCGAACAGGGCGCGGGCCCGCCGGTCGTCCCATTTCACCGCGCTGCCCTTGGAGGTCCGCAGATCCGGGTCGGCCACGGGCACGTTGAGCTGGCTGCCGCCGCCGGCCGTGGCCTTCTTCATGGCCTCGAACAGCTCCATGAGGTCGGGCAGTTCCGTGCCCTCGTCCACGATGAGCGTCTCGAGACCGGCGCTCAGGGTCGGGAACGACTTGGACGGGTCGGCGAGGGTGGACGGGGTGGCCGCCTTGTCGGCCAGGGCGGCAAGGAACTTCTGCTGGTTGCGGGTCCGCCCCAGGTCGCCCTGGGCCTCCTGCTTCCGCTGCCGTACGAAGGCCAATGCCTCCGAGCCGTCGAGCGTCTGGCACCCGGCCTGCAGATCGGCGCCGGAGTCCTTGTCCCGTACGGCCTTGTCCAGGCACATGTCCACGCCGCCGACCGCGTCCACCACCCCCACGAAACCGGCGAAGCCGATCTCCGCGTAGTGGTCGATGTGCACGCCGGTGTTGCGTTCCACGGTCTGCACGAGCAGGTCGGGGCCGCCCAGCGAGAACGCCGCGTTCAGTTTGTCGGGCGTGGCCCGGTAGCTCCTGCCGGTGTCGGGATCGACGTAGGGCGGGAGGGTCACCCAGGAGTCGCGCGGCAGGCTGAGCATCGTGGTGCCGTTCGCCCCGGTGTGCAGCAGGATCACCGAGTCGGTGCGGCGGCCTTCGGTCGAGCCGGTGTTGAGGTCCTTCTTGTCCTTCTCCGACAGGCCGTCGCGGCTGTCGGAGCCCACGACCAGGTAGTTGGTGCCCTCGCCGGGCGGCACCCTGCTGCTGAGCGTGCCGAGGTCGACCTCCTGGTTGAGCCGGGTGTCGGCCCAGACGTACGTACCGGCGCCGGCGAGGGTCAGTACGGTGGACAGGACGGCGGCCGTACGCACGAAGCGGCGGCTGCGTCCGGCCCGGCGGCGGGGGTTTCTGCTGCCGGGGTTTGTGTTGCCGCCACCTCCTCTTCGGCCACGCTCCTCGACGTCGCCGTCGTAGCGGCCGGGCGCGGCCGACGAGGACATGCCGGGCAGGGGGGCGGTACGGATCGAGGGCGGGGGCACCAGCGGGGACGCGGACGGGACCCCTCTCGGGTCCCGCCCCGCCCACTGGTCTCCCGCCCGCCGGCCTCCCGCGGGGTCGGTCCAGTAGTCGCTCATCGGCCCATTCCGCTGGTTCACCTCGGCGATGCTGTGGGGGGATGCTGTCGGTTCAACGCATAGGCACGCTCTTATACGGAACGGGCCCACCGATCTGTTCAGCGGCCGTACCCGAGCGCTGCATCCGCTGCCACCGCAGCCGGCTCCCGACCAGCAGCGCGACCAGCGACTGGATGACGACGAGATACATCAACTGCCGGTAGACGACGATCTGGAACGGCATCGACCACAGCGCGCGCACCGGTTCCCCGTCGAGTCTGAGCGCGTATCCGGAACAGACGACCTGCACACCGAAGAAGGCGAACCACACCCCGGCCGACTCCACCGGATCGCGGAACAGCACGCCGTACACGGCGTAGACGTCGATGACGGGCGCGAGCAGCGGCAGCGCGACCTGGAAGAGCGCGAGATAGGTCAGCCCGCGCCGCCCGAACCGCCCTGCGGGCCCCCGGCCGAGCAAAGCCCCCCGATGCTTCCACATCGCCTGCAGCGTGCCGTAGCACCACCGATACCGCTGCCGCCACAACTGCCGGACACTGGTGGGCACTTCGGTCCAGGCGACGGCGGACTCCTCGTACAGCACCCGCCACCCGGCCCGCCACAGGGCCATCGTCAGGTCGGTGTCCTCGGCGAGGGTGTCCTCGCTGACCCCGCCGACTCCGATCACCGCGTCCCGGCGGAACGCCCCGATGGCGCCCGGGACGGTCGGCATGCACTCCAGCACCTCGAACATGCGCCGGTCGAGGTTGAAGCCGAAGACGTACTCGAGGTGCTGCCACCGGCCCAGCAGGGTGCGCCGGTTGCCGACCTTGGTGTTGCCGCTGACGGCGCCCACGGCGGGATGCGCGAGCGGCTGGACGATCCGCTCGATGGCGTCGGGCTCGAAGACGGTGTCGGCGTCGACCATCACCACGATGTCGTACCGGGCGTGCGCGAGCCCGGTGTTGAGGGCGGCGGCCTTGCCGGAGTTCGCCTGCCGCACGACCTCCACCCTCGGGTCACCCATGTTCTCGGCGATGTCGGCGGTCCGGTCACTCGACCCGTCGTCGATCACGACGATCTGCAGCTCCCGATGGCTGGAGGCGAGCAGCGACCGCAGGGTCGATCCGATCCCGGCCTCCTCGTTGTACGCCGGGACGAGCACGGTCACCGGCCCGGACGTGTCGCGCATCCAGGGCGCCCCGGTCCGGAACCGCTCCAGCCGGCGCACATGCGCCCGCGCGAACAGGGCGAGCAGCAACAGCCGCAGCACACCGAGCCCACCGGCGACGCCGAGGATCCAGATCATGGCGGTGGAGAAGACCTGCCCGATCCGCGTGACCCAGATCAGCGCCGCCCCCGCCCACCGCTCCACGAAGGAGGCGGACTTGTACGGAACGAGTCGCAGCCCCTCGGACACGGTGGTGAACCGGTCGACGCCGGGGTTCCTCAGCAGCCGGCGCGCCTCCGCGTAGGCACTCTCCGTCTGGCTCAACTGCCGGACGATGCCCTGCGCCGGCTTGCGCGACCCCTTGTCGGCGGCGACGAGCACGTACCCGTAGCCGGTGGCCTTGCGCGCCGCGTCCCACTCCCGCCCGCAGAGTGTGTCGGGGGTGGTGGTCCGCGGCATCCGCAGCAGATTGGTCCGCTGCCCGGTGGTCCCGGCCAGGGCGCTCTGGGTCATCTCGAGCTCGGCCTGGAACCGGGGCGCGGACGACTCCCCCAGCACGGCCCCGGTGTACGTGTTCGACCCGATCTCATGCCCCTCGGCCCGGATCCGCCGTACGAGATCCGGATGCCGGGCGGCCTGGGCCCCGTGCACGAAGAAGGTGGCCCGCGCGTTGTTCCCGCGGAGCAGATCCAGCAGCCGCGGGGTCCACACGGGGTCCGGCCCACCGTCGAAGGTGAGCGCGACGGTCCGGGCGGGCATCCCCGCGGTCCGTATCCCGTCCCGGTTGATCCCGATCACGGGCCCGCCCTTCGCCACGGCATCGGGCACCGGCGAGGTACACGCCGACCGCGTCTTCGCGGCGTCGACCTCGTGCTGGGTCCAGCCTTCGAAGATCAGGAAGGCGAAGACGAGGGGGAGTGTGAGGGCGAGGAGGAGCCAGTGGGCTCGGGGGTCGCGGGATTGCTTGTGGCGGGCGCGGGGTTTGGAAGGGGCCTTGGCTTTGGCGGAGCTCAGGGTGCGTCACCGCCCCCGGCCGCGGACCACACCCCACTCCCCGCGAACCGTCTTCTCCCGCACCTCACGCCGGGGAGCCTTCCGCACGAATGGGGCGCCGACTTCGCTTGCATGCTGCGGGAGTTACGCATGGGGCGCGAGTGTAGTTTCGGAGTGGTGGCCGTATGGGCGGAACGGCGAGCTTCACAGGAGAGGGCACCAGCCGATGGCCGCGAGGACGGGCGGTACGGCGACCGGGACCCCGACTCGACGCGCCAGGATCCCGCGCATCACAGCCGGGTCGCGGCGGGAGCCGCCTGGTGGCGGCGGTGGCGTGACAGATGCGGGGCTCTTCCCCGCCACGGACGCCCCGGGCGTAAACGGCGGCCTGGTCGGCGCGGCGATACGGCTTCCCGGCCATGTTCCTCCCGGGCGGCGCGCTCTTGGGCTTTCTGGCGGGCGCCCCCCTCGGCACGCTCCTCGGCACACTGCTTCCCCGCTCCGCGGCCAGCCGCCACACGATGACCACCGGCGCGACGTACCCCCTGGCATCCGCGGCCCTGCTGGCGTGCTGCCTCTGCGTGTCCCAACTGGGCCGGCTCCTGCCGGGGTGGGCGGTAGCCCTGGTCGGCCCTCCGGCCCCTACGGGTGGTCCAAGAACGCGCGCGCGAGCGCAACCGCCTGTTCCAGTGATTCAGCCTCGGCCCGTTCGCTGCCGGGGTACGCCTCGACCCGGTAGCCCCCCTGGCCGAGAGGGACGATTCCAATTCCGCCCGCCGAGCGGGAGGTGTGGTCTCGGGTGAGGCCGAACCGCCCCATGCTCACATACGGGAACAGAGCGCTCAATCGAGCGTCGGCGTACACCGACTGCAGCAGCTGCCGAAGGGGAGTCCTTTCCTCTTGCTGGAAGAGCAACTTCCACTGCGTGGCCACGGGATCGCCGCTCTCCTCAGCCTCGGCCAGCTCGTCGTATTCCATGAACGGGAACATGGACGTCAACTCACGAAGCGTTACTCCGGAACGCCAGGCGTCGAGGGTCTTGGCCACTGTGGCCAGATCATCGGTACTTCCTGCCGCCCAAGGGCGCCTCTCACCCTCGATACTGATGGAGAAGAGGCGACGCTCCTTCCCCAGGTGAATCAGCATGGGACCCCGGTCCGAAATCAACTGAGCGGTGATGAGGTGGCCGCGCGCACTGGAGCTCGCAGAGCCAATCGGCCCGAGGTCGATACCGTAGTCGCGAGCTATGTGCGCCAACGCCTCTACAAGGCCGCCGAGTTCGATGAGATCCGGGTACAAAGCGGAGTCAATGACTGGATGCCCCTGAGAAGGGGAATCTCCACCGTTTTCCATACCAGTAGAGCCTTTCAAATATAGCGGCGAACCGATCCGTGCATATCAGACAATGAAGTCGCGGACTCTGCCGAAGGTTCCCCAATCAGGCTCAGCAATATCGACAACATCGCCATTTCTGTCATACCAGGTGATGCTACTCCAGTCTCGATGCCCGTGCTTCACCGCTCTCGCGATCCAGCCCATCTCCTCCTCTGTGGCATGAATGACGTCGGATTCGTCGATCTTCAGCGCCCTCTTCGCCATGCCTTCGAAACCGCCGGCGAAACCCTTCATGTTTACGTGAAGCTTCACTGACCCATCCTGAATGGCAGGCAGGACCGCCCCTCTCCATTCATCGGGCCCCAAATCCAGAAAATGTTTCAAGCCCCGTTTTTTTGCGAATTGAGCCAAGTCCGCCCACTGATATCCCAATGCTATCTCGCACGGTGCGAGGCCAAGCGGGTCCACCCAGGTCAGGGGGTTGATGACATAGGTGAAGGGATTGGGCGCCGGATGGAGTCCCAGCGGATCCGGAGACAGATAGCGGGCGGTCTCCGGATCGTACATACGGTAGTTGTTGTGATGGAGGCCGGTTTCGTGATCGAAATACTGGCCAGGGAAGCGAAGCGGTGTGTAGGCGGTACTTTTGGTCGGCCATGTTGTGATTCCCCAGAGCGTGGCGCGCGACCGCCATGCCACGTCTCCGCTCTCGTCGATGAGTTCGCTCGGTGTTCCCGCGACATCGGTGACGATGGCGAAGAAACGACTGTCGATCTCGTCCTGCGGCGCTTGAGCCGCGTTCCAGGCCGTCGTGATGCGGTCCGTCTGTGCAATCGGATGCAGTCCGCGATGGTCCCACGTAAGCGTGACCGGGTTGGGCAGGTCAGGGGCCTCGGTGGTCTGCTCACAAAGGGTGGTGCCGTCCCATGTGAAACTCACGCGCTCGACTACGCTCTCGCCCTCGGCCGCGAGACGCTCCTTGGCGATGCGACGGCCGAGCGGGTCGTACCGGTAGCGCCAGCGGGTGCCGTCCGGCGTGACCACCGCCGTAAGGCGGTCTTCCGCGTCCCAGGTGTAGCGCCAGGTCTCCGGCTTGCGGGACAGACGCGTCTTCTGCCGCAGGACGATACGGCCCTGGGAATCGTGCTCGAACCGTACAGCGCCGGCGCGGCGAATGCGGCTGCCCGTGTACTCCCGGGGCCCAGTCACCTCCTGCCCGGGGTGTCCGACGGGCCAGACGGCCTCGATCTGGTCTCCCGCCTCGTCGTATACGTAGTGCTCGGCCCACTCCTCGGCGCGGACGCCAGTGACTCGGCCCGCAGTGTCGAGGTCGTACTGACGGGAGCCGGACAACTGGTCCACGACCGCGGTGAGAGTGCTGTCGGCACGGTAGGTGTAGGCGCGATGTTGTACGGAACGACCGCCGGTCATCGTCACCAACTGATCGGTCAGGCGCCCTAGGTCGTCGAAATCGTGGGCGATGGTGATGCTGTCACCCAGGTGCCGTGCACGTTCGCGACCTTCGGGGTCGTATTCGAAGGTGATGGTGCGGCCGGAAGCGTCGAGTCGCAGCGGACGGCCTACCTGGTCGTAGGTCCAGACGCTGGTTGCGCCCGAGGGGGTGGTGCGGCGGACGCGTCGTCCCAGTTCGTCGTAGGCGTGCGTGATCGTGCGCCCGTCGATCGTCTCAGCAAGCACCTGACCGAACTCGTCGCGCCGCAGCAAGAGCTCACCATCCGGTCCGGTGGCTTGGACGAGATGGCCACGCAGGTCGTAGGCGAACGTGGTGAGCGCTCCGGCGGCGTTCTTGCGGGTGATCCGCCCGAGAACGTCCCGTTCGAAGGTGACGGTCTGTTCAGCACCGTTCGTTCGCGCGACGAGTTGGCCGGCAGCGTCACGCGTGTAGGAGAGCTCACGGCCGTCGAAGTCCGTTTCCGAAACCAGGCGGCCTGCCGGGTCATAGGTGTACTTCCACTCCCTGCCCTCCGGGTTGGTGACCGAGGTGAGACGCAGGGACGCATCGTGAGTGAACACATAGCGGATTCCGTCGGGGTCGGTGCGAGCCGCCAGGCGGTCGAAGTGGGTGTACTCGAACCTGGTGGTGCGCCCCAAGGCATCCGTGTGGCTGGTGCAGTTTCCCTCACCATCGTACGACCAGTTGTCGGACGAGCCGTCAGGTGCGGTACGGCTGAGGGGCAGGCCCTCGGTCGTCCACGAATGACTCGTGGTGCGTCCCGTTCTGTCAGTGACAGCAACGGGACGCCCGAAGGAGTCACGGCCCCATGTAGTGGCGACACCCAGTGGATCGGCTGCCTCGACTGGGAGACCAGCGGCGTCGCAGCGCACCGTGGTGGTGAAGCCCAGCGCATCCGTGAACGTCTTGACGCCACCACTGTCGTCGTAAGTGCTTCGAGTGGTGGTCCCGGCAGGGTCGGTGACGCTGGTGATATTGCCACGCGCGTCATAGGACTGCCGCCATGTCGAACCGTCCGGCAACTCCACGGCTGTCGGGAGATGGCAGTCGTTGTACGCGTATCGGATGGCAGCACCGTCCGGGCGCGTCACCTCGACGGGCTGACCGAGCTCATTGTTCGAGTAGTGGGTTGTGCGGCCTAGCTCGTCCGTCCGGAAGACCAGGTGATGGTGTGCGTCGTAACCGCTGCGAACCGTGTTGCCGAGTGGATCGATCTCGGCAATGACCTGGGAATTGTCGTTGACGACGAAACGTGACTCGGCACCGTCGGCTGTTCGGTACGTGGTGATGCGGCAATCGGGCCACGCCGGATCCGTCGCGTCGTAGGCGAACACCCCGGTGATGTGTCCGCCTTCGCCTCCTTGACCGACGCAACGATCCCGATCGTCGTAGGAGTAGGTGTAGCGACTCCGGTTGGTATCGGTCCAGGAGGTGAGGCGGAGCTGTTCGTCGTAGGTGAACTCCAGCGGACGGCCGGAGGAGTTGACGACAGAGGTGAGGTTGCCGTGGGTGTAGCCGTAGGCCTTGATGGCGACGTCTGAGCCGTCCTCCCCGGCATCGGCCAGGCTCAGTGCGGTGACCTGACCGCCCTCCACCGTCAGTCGGAGGCAATAGCCTGCGGAGTGCCGGATGGAGAGAGGCGTGCCGTCTTCGTCGAAGTCGAAGTCGATGGTGTTGTGATTGCGGTCGGATATTCGCTTCAGGAGGGCCAGGCCTCCGACAGGTGGCGCAAAGTACCGACTGTGGCCGGCGATCGGATCGGCGACGCAATAGCCGCCGCCGTCCAGTCGAGTCAGGGGCCAGCGTGGACCCGCGTGGGGCAGGACTGTGGCGCCCGGAGCCTCTGAGGGCGGGTAGGCGAGAAGCATCCCGTCCTCGGTGACGAAGACGACGCCCTTATCGTCGATCTCGAGGCGCTGGTCGACGGAGGAGGACCAGGTGGGGCCGAACCACCAGCCCGTTCGGTAGTCGGAGGCTGTCCGCCGCGTGAAGACGAGCGGAAGTGTGCCGGGCAACGTGATGTCCGTTTGCGCGAGGAACATGTGCCCCGTAGCCGCGTCGACGGGGTCACCACAGCCTTTGACCACCGTCCTGAGTCGGTTGTATGCGCCCTTCGCGCCATTGGCGAGGAGCCCGCGTGCCGATTTCAGCCCTCGTAGACCTGAAGCCATGCCTTTGAGCCCGGTCTTGCCGAAAGCCTTCAGCCCCTTGGCCAGGCCGCCGAGGGTGGTGAGGCCCTTCATACCGGGTATGCAGTCCAGAGCCGCGAGCCCGACATCCCACAGGGATGCTTGTCCCTTGGAATACTTGTAGAGCGAGTCGGCCAGCACCACGAGACCTGCGATCAGTACGATCGCGCCCAGGATCGGCCCGCCGATGATCATCGCCACGATCCCGACGACCGCCACGACGACCTTGCACACCGCCACGATGGTGTCCCAGTTGTCGGTGAACCAGTCACCGACCTCCTCCCACCACGACCGGTTCTGAATACCCGCGTCGGAAGCCTCGTCGATCTTCGACTTCGCCTCACGCGCCGCGTCATCGCGCATCTTGCGCGCGTCCTCGGCCATCTTCTTCGCCGCCGCCAGAGCGTCCTGCGCGTCGGAGACGTCCGTCTGCGCCTTCGACTGGGCCGACTTGGCGTGCTGGACGTCACGGGTGGCGGCGCGGACCTTCGCCTCGTCCGGCTTCTCCGAGTCCGACTTGCTGCCGGTCGGGTCGTCCTTGTACTTGTCCGCCTCCTTGCCCGCTCGCGTCACCCACGAGTCGGCCGAGGTCAGCTTCGACTGGGCCGAGGAAAGGTTGTCCCGGGCCTCACGGCCCTTGACCAGAGCCTTGTCCGCCAGGGACTGCGCACGCTCCAGCTTCGGCCAGAAATCGGCCAGCGCATCGCCGCACATCTCGTACGACTTCTTCAGCTTCTTGAGGTTCTTCGGGACATCCGCGAAGTCCTCCTTGAAGACATCCGCCGACTTGCCCGCCCACTCCAGGAGCGTGCCCTCCCCCGCCATCCCCTTGACCAGACGCAGCCCCTCAGAGACATCGTCGGCGAAGTCATGCAGATGCTTCGCGAGCGTGCGCACCCGCTGCGGGTCACCCGGCGTCGGGTCACCGTCCAAGTCCAGGACATGCCAGTCCGTAGGCCTGTGCCCCGCCATACCGCAACCCCCGTCACACGCACATCAACTTCAACAACCGTATGCACACGTGAACTTACAAGGCACAACCGTTCGACGGAAAGATCGGTTGATGAGGGCCGCGACCTCCCTATGGTTCCCCAGTCCCCCTACGGACGTGGGGACTCCGCCAGCTGTTGCGGATGCCGGTTGCGTAGCGACTTCCACGCGCTCGGGTCTTGCTGACCGTGGCGGACTGCTCCTCCCCGTCGGCTCACGCCGGGACGTACTCCCTGTCCCACCGGCTCTGCCGCACACCACCCCAGGTGCCCATCACGACGGCGAGGACGAAGAGGACCGTGAGGAAACCGGCGTTCGAGCTCTGCTTCACATCGCTGGTCGGACTGGCAACGCCCGCGGGGTCGTACCGGACACGCAGTTTGCTGCCCGCCTCCACCCAGTCCCCGCACCCTTCGCCTTCCGAGAGCGAGGGAGAGATCTCACGGCCGCCGACCGTGCGCAGGTCACAGTGGTTGGTCTTGACGCTGTCCTTACTCACGACCACGACGTCCGCCCACTCGCCCCGCACAGCCAGGGCAACCTGATCACCGGCCCCGTTCCCGAACACACCCAGTGCCACCCCCGCTACGACGGGAACGATGAGCTGCCAGGCCATTTTCCGCTGCTTGCGCGGAACTCTCCGCAACATCAGCAGCGGCACGAGAACCGTTGCCAGCGGCAGCACGAAACAGGAGAGGAACAGGGCCACCCCACGAACGGGCCTCCACAACGGCACGACAGGCCCGAGCCAGGCGAGCCCCAGCGAGCCGCCGGCACACAGGAGACTGAACGCCGACCACCGGGCCAGGTCGGTTCGCCACCAGGCTCCTGGACTGCCGCTACCGGCCTCAGTCATTCTCCGCCACTCGCGCGGTTCACGGCCTGGGCCTCCTTGACGGTCACGTCCTGCTCGAACGTCGACAGCCCGTCCGGCAGCCCCGGCTGCTGCGGGGGACCATCCGGGTCGGCCGAGTCGGTCCACGTCACCTTCCAGGTGATGGACGCCTTGAAGGGATAGGTGCCATTGCCGGACGAACGGCGGTACGTGACATTGCAGTCGGCGCCTTCCTCACTGTCGGCGGTGTATCCGCCCTTGCCCTTGACCAGGTCATAGGTACAGCTCTGCGGATCGGCATCAGCGGTACCGGCGTCGACCTTCAGCGCAACAGGAGTGGCGACGGTCGTCGCGGCGAGCTGCACGCCCTTGTAGTTGATGCTGGCGGTCGTCCAGACGCGGTCGAGATCGCCCTTGAACGCGACCCGGGTACCGAGGTTCACGAGCAGGCGGTCCGCGCGGGGCTTCAGCTCCACGGGCGGTGCGGGCAACTTGGTCGCATTGAAGGCCAGTTCGGAGAGAACCTCGGGAGTCACCTTGTTTGGGTCCGGCTGCGGGTCGGCCGGAGGAACCCAGATCTCCCAGTTGTCCGTGGTGACGGGACAGGCCTCGCTGTACGTGTCATCCCGGAACTGCACCTGCCACCACAGGCCCTTGTCACCCTTGTGGTACTTCTCCTTGTCCCGCTTCTTCTCGTAATCCTCCGCCGGGCTGCCTTTCGGAGCCCCGCCGTACGCGCCCTTGATGAACTTCTCGTACTCCTCCGGCGTGTACATGGGCTCGTACCAGCACACCGGGGGTTTCCAGTTGACGTCCGAGGAGGTGGCGGATGCGGTGGAGCTACTGGAGGCGGGGGTGCTCTGATTGATGCGGATGTGGGCGCCGATGGAGCCTTTACCTGAGTCGGCGCCGGAGTCGGCGTTCGGTTGGCCGGTTCCGCCGGCTGCGCTGCCATCACCTCGGGTGTCATCCGCATGCGCCGGCAAGCCCTGCGCGACCAACAGCAGGAGCCCCGCTACCACGGTCGCCCTGAGAACTGGTTGAGCGGCCCTGCCCCTTACCCCTGCACGCACGAGGCATCACCCTTATTCCAGTTCTGCTGCGTGACCTGCCAGTCCCCGGCGGAATCCTTCTGAGTCTGGAGCGTGTACAGGACGAAGCTCTTTTCGCTGGCCTTGGTGCGCAGCACCTTGTTCGTTTTGATCTCCTTGCTGTATGCCTTGCTCTGGTCCTCGCAGTAACGGACCGCCGCCGTCTTGCTGTTCACGACGTCTGTCACTTCGAACTTGTAGTAGCGGTACTCACCCGTGAGCGTGAGCCCGTCCTTCTTGAAGTCCGCGACCTGCTTGGTCCAGTGAGTGAAGGCGGGCCCCGCGAAGTAACGGTTCATGTTGGCGGTCTGGTCGTTCCCCAGAGCGAAGGCCTCAATGTTGGCCTGGGCGGAGTGCGCCGTGTCCCGCAGGATCGCGTCCTTCGTGGCATCCCCGGTCGAGTCGCGCTCGACGGCTACCGAGAGGCCTGACGGAAAGTCGAAGGTCGGCGCATTCTCCTCGACTGAGGCAGAGGCGGACGGCGTGGGGGAACCGGCTCCCGTATCGGCTCCCGCGATCTTGTCACCACCCGAGCCCTCGTCCGAATCACTGCTGCAACCAGCCACAGTCAAGGTGACAGCAGCAAGGAGGCAGGCCGCAGCCACCCTCCGGCGCGTGGTCAGCATGGCACTCGTCCCCCAGAGGTAGATGGTCGGCGTGACACCGGATGATCCCATGAGAGGCAGACGGCACTTCATGCGGACCCAAGGAACTGATGAGTCTGCAGGCCATCTGCCCCCTCTTCATAGGCACCTGATGAACGGGCGTGGGCCAAGACGAGTTTCACGGCTACAACGCCGAGGGCGTCAGCTGACTCGCTCAGCGCTCCGCGACTTGCCCGCAAAAGTAGTCGGTCGGCGTAGCAACGGATGCCGCCATGCGGGATAGCTCCGGATCGAACGCCCATCAAGTCTCACGCAGTGGTGCAACCTTTGTGAAAACTTCTTCACAGAGGCGGCCATTCGCCTCGATAGACGTTCACCTGACCCTCTCCTGAAAAACACACACCGATTCCCGACCACTTCGAACACCTCCATCTAGGCGTAGAAACCACCTGATTCTATGGAGAAGTTCGCACTGGCTTACCCAGAAACCCAGCAGATACCGTCGGAGTACCTGGCTGACCATTCATGGATCTCGGGGGAGTCACTTGAAGCGCCACCTGCCACCCTGCACACCAGCCTGTCTGCCGCGCGGCGCGCGTGATCGCCCCTTCGACAAGGACCGCAACCTCGCGGCCCGAGCGGCCACAGCCGCCAACCGCTGACCCGACACAGGCCGGGGCCCGGCACTCCGCTGCCGGCGCCCACCGACAGGGACTGAATCTCAAGATGAGCGATCTGCGCCTCGAAGACACCATTTTCGAGCACCTGAAGAAGACCTTCTCCTCCATTAGCGACCGCATGGAGGATGCCCGCCGCGACCTCCGAGGCACAGATTCCTCAGCCGTCGGCGAAAGCCAACTCATCGAGGACGTACAGGATTTCGCCGATGACTGGGGCTACGGCATCAAACAGCTCGGCAAGCACACCCACGGCGCCGTGAAGATGATCAACAAGATCGGCGAGACGTTCGACGGCCTCGACCTGGAGCTGGCGCAGTCGCTCAAGGCCAAGAAGAAAGGCAAGTAGCGTGGCTGGTCAGCGCACCGTCCCGCCCAACATCGGCTGGGACCCCACCCCCGGCAGCGTGGAGGATACCCGGGAACTCGCCAAACGGCTGGGCAAACTGGCAGGCGAACTAGGTACTGCGGTACGAGAGTTGGAGCGCATCGAGTGCGGCGCCTGGAAGGGCAAGACCGCCGTCGCCTTCACCGAGTACATAGGCCAGGACGTCACGCCGCTGATCCGCAAGAGCCACGAGTCGTTCGACAAGGCTTCGCGCGCACTGCACCGCTGGTCCAACGAGCTCCAGGACTTCCAGGACGAGACGGACCGTCTGGAAAAGAAGGCCGGAGAGAAACTCGACGCCAAGGCCGAGGCCAAGGAAGGCACCGACGAGTACGGCAAAGCCTCCGGCGACGTCACCGGCCTCATCCAGAAGGTCCATGAGCTCGAGGACCGCTACAAGCAGGCTGCCGCGAAGATCAGCAAGGAGCTGGACAAGGCCGCCGACATCGCCCCCGACGAGCCGGGCTTCTGGGAAAAGCTGGGCACGGGCATCGCGGACGCCTGGGACGCCACAGGCGACTGGCTCAAGGAGCACGCCGACCTGATCAAGGCGATCGGTGACGTACTGGGCGACATCACCGCCGTGCTGGGCATGCTTGCCATCGTCACGCTCCCCTTCCCGCCGCTCGCGGCCATCTTCGGCACCGCCGCACTCATCGGCGCGGGCCTCACTCTGGCGACGCACGGCGTGGCCAAAGCGGCCGGTGCGGACGTGAGTTGGGCTCAGATCGGCCTCGACGCGGTGGGACTGCTGCCCGGCATCGGAATGTTCGGCAAGGGAATCAAGGTGGTCGGCGCGGGCAAGGCCGCATTGACGGCAGAGAGGCTCGGCAAGGGCTTCGGTGCGACCAAGCTCGGGAGTTCGCGAGTTCTGATGTCCTTCGGCAAGGAGTCCGCGGACATTGTCGGAGGCTTCGGCAAGGCCGGCTTGGTGAAGATCGGCGGCATGTCCGACGAGGTCTTCGAGGTCGCACATGGCAGCAGCGGCCTGATGTCTCGCATGGGAGGCCTTTCCTACGCGGGCTACCATCAGGGTCAGCTGATCGGTTCCAAGGGAGCCAACCTGATTCCAGGGGTGAACATCAACCCGTTCGGCGCAGGCGGAATAGCCCTCGACGCCGGCCTCAAGATCGCCCCCAAGGTATACGGCCATATAGCGGGCGACTGACCTGAGATGTCTTCACCGCACCTCAGGTGACCGAGAAAGGAATTGTGAGGATATGAGCGTTTGGTGGCCTGAATCGGGTGAGACCCTCATCGCCCGTGCTCCGCTGACTTTCGCCACGGGCGCAGCAACGCAGGTCAAGGGAATGCGATGGTTCCGTGACACCGAGCGCCATGACATCCAGAACGAACTCGAGGGATGGCCCGAAGCCCCTGCCTATACCGCCCACTCCGCAGGCAGTACCGCCGGCCGAAACACCGTGAAGGGCGCTGCCATGGCCCTAGGTGTCGCCGTGATGGGCATCCTGTCGTCCCAGGCGGGCAGCGTGGGCCCTGGCCGTTCAGGCAAAGGCGCGGACACTTCTCACGACAGAGCCGACGAGGTAGACGACTTCCCCGTCATGTGGGCTGCCCCGGGCACCATCGCCCGCACCCTGCCCTGGCAGTTGGACCCCGCCCGCTCCTCTCAGGACCGGTACCGCACGCACGCCGTCATCACCGACCGGCGTCTCGTGATCGTCGGCTTCCCCTACGTCAAGGGGGACGAGAAGCGCATCACCGATGAGCTTCTCTGGGAAACCCCGCGGTCCAGCATCGAAAGGGTCGAACTGCGGGACTTCAAGATCGGCAATGATGCGAAGATCGCATTCACTGACGGCTCATGGATCAGAGTGAGCAGTATCAAACGGGAGAGGCTCACTCGGTACCTGATCGAACCTCCCGAATTCATCCCCCTGGAATCCCTCACGCCAGCACAGCGGACCACAGCCGAGAAGTTCGCCGCGGCTCAGGCGTCAGATGCCCGAACGCCGCTGATCAAGCGGAACCCGTGCGGCTGCTTTCGTATCGAAGTCCTGGCTCCAAGCACCGTTCACGCTTCTTTCGGTCACTCCGGGCTGAACACGGTGATGGACGAGAAGGGCACCGAAGTTCCCCTGACGCAATACCACCAAGAAGACTTCCTGACCTGACCTGACCTGACCTGACCTGGCTCTGGCTCTGCACTCACCTGGAACGGCGCACTACGCACATGATCCCCGCAGCTGACTCCGCGAACGCCCAGCACCTCAGTGCTGCTGACGGGAACGTTCCACCCCTCTGGTTCCTCGCCCCCGAGGGCTTCTTCGCCCTGCCCATAGCCACCACCCCGGAGGAGCGCAGCGAGCGCGCCCTCTCCTTCGTGCGGGAGCTGTACTCCCGCGGGGACGAGAGCATATGGGAGCCTGCTGCCCCCTACTACGCGGCCATAGCCGAACTCATGGGGGATACCGGCGTCTCCTACGCGGCGATGGGATTGTTCTCCACGGTGGAGGAGAGCGACGTTCCAGACGGCCAAGTAATCAGGCACGAGCCCGCCGAGGGCATCGCCCAATGCGCGCTCACCGTCGCCATCGCACCCACGGACCAGGCCGGCACCGACACCGACGTCGTCGCCCAAGGCATCCTCGCAACTCTCTCCAGCGACCCGTTCAACAACGCGATCTGGCTCGACCTGCCGTGTGGCCCCGCGGTGTCCTGCATCACCCTGCGCGAGTACGACCTCGGCCCCGAAGTGTCCGCCAGCGGCGAGGCGACGAAGCTCCTCACGGGCCAGATCCAGGTGCATGTGCCCTTCCCCACAGGGCCGTGCACGGCGATCTTCACGCTCTACACGGCCTCGATGGACCACTGGTCCGAGATCTACCGCCTGATGTCGGCAGTCCTTGAGACGGTTTCCTTCGTCGATCCCGCGACGGGGCTGGATGAGGAGCCTCCGGAGGATCTACCCGGAAGGCCATGACCCGGTTCGTCCCCTGCTGAGGCTGCGAAACCCGGCTGCCCCAGATGCGGCGACAGGGCGGGCCCGGCGGGTCGCCCGCACCGGACTGATCGTCGTAGCGTTACGCGGCATGTGGCCAGAGAAGCAGCCGCCCAAGGGCGGGCAGGAACCGCAGCATCCATCCGGGCAGTCATCGAATCCGTACCTGCAGCCCGGATACCACCAGCCAAACCCCTTCCAACAGCCGCAGACAACGAACGTGCCCCCGCAACAGGCCGGCACGCCGGTTCCTCCGCCGCCTCCCGGCCGCCGGAGCCGCACCACGATCGTCGCCGTCATCGCGGCGGCAGCCGTCGTAGCAGCCGCGACCGCAACGGTCTTCGTCCTACTCGGCGGCAGTGAGGCCGACCGGGCGGACACCGACCCCACCAAGGAATCCTCTCCTCAAGCGAGTCCGGACGACCCTCGGGGCACGGACACCGAAACCGCCACGGTCAAGGGCTGGAAGGTAGTGGTGAACCCGAAGCAGGGAATCGCATTCGACGTTCCGCCGCAGTGGGCGCTCCAGTCCACGGACTGGGTCACGTATGTCTCCGAGAACGACGACCCGGACGACACACCACTGATCGGTATGCGCGCCCCCGCGTACTTGAAGGAACAGTGGTGCACCTCGGACGATGACAAGGACGGCACAGTGGAGGACACGCCGCTGGCCGTCGCAGGCTCCAGGGGCAACAACGGCGCCCGTACTACCGAGGAGATAGCCGGCTCCGACCCCAAGACCTGGGTCTACGGGCAGTTCACCCAGCCCGACAAGACCAAGGTGAAGGCTGGCGCCGTGGAGCCCTTCACCACCAACTCCGGCATCAAGGGGAGCCTGGGAACCGCCTGGTCCGTGGGCGTGAAGAAGGCGCAGAAGTGCTCGACGGACGGCAAGGCATGGACATTCGCCTTCGAGAACACCCAAGGAGACCTGGCCTCTTGGTCGTTCTTCGGCGCCAAGAGCGTGTCCGACGAAGTGCCAGAATCAACAGTGCTGAAGATTGCCTCTACCGTACGGCTCTACAAGTATCCGTCGCACTCCTGACAGCGAGCAGACCCAAGAACGGAAATGACGGACACCAGCAGCGATCACACCTCAACTCCCGCACACGCCTCGGCGCTCCTGGTCCTTTCCGCGCCCCAAGTCAGCTGCAGAGCACGACAGTTGATCGGGGCACACATGCTGACTACGGGATCACGTGAAGGCGCTCGGCGAAGCCGGCATCTCTGTACCTGGAGTAGGCACCGAGAAGACCGGGACCTACCCGGTCGCCGACGGGTGCGCAATCAACGTCCGCGGCTCCGTTGGTGAGCCCCGCACCGAGGTCGGGTCCGACGTTGACCACCGGACGACACCCGCTCGCCAGCTTCACTCCGAGGATCTTTGCCTCATATGTCACCCGAAGCCCCTACCCCGCAGAGCTGACACGGCCCTTCACCTTCGCCTGGCGGTGTAAAGGGCTCCGCGATGGCAAACGGCATCTACCAGTCAAGCCGCCACCTCGAAGCGACGACCTGGGCGTCCGACCCAGTCACACCATTGGGCACGATCAAGACGCGTCGCGAATTACAGGCACCCGGGATGCGAAAATCTATCCGGTTTACGGCGTAATTCGCCCTAGCGAGACCGGGAACCATACCGATACCGTCATGCTTGACCCAATCTTTGTCTCGCGGGGAGTTCACCTTGGAGCGCCACCCTCTGCCAGTTGCTGCCGTGCTCGTGGCAACGGGCAACGCTGCTCCTGACAGCTTGCGGTGGAGGGGACGAAGGCTCCAAGGCCGACGACGAGATCGTATGCGCCGACGCCACGGGCGGCACTGCTTCGCCGAGTACATCGACGGCGGACGCGGCTCCACGACCGAAGGCGGCGCTGCCCAGCGATGTCACGAACGTCTTCGAAGGCTGGAAGACCGGCGACTGCGCCCTCACGGCGCAGGCCCAGTACTTCAACCCCCGCGTCAACGTGTACGCGACCGGCAAGGCGACGCTCACATACTGCCCGTTCGAGGGCAATGCGTTCGTCAAGGAGAAGCAATCAGGCAAGGCCGAGAAGACTCCGGTGACTGACAGGCCCTACCTGAACATCCAGTCCACCACCGCCGAACCGGTACCCCTCAAGCTGGAATCAGGTGCGGAGGAAGCCAGGACCTATCTCTCGGCGCGTGAGTGCGCGATCAACGACGACGGGTGGGTCGGTGATGGCACCTTCAATCTGCAGGCGACCGTCACCTGGACAGGCATCGGCGGCGCCGATCAGGCAGTCACCGTCCAGGGGATCCAAGCACTCAATCACTGAACCCGTAGTACAAAGCGAAACTTCCCACAGGAGTCCGGGCAACAGCCATGGCAAGCGACTCAGATCTCATTGTCAACGTCGATCTTCTCGTTGAATCAGAATCGCACCTCAGCAAGATCAAAACAGAACTGAATGACATTGACAACAGAAAAGATGACATGCGCCCCTATTGGGGAAGTGGAGAGATCAGCGATGCGATGGGTGAATTCGTCGACAACTGGAACGACTATCGATCCAAAATGATCGAGAGTGTTGAGGGTGTCGGCAAACTCGTAACGAACACAATAAACGGGTTCACTGGAGCGGACGCTGCGCTGGCAAAGGAGCTGAAGAAGGCGAGGAAGGCTAAGTGAGCGCGTCGTCCAAACCTCGCCCTCGGGACTGGCAGCCGCTTGTCGACTCCGATCCAGTTCCCGGCGACCCGGAAGAGATCCGTGATGAAGTGAAGCACATGAAGGCTGTCGCGTCCTCACTTCGAGATCAGTCCGACCGGCTTAAGGCAATCAAGAGGGACGACGAGCTCAAGGGTAAATACGCTGCAAAGTTGCGCGATGATTCCGAAGTGCTGGAAAAGCATCTGCGGGAGGTCGCAAGCCGCTACGAACGCGTCCACGTTCACTTGTCGAACTGGGCCAACGAACTCGAGCACTACCAAGGCGAAGCTGACAAGGTACTGGACAATGCCAAGAGAAAGCAGGAAGAGCTCGATACAGAGAGGGCCAAGAAGGATACAGGAGACGGAAAAACCCCCAGCCCCTCCGAGAGTGGCACGGAAGGGGACCCCCTACGGGAATACAGGAACAAACTTGATGACATCGTAGGCGACCGAGACCGCCGCGCCGCGCACTACGCTAAAGAGATCCGCAACGAAATTGATGACATCATTGAAGACAGCCCTTGGGATGACATCAAGGGCTGGATTCACGAGAATATCGATAGCATCAAATGGGTCCTCGATTTCGCAGGCTGGGCGGCAACGGCGTTGGCATTCCTAGCCCCTTTCGTCGCCTTCATTCCCATTATTGGGCAAATAGCCATCGCGATTTCAGTAGGCGTTCTACTGGCCAGAATGGTTTTGTTCGCCGCAGGTGAAGCGAGCCTCGGTGATGTAATCATGGACGCCGTCGGCCTGGTGACTTTCGGCGTAGGCGTGAAAATGTTGGCCAAACTGAAAATGGCCGATAAAGCCGTCAAGACCGCCGCCCAGGTGCAACGACGTGATCGAATCAAGGTATCACTGCGGGTCAACAGGGCTGCCCGGGATGAACTCACGCGGGTCATCGCCACGACGACCGATGACGGTCTGAAAAATTTCGCACGCGGTGCGTTGAACCGTATGAGAAAGGAGATGTCACAAAATGCAGGACGGGTGACCGACGAAGCACCCGTCAGGCCGAACAGCTTGGAGCGCCTGGGTTTCGGAGACGACGGGGCTCGCTCCAGCATCGAGAACATCCGCAGGAACAGTGAACTATTCCCGGATGCCGCTGCTTCCGTCGGAAAGTCGGAGGCCTACTACAATACTGCGGTTGCAGCTGCTGTTACCGGAGCAACTGCAGACGTGGCCGATAAATCACTTGGCAAGAGCGACGTATTGCCCGACAAAATGTACAGTGAGACCTACGACAGCTTCAAGGGGGACTTCATGAAGTTGCCGGAAGACACTCACTGGTAAGATCAATTGGAGGGAAAATCGCCATGGAAGTCAATCGAGGAAGTTACGCATTCGGGCGGCTGGGTGAAGGGCCAACAGGCCTCGCCAAAATCTGCCTCATCGCAGGAATGTCTTCGATCTTCATCGTACTGCTGGGCTCTGCGGCTTCTGAACCCGCAAAGGATGTCATCTATTGGGTCCAGCGTGCGATCGTAGGAGTGGCCATCCTCGTACTACTGGGCATCTTCTTCAAGTATCCACTTCCTTCACAACGCCCTGAAGGCCTCACTGGGGTGTTCATCGCTTCCGTCGGCCTGTTCCTCGCCACTTGGGTTACAGGGATCTGGCCTGGAGTCTTTATAGCTCCGCTGCTTCCGATTCTTGTAGTTATTTCGTGGTGTGTTGAAAGGCTTCGACGTGACTGAGTCGAACACGAAAGATTTTCTCGTTCCCATGGGATTCAACCTCATCGCTCCACCCGGATGGGACAAGATTGACCTCCGCGACGAGTCTATGAACGACACGATCTTGCGGATCGTCGATAATTCCATCGGAAATCTGCCATCCGACCTCCCTAAGGATGACATCAGCAAGCTACGGATGGAAATGTTCAAGCGACTCAAGAAAGCCGCCAGAAAGGCAGCAAGAGCGAACGGGTTGCTTCTCTACCTGCCTGTGGAACGTGTGCGTAGCACACTGGCGCCGGCATCCTTCGTTATTTCCCAGGTAGCCGGAAAGGGTGTCAGCCTCCAGTCGAACGAAGTACTCAGCATGGTGGCATCAAACCGCGGCAGCAGTGAGTCTGTCGATATCGATGGCTCGCACGGGACACGGCTAGAGAGAGTCGTCCCACCCCTGGATGACTCCGAAATGAACTTTCCTTCACGGCGCATCGAGTATGTGCTTCCCTTGCCTGGAAGCTCACTTCCGCGCTGGCTGACAGTCACTTTCAGCACTGTAGGTGACGGAAATCCGGATAGCGAATTCACTTCTGCTCTCGTTGATCTCTTTGATGCTGTGATGACGACATTCCGCTGGAGCTACGAGTGATTTTCTTCGAAACCGAGGCAGACCCGACTGAGTGGTTTCTCATGCCACTCCACTGGTCGCCTGAAAACGAACGCCAGATCGAGGAATGGTCTTCCACATGCGCCGAGATCATGTACCGGCGTCATAAGAAGTGGTGGCGGAACCCGGATAAGGCTCTGCTGGCTAATCGCTTCCGATGCCTGGTCGAAGCCCATCCTATTCCGAACGTCCCAGCTCACCAGGCCTTCCTCTACGGCCCGGACCCGAGTAGGCTTCCGCAACCTTTCTACGCTCTCATAGTGCATCCAGAAGGAGCGGATCGTGACACTGACTTGCGCATAGTGGTTCAGGCGACTGACAAGAACGCTGTCCGCCCACCAGAAGTTGAGTCTTTCGACTCTGCACACATTGGTCCGGGCCTACGGTGCCTTCACTATTTCGGAGATGACGGGGAGCTGGGCGTCTCCCTTAACTACGGCTGGTGGTCGGAAGAGCACCAGGTCTATGCATCGATTCGCACCGTAACCGCGGAAATTGGCTGGCTGGCTACCAATATCGACATTTTTGATGATTTCGCCCGAAGTATCTGGCTCAACTCAAACCCTGAGAAGCAGTCTCTTTACTCAACCTGATGTGCGGGTTTCCGTAGGTCAGTCGTGATTTCGCGTTGTCCGGGCAGGCTGGGGCGGTCTGGTTCGTCCTGGAGGGCGTGGAGGTCGTGGATGCCGTCGATGCGGGCAGTGCTCGAGAGTCGTGAAAAGGCTGCTCCGGTGCGCGTGGAGGAGCTGCGGGCCGAGTTCGAGCGGGTGAGGGCGGCCCTTGCCGAGGCGGAGGAAGTGCTGCATCACCGGGTGATCGGCCTGGAGCAGTATCTCGAGGCGCTGGCCGAGCAGACAGCGGACGCTGCGGTGGAAGTGCCAGCGGCTGTGGCTGTGGCTGTGGCTGTCGAGGAGCCAGGGTCGGCGGCTGAGCCGCGCAGGGTGGTGGCCCGCAAGGAGACGGGGTGACAGGAAGAAGGCCACTTCTCACCGCGATGTAGGCACCGCACTCGCGAATCGCCCCTCGCAACGTCACGGCACCGGACTGCTGGACACCACGGCATCCCAGCCCGCACCTGTTCGGGCACGATCAGGACACAGCCAGCCCTTCGGTAGCCCCATACGCCCCGAATTACCCCCGTTCCCACAGAAGTTCGCCCTGGCAATACCGGAAACCCCACCGGTAACGTCAGGGCGATAACTGAACTTCTGTCTCTCACGGGGAGCCACTGTGAAGCGCCGCTCATTGCCCGTTGCTGCCGCACTGGCGGCAACGGCAGCACTGCTGCTGACGGCCTGCGGTAGCGAGGACGACAAGTCCAGCGACAACGACAAGATCGTCGGCGTCGACTCTGCAGAGTCCACATCGCCGACTCCACCCAGCGCATCTGACGCGAAGCGCCCGAGCGTGAAACTTCCCAAGGACGTCAAGGAAACGTTCGAGGGCTGGACCACCGGAGACGCAACCAAGGACGCAGTCCTGGCGGACGCGGGACGAGCGCAATCAGCCGTGACCTATGCCGTCACGCAGGGTGATCCGGAGTCCCCGGCCCTGAGCTTCTACCAGGTGGGCAACGCCCTGGCAGGAAGCCAGGACTGGGTCAAGGGAATCGTGGACTCCGGATTGACCTATTACGGCACGGTCCGCTACTACGCGCCCGATATCAGTGTGTTCGGCAAGAAGTCCGCAGGCGTCTCGTACTGCGCAGACGAAAGCAAGGCGTTCAACAAGAACCGCAAGACCAACAAGGTCGACAAGACACCCGCCTCCGACAACTCCTTCGTGCGCTACAGCACACGTCTGGAAAGGAACAGCAACGGCGTGTGGCAGACGACGAAGCTTGAGTCGGAGCGGGGGAACAAGACGTGCCTGCGATAAGAGTTCAGCGTCGATGGATCGTAGCCACGACGACTGCCGGCGTTCTCGCCCTCGCACCGGCCACGGCGTTCGCATGGGGCACGCCGGGCAAGTCCAACGGCCAGAAGGTCACCCCTAGCGGCGGTCGGGACGGAACCAGCCTCGTCTCCAAGATCACCTTCAGCGGTTCGACTGCTGGCAAGTCCGGTAGCGGCGCTGGCAGCCTGCAGCCGGCGGGTAACTGGTCACCGCCCGCCTGTTGGTACGAGCCCCGAAGCGCTGAGGAATTCGCGAAGTACGTCGAGGGACAGTACAACGAGACCGTCAACACGCCCGGCCAGCACAGCTACGCCAAGGCCTCGGTCGGCAAGTTCCGCGACACCTACAAGGACGGCAAGTACAAGAACTACAACCTCGACAAGAAAGACGAGGGAAATTGGTGGGTGGCCGTCCGCGACGAAGACCGCTGGATGGAGCCAGAGGCCCAGGCGTGCGACCGGAAGCCCTTCTGGGCCGAGACAGGCGATGCTCCGCCCGTCGAGAACGCGGTAACTCCTCAGATTCTCGCTGAACTCGCCTACAACCGCATCCAGTTGCCGACCACCGAGGTATCCCTCGCGCCCGAGACCGCCACCAAGGTCAATCTCCCCACGTGGGCCTGGCTCGACAAGGCCAAGTTCAAGGAAGTGTCTGTCACAGCCCAGATCAATGCCGGGGGCCTGAACATACAGGCCACCACTACCGCCAAGCCCGTCTCCCTCAAACTGGAGCCCGGTACGCCCGACGCCGAGACCTACCCCGCCTCCGGCGAGTGCACGATCAACGACGACGGATCAATCGGCGAGCCGTACGCCAAGGGCAAGGCCGACCAAACCCCGCCCTGCGGCGTCGAGTACCTCCGCTCCTCCGGAAACGGCACGTTCAAACTCCAGGCCACCATCACCTGGGACATCACCTGGACCGGGACGGGCAACCCCAACCCGACACAGCTCCCCAACGGCACCTTCGGCAACGATCAGGACGTCACGGTCGAGGAAATCCAGGCAGTCAACCGCTGAGAGTCAAGCTCCAGCAGAACCAACCAGCCCGGCCGGAGAACCAAGCATGGCGAACGACTGAACCGTTCCGGGTTCGGTAGAGACTCGATCGTTTGAGAACAGTACCTGCTTGAGCTGCGCCGTCGTGCGGTGCGGATGGTCGCCGAAGTGCGGACGGAGTACGACACCGAGTGGGCCGCGATGAAAGCGGTCGCCCAGAGGTTGAGCATCGGCACGACCGAGACGCTGCGCAAGTGGGTACGGCAGGACCAGATCGACGCCGGGCCCCATCCGGGCACAACGAGCGAGGAGTCGGCCGAGCTGCAGCGGCTGAAGAAGGAGGACGCCGAGCTGAAACGGGCCAATGACATCCTCAGGGCCGCGGCGTCCTTCTTCGCGGCCGAGCTCGACCGGCCACACGCACGCACGTAGCGTTCATCGACGAGCACCAGGACCGCTTCGGCGGCGTCGAGCCGATCTGCCGTGTGCTGACCCAGCACGGCTGCAAGATCGCCCCCTCCACCTACTACGCCTGCAGGAAACGCCGCAAGGCACCCTCGCCCAGGGCCATGCGGGACGCGGAACTTAAAGAACTGATCGAGGAGGCATACCAGGCCAACTACCGCGTCTACGGGGCGAGAAAGATCTGGCGGCACCTCAACCGCCAAGGCCACGAAGTGGCCCGCAGCACCGTCGAGCGCCTGATGCGCGAGATCGGCATCGCCGGCGCCGTCCGCGGCAAGAAGGTGATCACCACCCTCCCGGACCCGGCCGCCGCCCGGGCCCCGGACCGCATCGACCGTGACTTCGTCGCCCCGGCCTCCCAACCGCACCTGGGTAGCCGACTTCACCCACGTCGCCGCCTGGGCCGGCGTCGTCTACGTCGCCTTCGTCGTGGACACCTTCTCCCGCCGCATCGTCGGCTGGTCCGCCTCGATGTCGAAGGAGACCCAACTCGTCCTGGACGCACTGGACATGGGGTTGTGGCAACGCGACCGCGACGGCCGCCCGCCGCTGCCCGGCGAACTGGTGCACCACTCCGATGCCGGGTCGCAATACACGTCATTCCGCCTGGCCGAACACCTCGACGCGGCCCCCATCGCGGCCTCGATCGGCTCGGTCGGCGACGCGTACGACAACGCCCTCATGGAGTCGACGATCGGCCTGTACAAGACCGAGGTCATCAAACCGCAGCGGCCGTGGAAGACGCTCTCGCACGTCGAGTTCGCCACCGCCGAGTGGGTCGACTGGTACAACCACCGCCGGCTCCACGGTGAGATAGGGCACATCCCGCCCGCCGAATACGAAGCCAACTACTACCGAGCAACCACGAAACCCCAGCTCACAGCCACCAACTGAGATCTCCAACGAACCCGGGGCGGTTCAGCACCGTGACCACCACTGAGCCCCGACGGGCACCGAACGGCTTCAACCTGGTGCCACCGCCCGGCTGGGATGTGATTCCGCTGCACTCGGGCACCGCGGAAGCAATGGACCGCATCGTTCGCAAGGCCGTCGCACAGCTACCCGTCGGCTTTCCCAAGGACGACATTCCGCAGGCCCGGCTGAAACTGGCCCAAGAGATAAAGAAGGTCGTCCGCCGGGCCAGCGCCAAGGGAGGAATGACCATCTACCTCCCAACCGAACGCCTCCACGGCGTCGCGCTGCCCGTCTCGATCGTGGCCTCCGAGCCGATCGAGGTTCCGCGGGTCAGGCCCAACAGCGGCCCAGAAGCGGTCCTGGCCGCGCTCGCCTCCGAGATCCCCGGAGCCGAGATGCGGGAGCTCGACGGCACCGCGGCTCTGCGCTCGGAACGAGATGTACTCGCCGACGCAGCCCAAGACGTCGACGTCGCTCACCGCCAGGTCGAGTACTTCGTGCCGGTCCCGGACAGCGCCCCCGACAAGTACCTCACCTTCTCCTTCAGCGCACTGATAGCGCCCGGCTCGGATCCCGCTTTCTATGACACGCTTGTGGAGCTGTTCGACGCTGTGATGGGCACCTTCCGCTGGAGCTACGCCTGAACACCCTCTGCCCACGCCCCTGACGAAAGAGACTCTCATGTCCGAAGGCACCCTGTGGAGCGCCGATCTCGGTGCACTGCACGTCGATACGGATGCCAATACGGGCCTCTGGGGCTACCTCTGGCTCCAGACGGACAAGAAGACCTTCAAGGAATGGCTGGACCAGCACCTGATCGGCTTGGCCGCCGTGCACAACATCGAACTCACCCGAAAGCTCCGCCGCTTCCACAAGAACTTCTACGAGCAGACGATCACCATCTTGCGGGACAAGCTCCAGGCCGACGAGGCGTTTATCTACCACCCTGTTCCGCTCACCTACATGCCCCTGGTGATGCACGCCACCCGCATCCATTGCGACGCCCCAGACGCGGCCGCCTGTGACGGGTTCAGCGCGCCGACCGTGCCCCACCCGGACATCCCCGAGTGGCAGCAACGCACCGGCAGCGTTGCATTCGCCTCCCCATATCTGGGCGAGGACGGCGTCCGAGTGACGCGCTCCTACCCGGCGGACAGCACCATCATGATGACCTCGGTGACCTATCACTGGCACACCCCACCCGGCATCCCGGACGTGTGCCTCCGCGGGCACCACGACGACCCGGAAGTGATCGCCGCGGCATTGGAGGCACTGGACGACTTCGCACGGACGCTCCGGCTTCCCGGGACGCCCCATTGACCGGCGCCGCTGGGGCGGATTCAAGCAGGTTGATCTGGCGCCAGAGACCTGTTTCGCACGGCCGGAGCCACGGGAGGTGTTCGCGGACCTGTTCGAGGGTCTGCTCTGTCGGGCCGGACCCCGGAAGGCCCTCGGGGAGGCGCTATCGCTGACGCCCTGCCCGGCTCTTCCCCTTCCCCTTCTTCCGAAGCCTCCGCATCCGTTCCCGCTCCCGAGCTGCTTCCTCATCGGCCCGGGCGCTGATCCAGCGGTAAAGGAACCAGCCCACCAGCACGGCGCTGATGACGTAGCCCAGAAACGCGCTGCCAGTACCGGGGATGTAGGCGCAGCTCTCCGAATGGCAGTTCTTGCCCGGCAGTCCACTCAGCAGATAGAAGAACGGTCCGAACGCGGCCGCGCAGCAGACCGCCGTCCCGGTGGCACGCAAGCCACGCGCCAGGCGTGTACGGCCCGGGGGTCCGGCCGCACACCGCAACGCTCCGATCGCTCCGAGCACGGTGATCATGCCAAGGGCGCCACCGACTGCCCAGGAACCACCGGGCAGGTCCACCAGCGTCGGTACCGTCGCACGCACGAATCGCTTCCACAGCCCCATGACCAGCAGGACTACTCCCATGCCGACCACCAGACAGACAACCACCCCAGCGATCCCCAGGCCGTCTCGTGCCTCGAACCTGCGGTTGGCTCCTGCGTCTTCGGCTGGTCTGCGCACCTGTCGTCCCCTCATACCAGCTGACGAACTCCGGCCGGGCAGGCGCCGACCCGGTGCGTTCGGCATTCGCTGCCGCACCAGGCCGGCGCCTCACGGCTACTTCCGAGCCTGCTTCGCCAGCTCCTCATCGATCTGCTCGAACTTGTCCGCAGCCATGGTCAGGTAGTCGCCCATGCCGTCCAGACCGTCCAGCGTGGTCTTCGCGCCGTTCACGAACTCCTCGAAGTTCTCGTCGAACGCCTTGGACGAGCTCTTGGTGACGTAGCCGCCCTGTACGAGGTTGTTGATGTACTTCTTGAGGCCCTCGAGCTTCTCGTGGAGCTTTTCCTTCTCCTTCACGACATGCTTGGCAGCATCCCGCATGTCCTGATAAGTGACATCAAGGTCCTTGGCCATGAAGCCGCTCCCTCTCACAACGCCGCAGGGCCAACCCCCGTGGCTCCCTGTTTGCGGACTCATCGGCCCACAGGCCGAGTTACTGATCGCACGTGGCAACCGGTGTGATCGTCCGCTCTTGCGGTTGCAGCTTACGGGTGTGGCCAGTGGTGCCACATCCCCGGCTTGTGAACGAGACGTCATGAAGTCGTGTACGACGTTGCCATCGGGAACGTCTCGGCGCCTCCCCATTGCCCCACTGTCGTACCGAACGGATATCGTCCCTTACGACTGTGGCCCGCGTGACCGAAGCGAACAGACAGCGGACGCGGACGCAGCGACAGAGACCACCGCGGCCACACCGGCCCAGTGGCACGGGGAGGACTAGTCGTGCGCCTGACTCTGACCGTCGTCGACCCGTACGGCGGTGGGACCGCCGACGTCGTACTCGATGCCGATCCTGAGTCCACCGTGGGGGACATCGCCCAGGAGCTGGCCAAGCAGGTGGGGCACAGCGGGGCGCAGGTCATCCCGCTCGGACAGCAGCGGCACGCGCCGGCCAACAACGCGCCCCTCGTGTACGTGGACGGGTACCCCGTCGATCCGCACGCCACCGTCGTCGGCTCGCCCCTGCGCGAGGGCGCGGTCGTCAGCCTTCAGGACCCGTCCGGGTGTCTGCCGGGTGAGCCCACCGGGCTCGTCGAGCTGCGGGTCGTCGGCGGGCCCGCCGCCGGGTTCGTGCACCGGCTCGGGGTCGGGCGGTACGACATCGGCAGCGGGGCCGCCTCGTACATCCGTATCGACGATCCCGAGGTCGACGCCCGGGCCCTCACCCTCTCCGTGGCCACCGACGGCACCTGCCAGGTCGCCGTGCACATGGACAAGGAGCACGTCACCCTCGACGGCACCTCCCTCGCAGAGAGCGAGAAGGAGGAGCCCAGCGACAAGAAGAGTGGAAAGAAGAAGCAGAAGAAGGAGAAGGAGAAGGGCGACAGCGGCGAGAAGAAGAAGGGCGGGCCCGGCGAGTGGCCCCTCGGGGGGCAGATCGCGCTTGGGAACACCCTCCTCGAACTCACCCGGTACACGCCCCCGAACGCCGCCCTTAAGTGGTCGGACGACGGCGTCGGCCTCGACTACAACCGTCCTCCGCGGCTGCGCCCGCCCGAGCGGCAGACGAACTTCCGGCTTCCCTCGCCGCCTCGCGAGTACGAGGCCCGGCCGCTGCCCTGGCTGATGGCGTTCACGCCGCTCGTGGGCGCCCTCGTCTCCGTGATGATCTTCCAGCGCTGGTACTACCTGATCATGGCGCTGCTGAGCCCGGTCCTGCTCTTCGCCAACTACCACAACGACAAGAAGCACGGGCGTAAGTCCCACGCCAAGCAGGTCGAGGAGTACGAGGAGCAGAAGGAGCGGATCGAGAAGGACGCGCAGGACGCCCTGGTCGCCGAGCGGAACGATCGGCGGCATGCCATTCCCGACCCCGCCACGATCCTTGCCCTCGGGACCGGGCCGCGGACCCGCCTGTGGGAGCGGCGGAGGACCGATCGCGATCACCTTCTCGTCCGCTTCGGGACCGGGCAGCTGCCCTCCGCCGTCGTGCTCGACGACCCCGAGCAGGACGACCACCGCCGCCAGGTGACCTGGAAGATCGAGGACGCCCCGGTCGCGCTGCACCTGCGCACCCTCGGGGTGATCGGCATGGCCGGGCCAGGTGATTCCGCTCGTGCGCTCGGGCGGTGGGCCGTGGCGCAGACCGCGGCGCTGCACAGCCCGATGGACGTGCAGTTCTACGTGCTGAGCGAGAACGCCGCGCAGGAGTCCTGGGACTGGACGCGCTGGCTGCCGCACTCCCGGCCGTCCGGCGGGCAGGACGTCAACGCGCTCATCGGGACCGACGCCGAGACCGTCGGCGCCCGCATCGGCGAGCTGACGCAGATCCTCGACGCGCGCAAGAAGGCCGCCGAGCAGAACAAGTCGCAGGCCGGTTCGAGCTTCAGTGATCCCGACATCGTCGTGGTGTGGGACGGGTCGCGGCGGCTCAGGTCCCTTCCCGGGGTGGTGCGGTTGCTGCGTGAGGGGCCTGCCGTGTCCATGTTCGCCCTCTGCCTGGACGCCGAGGAGCGGTTCCTGCCCGGTGAGTGCCAGGCGTACGTCGTCGCCGAGCCGAAGGTCCAGGAGTACGAGCCCGCCCTGCAGGTCCAGCAGCAGTCCCAGCAGCAGGTCGCCGGTGGGTTTCCCTCCTTCCAGGCCTGGCACACCAGCGATCAGCAGCCTCAGCAGGCCGGCCGAAGCGAGCAGTTGCGGCTGCGCGTCGAGGAGGCCGGTGCGGAGCGGCTGAAGGACGTACGGCCCGACTTCGTCTCCGCCGCCTGGTGTCTGCGGCTGGCCCGGTCGCTGTCGGCGCTGCGGGACATCAGCGGGGAGACCGAGGACTCGGCGCTGCCGGGTTCGAGCCGGCTGCTGGACGTGCTGCAGCTGGAGCCGCCGACGAGTGACGCGATCACGGCCCGGTGGCGGATGGGCGGGCAGTCGACGCTGGCCGTCATCGGTGAGTCGTACGACGGGGCGTTCGGGATCGACATCCGCAAGGACGGTCCGCACGGTCTGATCGCCGGTACGACGGGTTCCGGTAAGTCGGAGCTGCTGCAGACCATCGTGGCGGCGCTGGCCGTGGCGAACACGCCCGAGAACATGACCTTCGTGCTGGTCGACTACAAGGGTGGCGCGGCCTTCAAGGACTGTGTGCATCTCCCGCACACCGTCGGCATGGTGACCGACCTCGACGCGCACCTGGTGGAGCGGGCCCTGGAGTCGCTGGGTGCGGAGCTGCACCGGCGCGAGCACATCCTGGCCTCCGCCGACACCAAGGACATCGAGGACTACCAGGATCTGGTGCGCCGGGATCCGTCGCACAAGCCGGTGCCCAGGCTGCTCATCGTCATCGACGAGTTCGCGTCCATGGTGCGTGACCTGCCCGACTTCGTGACGGGGCTGGTGAACATCGCCCAGCGAGGCCGTTCCCTCGGTATCCATCTGCTGCTGGCGACCCAGCGGCCGTCCGGTGTCGTGTCGCCCGAGATCCGCGCCAACACCAACCTCCGTATCGCGCTGCGTGTGACGGACGGCGGTGAGTCGTCCGACGTCATCGACTCGCCCGAGGCCGGGCACATCTCCAAGAACACCCCGGGCCGCGCCTACGCCCGCCTCGGCCACGCCTCCCTGGTTCCCTTCCAGTCGGGACGTGTGGGTGGCCGCCGGCCCGGTGCGGCCGACCCGGCCGTGCTCATGCCCTGGGTGGGCCCGCTGACCTGGGAGGACCTGGGCCGGGCCGCGCTGGTCAAGCCCAAGGCGGAGGCCCGTGAGGAAGAGGAGATCACCGACCTCAAGGTTCTCGTCGACACCATCCGCGACGCCAACAGCTCGCTCGGTATCCCGCCGCAGCACAGTCCGTGGCTGCCCGCGCTCGACGAGACGCTGCTGCTGGACGACGTCGAACTTCCCGCGTTCGCGGGCGGTCCCGGCAAGCTGCCGCCGGCCCCGTACGGCATCGAGGACCTGCCCGCCAGCCAGGCCCGGCGCCCGGTCGCCGTCGACTTCGCCTCCTTCGGCCACCTGATGATCGGCGGTGCCCCGCGCAGCGGCCGTTCCCAGGTGCTGCGCACCCTCGCGGGCTCGATCGCCCGTACGCACTCGATCGCCGACGTGCACCTCTACGGCATCGACTGCGGCAACGGCGCGCTCAACGCCCTGACGCGGCTGCCGCACTGCGGCGCGGTCGTCGGCCGTAACCAGACCGAGCGGGTCGTACGGCTCGTCAACCGGCTCAAGGGCGAGATGGGCCGCCGCCAGGACCTGCTGGCGGACAAGGGTTTCGCGGACATCGGCGAGCAGCGGTCCTCGGTCGCCGAGGACGAGCGGCTGCCGCACATCGTCGTGCTGCTGGACCGCTGGGAGGGCTGGGTGCCCACGCTCGGCGAGATCGACCACGGCTCGCTCACGGACGAGCTGCAGACGATGATGCGCGAGGGCGCGAGCGTCGGCATCCACCTGGTCCTCACCGGTGACCGGACCCTGCTCGTCGGCCGGATCGCGACCCTCACCGAGGACAAGTACGGTCTGCGGCTGGCCGACCGCAGCGACTTCTCCGCGCTCGGCATCCCGGCCCGCAAGGTGCCCGAGGAGATCCCGCCGGGACGTGCCTTCCGCAACGAGTTCGGTACGGAGACGCAGTTCGCGCTGCTCGCCGAGGACACGACCGGTCAGGGTCAGGCGGCCGCTCTGGCGGCGATCGGCGAGGCCGCCGCGGCCCGTGACGCCGATGTGCCGCGCTCGCGGCGCCCGTTCCGCGTGGACAGCCTGCCCAGCCGCATCTCCTTTCCGGAGGCCTGGGAGATGCGCGACCCGGACGCGTCCCGTTCGCGTCTGTGGGGTCTGGTCGGTATCGGCGGCGACGAGATCGTCGGCTTCGGCCCGGATCTCGCGGAGGGCGTGCCGGCGTTCGTGGTCGCGGGTCCGGCCAAGTCGGGCCGTTCGACGGTGCTGTGGAACTTCGCGCAGTCCTTCCTGGCCCAGGGCACGCGCCTGGTGATCGCGGCGCCACGCCAGTCGCTTCTGCGTCAGCTCGACGGCGCGGACGGCGTACTGAAGGTCTTCACCGGCGACGACATCGACGAGGACGAGTTCGAGGAGCTCATCGACCAGGCGTCCCTGGAGGAGCCGATCGCGGTCCTCATCGACGACGGCGAACTCCTGGAGGACTGCGACGCCGAGAGCCAGATGAAGAAGCTGGTTTCCCGCGGCGCCGAGCGCGGCCTCGCCATGGTCATCGCCGGTGACGAGGAGGACGTGTGCAGCGGCTTCTCGGGCTGGCAGGTCGACGCGAAGAAGGCCCGCCGCGGCATCCTGCTCTCCCCGCAGGAGTCCTCCAGCGGCGACCTCATCGGCGTACGCCTGAACCGCGGCATGGTCGGCGGCCAGGTCGCCCCGGGCAAGGGCATGCTGCACCTCGGGGACGGGGAGCTGCGGACCGTCGTCATCCCGGGGTGAGGCGTTGAGCGGGGGATCGGCGAAGCCGAAGCGGAGGAAGGCGGCGGGGCCGGCGCTGCGGTACGAGCACCGGCCGGGCCGCCAGAACGCCGGCCAGCGGAAGAAGCGGGACTGGAGCTGTCTCGGGGGCTGCCTCGGGCTGCTCGGCTTCGCCGCCCTGCTGATGCCGCTGGTCTTCTTCAAGGTGTACTGGGGCCACGAACTCTGGGGCGAAGTCGCTCCCGCTTGGCCCGGCGGTGGGTACGCCTTCACTGCCACGGTCGGCGCGTTGGTGCCGCTGGTCTTCTTGGCCTGGGCAGCTCCGCTGACCCGGATGAACTGGAAGAGGAGCAAGGCGCGTTCGCTGGCCCTGGTGGCCGCGTCCCTACCGGGGCTGGCCGCGTGCTACCTGGCCGCCGGGGTGATCTCCGCAACCATACGGCCCAAGAGGCGCCGTGACTGGGACTACGACTGCTACAGCCAGGGCGGCCCTTGCTGGGTGCACGTGCACTACCCGTGGCTCTGGGCCGTCGGCCTGGTCGCGACCCTCGCGTCGGCCGTCCTCCTGATCACCCTGTTCGTGAAATACGGAGGCCGATCGGCCTCTACCGCACCTTCGACATCCGAGCCCGAGGCCGCCCCGACTCCTCGCTCTCCGAGCGGTACTGGAGATCGTCGCCCACCGGGCTGAGGCGGACCGTCGTGGCGGCCGGGTTGCAGCCGCCGTGGTTGGTCTTCGCGCCCACGGACCTCGCGACGAGCTCCTTCTTCGTCACCTGCTTCAGGGTCAGTACGTCGATGCAGACGCCGCCGATCTGGTCGGTCTGGCGGAGTCGGCCCAGCTCCTGGCCGACGGAGGCCCGTTCGACCGTGATCCGGAACGTGCCGAGGGGCAGGTTGCCGTCCAGGGCGGTGCCCTGGCCCTCCCAGGTGCCGAGGTAGGCGGCGGGCACCTCACCGGGGGCACCGCTGCTCGCCGACGGTGCGGCGTGGTCGGCGCCCGGGGCGGCCCCGTCCCTGTCGTCCTGGGCGTCGCGGCCGCCCGGCAGCAGGTCGAACACCAGCACCGATCCGAGCGTCACGGCCGCCATCGCCCCCGCGACCGCCAGGGCGACGGAGCAGCTCAGCTTCCGCACCCGGCCGCCGCCCTCCGGCGTGGACGTCGCCGCCACGGAGACGGTGACCTTGCCGGGGCGGCGCCCGGTGGACGACGGGGCCGCGTCCTCCGGTACGGCGTCCCGGGGTGCGGGTACTGCGGCGGCGGAGGAGGAGGTCGCCGACGTGGGCATGACCGGTGGCGGCCCGAACACCCCTGCCCCTGCCCCTGCCGCCCCGGTAGCCTCAGCCGCCTCCCCTGTCTCGTCCTCCCCTGTCGCGTCCCCCACCCCCACAGAAGGACTGCTGAACCCCACCGGCCCCGAAGCCCCGCCTTCCTCCGCCCCCGCCCCGGGACCCGCCCCCGCCGCCTCCAGGTTCAGCAGCCGCACGGCACTCCGGCTCACCTGCTCCACCAGCGCCCCCGGCAGCCACCCGCCCGTCACCAGCCGGGCCGCTCCCTCGGGGGCCAGCCGCCGGGCCAGTTCCGCCGGGGCGGGCCGGGCGCCCGGGTCCTTCGTCAGGCAGGCGGCCGTGAGGGACCGCAGCTCCCCGTCGAGCAGGCCGAGTTCCGGCTCCTCGTGGACGACCTTGTAGAGCAGGGCCGCCGAGGAGTCACCGGGGAAGGGCGGTTCGCCGGTCGCCGCGTACGCCAGGACCGCGCCCAGCGAGAAGACGTCCGCCGCGCCCGTGACGCCCCTGCCGAGGATCTGCTCGGGCGACATGTAGCCGGGCGAGCCGATCGAGACACCTGTGGAGGTCAAGGACGCCGTGCCGTCCGTGGCCCGGGCGATGCCGAAGTCGATCAGCAGGGGGCCGTCGAGCGTGAGCAGGACGTTCGACGGTTTCACGTCCCGGTGCACCAGGCCCAGCTCGTGCACCGCCGCCAGCGCCTCGGCGAGTCCCGCTCCCAGGGCTCGTACGGTGTGGGCGGGAAGGGGGCCGAAGTCCGCCACCGCCGCCGACAGCGGCGGGCCCGCCGCGTACGCCGTCGCCACCCACGGCACCCGCGCCTCCGGGTCGGCGTCCAGGACCGGCGCCGTCCACGCGCCGCCCACCCGGCGGGCGGCCTGGACCTCGCGCCGGAACCGCGCCCGGAACTCCTCGTCCAGCGCGAAGTGCGGGTGCACGATCTTCACGGCGACCGTTCGGCCTCCGGCGCTGCGGGCCAGGTAGACCCGGCCCATCCCACCGGAGCCCAGTCGGCCGAGCAGCCGGTAGGGCCCCACGACGGTGGGTTCGTCGACTTCGAGCGGCCGCATGGCGTCACCCCTCCCCCGTGGACGGAAGGAGGCCCGGACAGGCCTCCGTCCGCCCGCACTCCCAGCAGAGTAGTGCGGGAGGAGCGCCCGCTCACGGCTGCAGCAGGTCCACCTTCACGTCCGCCGGGAAGCCGGTCGTCGGGCCGACGCGCCGGGCGAACTCGGCGACGGCCGCGAGCTGCGGGCCACCGAAGCGGAAGTCGAGGGTCGTGAAGTACTGGGCGAGGGTCTGCTCGTCGAAGTCCTCCCAGCGAGCGGCCTGCTCGGCGACCTTGTCGACCTCCTCCAGGGAGAGGTTGCGGGAGGCGAGGAAGGCCTCGTGCACCTTGCGGGTGAGGACCGGCTCGCGCTCCAGGTAGTCGCGGCGTGCCGCCCAGACCGCGAAGACGAACGGCAGCCCCGTCCACTCCTTCCACAGTGCGCCCAGGTCGTGCACGGCCAGGCCGAAGCGCGGCCCGTCGAGCATGTTCGCGCGCAGCGCCGCGTCGCCGATGAGGACGGCCGCGTCGGCCTCCTGCATCATCAGGCTGAGGTCGGGCGGGCAGGTGTAGTAGTCGGGCCTGACGCCGTAGCGCTCGGCGAGGAGCAGCTGGGCGAGGCGGACGGAGGTGCGGGAGGTCGAGCCGAGGGCGACGCGGGCGCCGTCCAGCCGGTCCAGCGGGACCTGCGAGACGATCACGCACGACATCACCGGGCCGTCGCAGCCGACGGCGATGTCGGGGAAGGCGACCAGTTGGTCCGCGTGCTTGAGGAACTCGACCAGGGTGATCGGCGCGATGTCGAGTTCGCCCTGCACCAGCTTCTCGCTGAGCTTCTCCGGGGTGTCCTTCGTCAGCTCGAAGTCGAGGAGCGTGCCCGTTCTGGCGAGCCCCCAGTAGAGGGGCAGGCAGTTCAGGAACTGGATGTGGCCGACGCGCGGCCGGGTGCGAGGATTGTCCACATCGTGAGGCTAGCCCTCTCGGCCCAGCGGTCGGCGTCCGGCCCCGCCGTGGGTTCGTGATCGCCGTCGGAGGCCCTCTCCGCCAGTCGGCGGCGGGATGTTCAAACATTCGGGTGACGTGATCTTGACCCCTATTGCATTCCGGGGCCTGCGTGCTAGGCTCATCGCAAGTTGCAGTTTGGTTTCCCTTGCAGTACAGAGCCTGCGGAGCATGTGACCGCGGGCTCTCGTCATTCTCAGACGATTGCAGTTGTGCAGAATTCATCTTCACACTTGCTGGTTCTGGAGCAGGGCAACCCTTTTGGGCCCAAGGAGGGCTTATGGCTACCGGAACCGTGAAGTGGTTCAACGCCGAAAAGGGCTTTGGTTTCATCGCCCAGGAGGGCGGCGGCCCCGACGTCTTCGTCCACTACTCCGCGATCAACGCGAGCGGCTTCCGCTCGCTCGAGGAGAACCAGCAGGTGTCTTTCGACGTCACGCAGGGCCCGAAGGGCCCGCAGGCTGAGAACGTCACGCCGGTCTGATCAGTAGTACCCAAGGAGCCCCGCGCCGTCAGGCGACGGGGCTCCTGCCTTTTCCGTCCTCTTCCGGTTCTGCCGTTCCCGGAGAGGCCGATGAATTTCCGGCGAATTCTGCGGGACGCTCCGCTCTGGCGAGTCGGACCCGGGGGTCCGGCCGGCTCCCCGACGGGCCGGGAGAAGATGTCCGGATGCAGGGACATGGAGAGCACGGCGAGAACCGCGAGCACGACGAGAACGGCGAGCGGGAAAGCGGAACTCCCGCGCACAACCACATGGCGACCGGCGTGGCACTCGGCCTGTCGCTCGGCACGGCCCTCGGCCTGTCACTGGGCGTGACCGTCTTCGACAACGTCGGGCTGGGGCTCGCCCTGGGCCTGGGCCTGGGCACGGCGATCGGAGCGGGGGCGGGGGCCGGAGCGGCGAGGGCGGCCGCGGACCAGGCCGAAGGCCGCGGAGACGAGCCGACCAGCTAGACACGCATGGCCCCGGGGGGAGCCTGCGGGCGAGGGGCCAGGGGGTCGGGCCGATCAGTCCCACCAAGGCCAGAAGGCCGGGCACGCAGACAGCGGAGCGGACAGGCGGAGCGGACAGGCGGAGCGGACAGGCGGAGCGGACAGGCGGAGCGGACAAGCAGACCGCACGGGCCCTGAGCAGGGTCCAGAGGGCCGACAGACGAACAAGCGCCACCGCCCCGCGCGAACAAGCGCCACCGCCCCGCGCGAACAAGCCCCACCACCCCGCGCGAACACGCCAAGGCCGACGCGAACACGCCACGCCAAGGAGGCCGACAGCCAAACCCCGGGCGAGCCCACCAGCCCCCGCAGTAGGGTCTCGCGCCATGACCGACGCCGACTTCGTGACCGAGACCCGTACCTTCTACGACACCGTCGCCGAGGAATACGCCGCCCACTTCCCCGGTCTGCACGGGATGACGCCCCTGGACCGGGCGCTGCTGGCCGGGTTCGCGGAGCTGGTGGGTGCGGGGGGCGAGGTCGCCGACCTGGGGTGCGGGCCCGGGCGGGTGACGGCGTTTCTGGCGGAGCGGGGGGTGTCGGTCTTCGGTCTCGACCTGTCGGAGTCGATGCTCGCGATCGCCCGCCGCGAGAACCCCTCCCTGCGGTTCGAGCAGGGCTCGATCCTGGAGCTGGACCTGCCCGACGGCTCGCTCGACGGGGTCGTGTCCTGGTACTCGACCATCCACACCCCCCTCGACCACCTGCCGGGCGTCTTCGCCGGGTTCCACCGCGTCCTGCGGCCCGGCGGGCATCTGCTGCTCGGCTTCCAGGCCGGGGACGAGCCGCGCCGCTACGAGGAGGCCTTCGGACATCGGGTGGCCGTCGAGTTCCGGCGGCGCCGGCCGGAGCAGATGGTCACCCTGCTCGAAGCCGCCGGATTCGCCCTGCGCTCACGGACCGTACGGGAGGCCGACGAGGAACTCGGCGAGCCGACCGCCCAGGCCTGCCTCGTGGCCCGCAAGCCCCCGAAGCCCCCCACCCCCTAGAGAAAACCCCCAAGAAAACCCCCTGGAGAACCCACTAGAGAACCCCCAAGAGCACCGAACCCCCTGGAGAACCCGCTACAGCGTCCCCTACACACTCCCCTACACACCCCTCTACAGCACCCCCGCGATCTCCCTCGCCGCGATGTACCCGAACGTCATCGCCGGGCCGATGGTCGACCCCGCGCCCGCGTAACTGTGGCCCATGACCGCCGCGCTCGCGTTTCCGGCGGCGTAGAGGCCCGGGATGACCGAGCCGTCCTCCCGCAGGACGCGGGCCCGGGCGTCCGTCACGAGGCCGCCCTTGGTGCCGAGGTCGCCGGGGACGATGCGGAAGGCGTGGTACGGGGGCAGCCACAGGGGTGCCAGGCAGGAGTTCGGGAGCACGGACGGGTCCGTGTAGTAGTGGTCGTAGGCGCTGTCGCCGCGGTGGAAGTCGGGGTCCTCGCCCCGCCGTGCCTGGGAGTTGAAGCGGTCGACGGTCGTGCGCAGGGCCGCCGCCGGGACGCCGATCGAGGCCGCGAGCGCGTCCAGGGACCAGGCCTTGTGGGCGGCGCCCGAGTCGTACCAGGCGCCGGGCAGGGGCAGGGTCGGCAGGACGTCCTTGAAGAGGTAGCGGTTGCGGTAGTTCTGGTCGGTGATCAGCCAGGCCGGGATGGCCTCGGGTGCGTCGTACATGGTGTGGACGACGTCGCTGTAGGGGGCGGCCTCGTTGACGAAGCGCCGACCGGCCCCGTCGACCAGGAGGCCGCCGGGGAGGGTGCGTTCGGCGAGGCAGAAGTACGGCTGGCCCGGGACCGGGATCGCCGGGCCCCACCAGGCGTCGTCCATCAGGTCCAGGGCCGCCCCGAGCCGCTCCCCCGCCAGGATGCCGTCGCCGGTGTTCTCCTTGGCGCCGACGGTCCAGTCCGTGCCGATGGGCTGCCGCTGGAAGCGCTCGCGCATCGCCGCGTTGTGCTCGAAGCCGCCGGAGCCGACGATCACGCCCCGGCGGGCGCGGACCAGGCCCGGGACGCCGTCGCGGGTGACGACCGCCCCGGTGACCGCGCCGTTCTCGACGTGCAGATCGGTCAGGGGCGTGTCCAGCCACACCGGCACCCCGGCCAACCGCAGTCCGGCGCGCAGCCCGGCCGCCAGGGACTGGCCCATGGTCAGCGGCTTCTCGCCGCGCAGCGCGGCCGCCGTGCCCCGGGCCAGGCACTGGGCCGCCACGGCCGCGCCCTTGGCGTTCACCGCGGCCAGGGTGACCCACTTGTAGTCGGCGCTGAAGACGACCATCCCGGCGGGTACGTCCATGTAAGGCGGGTTCAGCCGGGCCAGCTCGGGGCCGAGGATCCGGCCGTCGAGCTGGTCGGGCTCGATGGAGCGGCCGTTCGGGAGGCCGCCGGGCAGCTCCGGGTAGTAGTCGCTGTAGCCCTCCATCCAGCGGAAGCGCAGGGGGCTGTGGGCCATGACGTAGGAGATCGTGGCCGGGCCGTGGGCGAGGAAGGCGCGCTGCCGGTCGGCGGGGACGTCCGGGCCGACGACGGCGGCGAGGTAGGCGGCGGCCTTCGCGGGCGTGTCGGGGACGCCGGCCGCCAGGAGCACCGGGTTGTTGGGGATCCAGATCCCGGCGCCGGAGCGGGCGGCCGAGCCGCCGAAGGTCGGGGCCTTCTCCAGGACGACGCAGCTCAGCCCCTGCCCGGCGGCGGTCAGCGCGGCGGTCATGCCGGCCGCGCCGGAGCCGATGACGACGACGTCGTAGGTGCCGAGCGGGGGTAAGTCGGCGGCCTGGGCGCCCTGCTGTACTCCGGCGGCGACCGCGAGGCCGGCGCCCGCGGCACCGGCCAGCACTCGTCTTCGGGAAGGAGCCCGCGAGGGAGCCCACTCGGAGGCCCGGGAAGAAGCCCGGGAAGGGGTACCAGCGGGTGGTGCGGAGTTCGTGCCAGTGGTCATGACGGCTCCAGCGCGACGGGCGCCCCGACGGGACACCTCAAGGGGTGGGGAATGTCGCGCGGGCACCCCGCGAAGTCAAGAGCCAGACCGCGAAGTCAAGCGCCCGGCCTACTCGAGGCCGATGGCCGCGCAGTCCGCCTTGTACTTCGAGGTGCAGATGTCCTTCACGGTGTACACGCCGTCGGTGATCACCGTCTCCTTGATGTTGTCCTTGGTGAGGGCGACCACCGGCACCAGCATCGCCGGGATGTTCTTCGCCGTGGGGCTGTCGACCGTCTCCCGGGTCAGCGCGGCGAACTCGATCTGACGGCCCTGGACCTTGGCCACCGCGATCTTCGCGGCGTTGGTCGCCTCCAGCAGGAAGGACTTGTAGACGGTCATGTACTGCTCCCCCGACACGACCCGCTGCACCGCGTCCAGGTTGGCGTCCTGCCCGGTCACCGGCGGCATCTTGCTGGCGCCGGCCTCCTCCATCGCCTCGATGACGGCGCCCGCCATGCCGTCGTTGGCCGAGTAGACGGCGGCGATGTTGTTCAGCCCGACGGCCCGGATCGCCTTCTCCATGTTCGCCTTGGCGATGGAGGGCTTCCACTCCTTGGTGTCGTACTGCTCGACGATGTCCACCTGGCCCCGGAGCTCGCTGAGCGCGCCGTCCTTGAAGCGGGCCGTGTTGGGGTCGCCGGGGTCGCCGTTCATCATGACGACCTTGCTCTTCTCGGAGTTCTCGCCGAGCTCGCCCATGATGGCGCGGCCCTGCACCTGCCCGACGAGTTCGTTGTCGTGGGAGACGTAGGCGTCGATCGGGCCCTCGGCGAGCCGGTCGTAGGCGATGACCGGGATGCCGGCGTCCTTGGCCTTCCGCACGTCCGAGGCGATCGTCTTGGAATTCAGCGCGTCCACCAGGATGACGTCGACCTTGTCGTCGATCATCTTCTGGAACTGCGCACTCTGTCTGGACACGCTCGCGTCGGCGTTGGCGTAGCGCACCTTGCCCTTGTTCTCCGTGAGGGAGGCGACCTCGTCCCTGATCAGGGGGTAGTCGAACCTCTCGAAGCGGGCCGTGTCCCGGTCGGGCAGCAGCAGGCCCACGGTGATGTCGTTGCCCTTCCGCACGGCGGTGTCGTCACTCCCGTCGTCGCCGCACGCGGTGAGGGACAGGGCCGATACGGAGACCGCCAGGGCTATGGCGGCAGGGCGCACAGCGGTCCGACGGGTGTTACGCGCTTTCACTGGTGGTGCCTTCCGTGAGGGGAGCGGAGCATCGCGACGGGATTGCTCGAAAGCCAAGGGGAGACGGCGTGCGGCGTCAAGAAAATCGTGTGAAGACATCGCAAAGGCCGCCTCACGCCCCGGCCGCCTCAGCGTGCGTACAGCCCCTCGACCTCGTCCGCGAACGCGCGCAGTACCGCCTGGCGGCGGAGCTTCATCGACGGGGTCAGATGCCCCGCCTCCTCGGTGAAGTCCTCGGGGAGGATGGCGAAGGCGCGGATGGATTCGGGGCGGGAGACCATCTTGTTGGCCTCGTCGACGGCCCGTTGGAGGACCGCCCGCAGGTCCTCGTCGTCGACGAGGAGTTTGGCCGGTACGGGGTGTTTGCCGTTCATCTGGCGCCAGTGGGTGATGCCGTCCGGGTCGAGGGTGATCAGGGCCGAGACGAAGGGGCGGCCGTCGCCCAGGACGAGGCACTGGGAGATCAGCGGGTGGGAGCGCAGCCAGTTCTCCAGGGGGGCCGGGGCGACGCTCTTGCCGCCCGCGGTGATCAGGAGTTCCTTCTTGCGGCCGGTGATCGTGAGGTAGCCCTCGTCGTCCAGTTCGCCGAGGTCGCCGGTGGCGAGCCAGCCGTCGGGGGCGGCGGGGACGACGCCGCCGGCCGCCGGGTCCCAGTAGCCGCGCAGCACATGGTCGCCGGCGAGGAGGATCTCGCCGTCGGCGGCGATCCGGACGCGGGTGCCGGGCAGCGGCCAGCCGACCGTGCCCAGGCGGGGCTTGAGGGGCGGGGTGACGGTGGAGGCGCCGGTGGTCTCCGTCAGGCCGTAGCCCTCGAAGATCTCGATGCCGGCTCCGGCGTAGAACGCGGCGAGGCGACGGCCGAGCGGTGAGCCGCCGCAGATCGCGTAGCGGACCCGGCCCCCCATGGCGTTGCGGATACGGCGGAAGACCAGGGGGTCGTAGAAGACCCGGGCGGTCCTCAGGGCACGGGAGGGGCCCGGTCCGGTGCCGGTCTGCTGGGCCTCCATCGCCTCGCCGTAGCGCCGCGCCACCGACACGGCGCGGTCGAACGAGGTCACCCGGCCGCCCGCCTCGGCCTTGGCACGGGCCGAGTTGAAGACCTTCTCCAGCATGTAGGGGATGGCCAGCAGACAGGTCGGCCGGAAGCTCGCCAGGTCCGGCAGCAGGCGGTCGGCCTTGATGCTGGGGGCGTGGCCCAGCCGGACCCGGGCGCGGATGCAGGCGATCGCGACCATGCGGCCGAAGACGTGGGACATCGGCAGGAACAGCAGGACCGAGGCCTCTTCGCTGGTCTTCGTCTTGAAGACGGGGTAGAGGAGCTCGATCGCGTTGTCGACCTCGGCGAAGAAGTTGCCGTGGGTGAGGGCGCAGCCCTTGGGGCGGCCCGTGGTGCCCGAGGTGTAGACGAGGGTGGAGAGCGTGTCGGGGCCCAGCATGCCGCGCCGCACCTCCACCTCGTGGTCGGCCAGGTGCTGCCCGGCTTCCGCGAGCCGGTCCACGTGGCCCTTGTCCACGACCCACATGTGGTGGAGGTCCGGGAGGCGTTCGCGCTCCGGGCCGAGGGCGGCGGCCTGCGCGGCGGTCTCGGTGACCAGGGCGACCGCGCCCGAGTCCTGGAGGATCCAGCGGGCCTGGAAGACGGAGGACGTGGGATAGATGGGGACGGTGACCAGTCCGGCCGACCAGGCGGCGAAGTCCAGGACCGTCCACTCGTAGATCGTGCGGGCCATCACGGCGACCCGGTCGCCCGGCATCAGGCCCTCGGCGATCAGCCCCTTCGCCACGGCGAGCACCTGGGCGGCGAACTCGGCCGCCGTGACGTCGCTCCAGTTCCCCTCGGCGTCCTTGCGGCTGAGCACCACGGCGTCCGGCTCCGCGCTCGCGTTGTCGAACGGCAGGTCGGCGAGCGACCCGTGCGTCCACGGCGGCGCCAGCGGCGGTACGGCGGCCTCCCGCACCACCCCGTCCAGCCGCCGCGTCTCGGGTTCGACCAGGACCGGTCCCCCGTACACGTCGTCGCCGTAGGCGGAGGAGGAATACGCAGTGGACACGGGCGGCTCCTGGGGCGTGCAGCGGAGAACTGCTTGCTGCATGGACGTACGTGCCTCGCACGCCGAGGCGCTCAACCGGCTGAACCCGCAGAAAGGGGTTACTGCCGGTAGGAACGGGATCGTACGGCCCTCACGTGGCGGGTTTGTGCGGGTTCGGGGATGGTCCGGAGCCGGGCCTGTGCATTCTCGGGGGTTACGTGAGGGACTTTCAGTTTTGGCGCATCCGCACGCTCAGGCCCGCTCCAGGATCGCCGTCACACCCTGCCCGCCCGCCGCGCACACCGAGATCAGCCCGCGGGCGGGCGCGTCCCGTTCGGCCAGGAGCTTGGCCAGCGTGGCCACGATCCGGGCGCCGGTGGCGGCGAAGGGGTGACCGGTCGCGAGGGACGAGCCGGCGACGTTCAGCCGGTCGCGGTCCACGGTGCCGAGCCCCCGCCTCTCCCAGGCGGCGAGCGTCGCCAGCACCTGGGAGGCGAACGCCTCGTGGATCTCGATCAGTTCGAAATCGGCCAGATTCAGCCCGGCCCGCTCCAGCATGCGCGGGACCGCGTAGGCCGGTGCCATGAGCAGGCCGTCCTCGCCGCCCGCGACATCGCCGTCCACGAAGTCCACGGCGGCCGTCTCGTACGCGGTCAGGTACGCCAGCGGTGCCAGGCCGCGCTCCCGGGCCCACTCCTCGCTCGCCAGCAGGACGGTGGCGGCCCCGTCCGTCAGCGGGGTCGAGTTCCCGGCCGTCATGGTCGGGTGGGGGTGGTCGAGGCCGAACACCGGCTTCAGGGAGGCGAGTTTCTCCGCGGTCGAGCCGGGGCGCAGGTTCTGGTCGCGGGCCAGGCCCCGGAAGGGGACCACCAGGTCCTGGAAGAAGCCGCGTTCGTACGCCGCCGCCAGCCGCTGGTGGCTCGCCGCGGCCAGTTCGTCCTGGGCCTCGCGGGCGATGTCCCAGGCCCGGGCGGTGACGGCGGCGTGTTCGCCCATGGACAGGCCGGTGCGCGGCTCGGCGTTGCGCGGGATGTCGGGGACGAGGTGGGAGGGGCGCACCTTCGCCAGGGCCTTCAGGCGGGCGGGCGTCGACTTCGCGCGCCTGGCCTCCAGCAGGATGCGGCGCAGGGTGTCGTTGACGCCGAGGGGCGCGTCGCTGGCCGTGTCGGCGCCGCCCGCGACCGCAGATTCCGTCTGGCCGAGGGCGATCTTGTTGGCGGCGGTGATGACGGCCTGGAGTCCGGTGCCGCAGGCCTGCTGGATGTCGTAGGCCGGGGTGCGCGGGTGCAGCGTCGAGCCGAGGACCGTCTCGCGGGCGAGGTTGAAGTCGCGGCTGTGCTTGAGGACGGCACCGGCCACGAACTCGCCCACCGCGCCGGGCTCCTGGAGTCCGTAGCGCTCGACGAGGCCGTCGAGGGCGGCGGTGAGCATCCGCTGGTTCGAGGCGGTGGCGTAGGGGCCGTCGGAGCGGGCGAACGGGATGCGCGCTCCGCCGATGACCGCCACGCGCCGTACCGACGGCGCGATCCGTTGGGGGCTCATCTCGACCTGCTCCATTTGACCTGCTCCATCTCGACCCGCTCCTCGCCCGTGACGTAGCATTACCTCCGGTAACCTTACTTCAGAGTAAGGAATGTCGCGTGTTCTCCGGCAGCTGGGAGTTGTACATGGCCGACCGCTATCTGCGCTTCACCGGTACCGCGCCCGGCCGTTTCGTCACCCGCCGCCTCGGCCTGCCCCAGCCCGCGGCGCTGACCCGCTGGTCTCCCGAACGCCCGGCCCTGGACGGCGGCCTGCGGCACCTCACCGCCGGCCGGTCCGGCCTCGGCCTCGACCTCGCCCCGGTCCTCGCCCGTACGGGAATCGCCCCGGCCGGCCCCGACCAGGCCACCGCCGCCGTCGTCCTGGACGCGAGCGGGGTGCGGGACGTCGAGGGACTGGCCGAGGTGCACGCGGCGCTGCATCCCGTCATACGGTCGGTCGCGGCGAGCGGGCGCGTGGTCGTGCTCGGCGCGCCGCTCGACCCGGCCGACCATCACCAGGCCGCCGCCCAGCAGGCCCTGGAGGGCTTCACGCGCTCCCTCGGCAAGGAGATCGGCCGGGGCAGGACCGTGAACCTGGTCCGGCTGACGGACGCGTCCGCCGCGGAGTCCACGCTCCGCTTCCTGCTGTCGCCCAGGTCGGCGTATGTGAGCGGGCAGGTGATCGAGGTCGGGGCGGGCGAGGAGTCCGAAGCCCCCGCCGACCGGGACCGCCCCCTGACCGGCCGGACCGCCCTGGTCACCGGTGCCGCGCGCGGTATCGGTGAGGCGGTCGCCGAGACACTCGCCAGGGACGGGGCCCGGGTCGTCGTCCTCGATGTGCCGGGGGCCGAACAGGACGCCCGGCGCGTCGCCGGCCGGCTCGGCGGCACCGCCCTGCTCCTCGACATCACCGCCGCCGACGCGGGCGCGCGGATCGCCGAGGCCCTGCCCGACGACCTTGACCTGCTGGTCCACAACGCGGGCATCACCCGTGACCGGCGGCTGGTGAACATGCCGGCCGAGCGCTGGATCCCGGTGCTGGAGGTGAACCTGGCGAGCGTGCTGCGCACCACGGACGCGCTGCTGAAGGCCGGGACGCTGAAGCGGGGCGGCCGGATCGTGGCGACGGCCTCGATCGCGGGGCTCGCGGGCAACGCGGGCCAGACCAACTACGGGGCGAGCAAGGCGGGGATCGTCGGCCTGGTCCGCTCCCTCGCGCCGCGCGCGCTCGCGGAGCACGGGGTGACGGTCAACGCGGTCGCGCCGGGGTTCATCGAGACGAGGATGACGGCCGTCGTCCCGCTGTTCATCCGCGAGGCGGGCCGCCGGATGAACTCCCTGGCCCAGGGCGGCCTTCCGGCCGACGTCGCCGAGACCACGGCCTGGCTCGCGCATCCGGGCTCGGGCGCGGTCAACGGCCAGGTCGTGCGCGTCTGCGGCCAGAGCCTGCTGGGGGCGTGATGGCCGACGCCCCCGCTCTCGTCCTCACCGGATCCCCCTCCCTCGCGCCGCTCCTCGCCCGCGGCGCCCTGCTCTCCCCCTTCAAACGGCCCGCCCCCGACGCGGAGTTCCCCCGCACCCGGCTGGTCCTGCCCGGTCTGCGGGTCGACCTCGCGCGGCTGGCCGCTTACGAGCGAGTCTGCGGGTTCCCGACCGGCGAGGACGCGCTGCCGCTGACGTATCCGTACGTGCTCGGATTCCCCCTGGCCATGCGGCTGATGAGCGGCCGGGACTTCCCGCTGCCGCTGCTGGGCCTGGTCCACACGTCGATCACGGTCACCCGGCACCGGGGAATGCCGGCGACGGGCGCGTACGAACTCGCCGTGCGGGTCGGCGGACTGGCACCGCACCGGCGCGGCACGCAGGCCACGATCGTCACGGAGGTGCGCGAAGCCGGGGAAGTCGTCTGGGAGTCGAGCAGTACGTACCTCGCCCGGCACCGCACGTCACGGCCCGCCGGGGCTCGCGAGGAAGCTCCCGCGGAGGAGATCCGCAAACCCCTCCCCGTCGTCGCCGAGTGGCGGCTCGCCGAGGACGTCGGGCGTCGCTACGGCGCCGCCTCCGGGGACCGCAACCCGATCCACCTCCACCCGCTCACCGCCCGCCTGTTCGGCTTCCCCCGGGCCATCGCCCACGGCATGTGGACCCTCGCCCGCTGCCTCGCAGCGCACGGCACGCCGGACTCCTGCCACGTCCGTGCGGACTTCAAGGCGCCGGTGCTGCTTCCGGGGACGGTGACGTACGCGGCGGAGGACGACCGCTTCGAACTGCGGGACGGGGACGAGCGGGTGCATGTGGCGGGGGATGTCCACCCCGTCTGAGCCCCGGACCCGGCTGCCTGCGCGGCCGACCGGCCCAACACCCGGCAGGGCCGCCCGGCCCAACACCCGGCAGACCACCCGGCCCAACACCCGGCAGACCACCCGGCCCAACACCCGGCAGGGCCGCCCGGCCCAACACCCGGCAGACCGCCCGGGTAACCGCCCGCCCGGGCGGCTGGCCACACGGACCGGAACCCCGCCGCCCGCCCGGGCGGTTACCCGGCCTGAGCGCCCGCCTGCTCCTTGGCCGCCTGCTCCTTGGCCGCCTGCTCCTCGTCCGCCTGCTCCTTGGCCACCTGCTCATCCCCCGCCCTCTCCTCCCCCGGCGGTGACCACGGCCGCCCCGCCATGAGGTCCCCCAATCCCGCCCACGCGAAGTTCATCAGCGTGGCCGCGGCCTGGCGGGCGGTGACGCCGGGGGTGGCGTTGGCCCAGGCGGCGAGGGACTCGGCGGCGCCGACCAGGGCCTCGGCGAGGCCGGCGACCTCGCGCTCCGGGAGGTCGGGGTCGTGGTGGGCGTCACGGGCACCGGTGAGGATCAGCTGCGTCACGAACGCGACGATCTCCTCGCGCATCGCGGTGACCTCGGCGGCGAACGGCTCGCCGTGCGTCCGGGCCTGGAGGTGCAGGACCGACCAGGCGTCCGGGTTGCGGGCGGTGTGCGCGAAGAACGCCCCGAGCCCTTCCCACAGTTGCCGGTCGGAGGGCAGATCGGGCCGGACTCCGGCCCGCACCGCCGCCACGAGGGCCTTGGCCTCGCGGCGGATGCAGGCGGTGAAGAGGTCTTCCTTGGAGTTCAGGTACAGATAGACCAACGGCTTGGACACGCCCGCGAGTTCGGCTATCTCGTCCATCGACGCGGCCATGTAGCCCCGCTGGCCGAAGATCCGCACGGCGGCGTCCAGCATCTGCTGTTCGCGGACCGCACGCGGCATCCGCTTGGTCTTCACGGCACCCATACGGCTTAGCGTACGGTCCCCCTGGCCCGCCCTCGGTCGCGAACCGGAACGCACCGGCCCGGACCGGCCAGGACCGGCCCGGGCCGGCCAGGGGGGGGACGTCACCCCGTCACGCCGCGGCGGGCACCTGCTCGCGCTCCGCGTCCCGCTTCTCGTCCCACGGGTCGTCCAGGGAGGAGCCGTCGGCCGTGGCGTAGGCCTCGCGGTCGAGCAGGTTCTCCCGGGCGGAGACCAGGACGGGGATGAGTGCCTGCCCGGCGACGTTGGTCGCGGTGCGGATCATGTCGAGGATCGGGTCGATCGCGAGGAGCAGACCGACGCCCTCCATCGGCAGGCCGAGGGTGGAGAGGGTCAGGGTCAGCATGACCGTCGCGCCGGTGAGGCCGGCCGTGGCGGCGGAGCCGACCACCGAGACGAACGCGATCAGCAGGTAGTCGCCGACACCCAGCTGGATGTCGAAGATCTGGGCGACGAAGATCGCGGCGATCGCGGGGTAGATCGCGGCGCAGCCGTCCATCTTGGTCGTCGCGCCGAACGGCACCGCGAAGGACGCGTACTCCTTCGGCACGCCGAGCCGCTCGGTGACCTTCTGCGTCAGCGGCATCGTGCCCACGGACGAGCGGGAGACGAAGGCCAGCTGGATCGCGGGCCAGGCGCCCTTGAAGAACTGGACCGGGTTGGCCTTGGCGACGGTCGCGAGCAGCGCCGGGTAGACGCCGAACAGCACGATCAGGCAGCCGACGTAGATGTCGACGGTGAACGTCGCGTACTTGCCGATCAGGTCCCAGCCGTAGGTGGCGATGGCGTTGCCGATGAGGCCGACCGTGCCGATCGGGGCGAGCCGGATGACCCACCACAGCGCCTTCTGGAGCAGCTCCAGGACGGACTCGCTCAGGTTGAGGATCGGCTGGGCCTTCTCGCCGAGCTGGAGGGCGGCGATACCGGCGACGGCGGCCATGAAGACGATCTGCAGGACGTTCAGGTCGGTGAACGGCGTGATGACGTCCGTCGGCACGATGCCGGTCAGGAAGTCGATCCAGGAGCCGGTCTCGTCGGGCTTCGCGCCGTCCTTGGGCGTGAGGCCGGTGCCGGCGCCCGGGTTGGTGACCAGGCCGATGACGAGACCGATGCTGACCGCGATCAGGGAGGTGACCATGAACCACAGGAGGGTGCGCGAGGCCAGCCGGGCCGCGTTGTTGACCTTCCGGAGGTTGGTGATCGAGACGAGGATCGCGAAGAAGACGAGCGGCGCGACGGCGAGCTTCAGCAGGCCGATGAAGGTGTCGCCGACCTTCTCCAGGGTGGTGGTCAGCCAGGACAGGTCCTGGTTGCGGGCGAGCCAGCCGAGCAGCACGCCCAGGACGAGACCGGCGAGTATCTGGGCCCAGAAGGGCACCTTGAAGGACTTCGTGTTTGAGGACACGGACTGACTCCGTTGGGGGGACGCGTAGGGGGGAGCTGACGTGGGAGACGACGGGGGTTGGCGTTACGTCAGAGACGACAGTTAGCGGACGCGCACCGACAGAGATCCACGTGCAGCCGCGCGACCAGCGCGAGCCTCCGGAGCGGAACGCTCCGGGGCCGCAGAGGCACGACTGCTGAGTTCATCACTGCGACACCTTAACACCTGAACTTTGAGGACCCCAAAGCCTCGCTTTGACAGGCAGAAACGCGCAGGCACCCATACAAGGCAAAGCGCCCCGTTTCCGAGCATGTACGGAAACGGGGCGCTGCGCGCGTGTGAGGAAGCCTACGAGGCCTGGCCCTGCGCCCGGCCTGTGTCGTCGGCCGAGTCCTCCTGGCTGCGGTTGGCCTCCATGCTGGCCTTCATGCGGTCCACCCGCCGCACGACCTGCACGGAGGCACGGTCCCGCTCCTTGCGCAGCACGACGAGGCTGATCGGCGCGGAGAGCAGCAGGGCGAGGGTCACGATCCACAGGCCGTTGCTGTCACCGAGGCCGCGCGGGGCGAGGCCGGAGTAGACGAGGCCCCAGACGACCACGAGGCAGCCCACGAAGATCCCGAGGCGCATCAGTGTGTAGCGGAGCATCTCAATCCACTCTTCCGATTCCAAAAAGGGCCAGTGTCAGTGAAGCACGCCCGGCGGCCGATCTTTCAGGGGGGTCAGCTCAGCGGCAGGAGCATGATCACGTCGTCCCGGTCGTCGCCCGGCGCGACCCGGATGGCGCCCGGGATCCGGCCGACCTCCTTGTAGCCGCAGGACTCGTAGAACCGCTCGAGACCGAGCCCGCCCCGGCAGGTCAGCCGGATCGCCCCGATGCCGTCGAGCCCCCGGGCCGCCTCGGCGGCCGCGCCCAGCAGGTCACGGCCGTACCCCTTTCCCTGGTGCCGCGGATGCACCATCACCGTGTACAGCCACAGCCAGTGCGTCATCAGGTGGTGTGTGTTGAGCGTCAGGAACGCGGTGGCCGCGATCCGCCCCTCCTCGTCGTGCCCGACGAGCAGCCTGACCGTGCCCTCCGCCATCGACGCGAAGTGCCTCAGCAGCCAGGGCCGGATGTCCTCCCGCACCACGGGCGGCACGAACCCGACGGCTCCCCCGGCGTTGGAGACGTCGGCCCACAGGTCGAGGATGCCGTCCCGCAGCTCGGGGGTGACGGCGGGGTCGAGCGTGAAGGTAAGGGGCATGCCGGGATTGTAGCTATTACGAAGACGCCCGCGAGCGCCCTCGGACGCCCCGGTCCCGACCATGCCCCCAGCTCCCCCGCCCAGGGGCGCGGGGAACCGCGCGACCAGCCCCCGCCCACCCGCACCCGCACCCGCACCCGCACCCGCACCCGCACCCGAAAACGATCAAACCCGCATCGGCTGAGGCGACTCGCGCCGCTGGGGGTCTGCGCCCTCGTACTCGCGAATGATCTCGTACCGCGTGTTCCGCTCCACCGGCCGGAAACCGGCGTCCCGGATCAGGTCGAGCAGATCCTCACGCGTCAGCTTGTTCGGCGTGCCGAAGTTGTCCGCGTCATGCGTGATCTTGTACTCGACGACCGACCCGTCCATGTCGTCGGCGCCGTGCTGCAAGGCCAGCTGCGCGGTCTGCACCCCGTGCATCACCCAGAAGACCTTGACGTGCGGCACGTTGTCGAACAGCAGCCGCGACACGGCGAAGGTCTTCAGCGCCTCCGCACCGGTCGCCATCTGCGTCCGCGCCTGAAGCCGATTGCGGACCTTGCCGTCCTTCACATCCACGAAGTCGTGCTGGTAGCGCAGCGGGATGAAGACCTGGAAACCGCCGGTCTCGTCCTGCAGCTCACGCAGCCGCAGCACGTGGTCCACGCGGTGCCGCGGCTCCTCGATGTGGCCGTAGAGCATGGTGGCCGGGGTCTTCAGACCCTTCTCGTGGGCGAGCCGGTGGATGCGCGACCAGTCCTCCCAGTGGGTGCGGTGGTCGACGATGTGCTGCCGTACCTCCCAGTCGAAGATCTCGGCGCCGCCGCCGGTCAGCGACTCCAGCCCTGCGGCGATCAGCTCGTCGAGGATCTCGGAGGCCGGCATGCCGGAGATCGTCTCGAAGTGGTGGATCTCGGTGGCCGTGAACGCCTTCAGCGAGACACCCGGCAGGGCCTTCTTCAGCTCGCTCAGCGACCGGGGGTAGTACCGCCACGGCAGGTTCGGGTGCAACCCGTTGACGATGTGCAGCTCGGTGAGGTTCTCGCCCTCCATCGCCTTGGCGAGCTTCACGGCCTCCTCGATGCGCATCGTGTACGCGTCCTTCTCCCCCGGCTTGCGCTGGAAGGAGCAGTACGCGCAGGAGGCCGTGCACACGTTCGTCATGTTGAGGTGACGGTTGACGTTGAAGTGCACGACGTCGCCGTTCTTGCGGGTGCGCACCTCGTGCGCGAGGCCGCCGAGCCAGGCCAGGTCGTCCGACTCGTACAGCGCGATGCCGTCCTCACGGGTCAGCCGGACGCCCGTCCTGACCTTCTCCTCCAGCTCGCGCTTGAGCCCGAGATCCATGCCCACACCTTTCTCCGAAGACGTCCCAACCGTACGCCCCCACCCTTCGGGCGGGAGGTGCCCCCATACGGCCCTTCGGGCCTACGCCCCTACTCCTCTTCCGGCAGCTCCCCGACCCGGTTCTCCCACTTGGTGGAGAGCACGATGGTCGTACGCGTCCGGGAGACGCCCTCGATCCCGCTGAGCCGCCGGATCATCTTCTCCAGACCGTCCACGTCCGCCGCCCGCACCTTGAGCATGTACGAGTCGTCGCCCGCGATGAACCAGCAGTCCTCGATCTCCGAGAGGTCCTTCAGCCGCTGCGCCACGTCCTCGTGGTCGGTGGCGTCGGAGAGCGAGATGCCGATCAGGGCGGTGACGCCGAGGCCGAGCGAGGCGGCGTCGACGGTGGCCCGGTAGCCGGTGATGACACCGGCCGCCTCCAGCCGGTTGATGCGGTCGGTGACACTGGGTCCCGACAGTCCGACGAGGCGTCCCAGCTCCGCGTAGGAGGCCCGGCCGTTCTCCCTCAGGGCCTGGATGAGCTGCCTGTCCACCGCGTCCATTGCGATCGAAGCCTTCCGCTGAAGTTGTCTGTGGGTCCGATGAGGTTCGGGGTCGTGCTCAGCCGGCGCGGTGCGATCCGCCGCCCAGCTCACCTTGCCAACGGCGGTAGAGCCGGTGCGGCACGCCCGCCGCGTCGAGTACGCGTCCGGCGACGAAGTCCACCAGGTCCTGGATGTGCGTCGCGCCCGCGTAGAAGGCGGGTGAGGCCGGTACGACGCTCGCGCCCGCGTCGTCGAGGGTGACCAGGTGCCGCAGGGTCTGGCCGTTCAGCGGGGTCTCGCGCACGGCCACGACGAGGGGGCGGCCCTCCTTCAGGGTCACGCTCGCCGCCCGCTGCAACAGGTCCTTCGACAGCCCGAGCGCGACCCCGGCCACGCTCGCCGTCGAGGCGGGCACGATCAGCATGCCCTTGGTGGGGTACGACCCCGAGGAGGGCCCGGCGGCCAGGTCGCCGGCGCTCCAGTGCCGTACGGCGTCGAGGTCGACGGTGAAGGTGTCCGGCTTGCCGTCGGCGCCCCGGGACAGCCATTCCCGCAGGTCGTCCCGCCAGTGGGCGTCCCGGAAGGAGATCCCGGTCTCGTCGAGCAGGGTGAGCCGCGAGGCCCGCGACACCACGAGATCGACACTCTCGCCGGCCGCGAGGAGGGCCCGCAGCACGGCAGCGGCATACGGGGTGCCGGAGGCCCCGGACACCCCTACGATCCAAGGCGTACGCGGCGTCTCGCCTGGCTTGACTGGGTTCACAACACCGAGCCTATCGGGCGTCACAGGGTGGGAACCGGCGCAGGGGGGCGGGCCGTTGCATGAAGGGGATGAGCGAGCACTGGGGGTCGCCATGTCGGGTGTCGAAGCGAAGTGGTCGAGCGGCGACCGCGTGATGGCCGCGGGCAAGCTGATGCTGGCCTGGGTCGCGCTGTTGTGGCTGCTTGAAGTGGTGGACGTGGCGGCCGGTCACGCGCTGGACGGCTTCGGCGTCACCCCGCGCGAGCCGTCCGAGCTGGTGGACGTCGTCCCTTCGGCGTTCGTCCACTTCGGCTTCGCCCATCTGGCGGCGAACACCCTGCCGCTGCTGGTCCTGGGCTTCCTGGCCGCGCTCAGCGGGCTGCGCCGGTTCCTGCTGGTCTGCGCGCTGATCATCCTGGTCGACGGCCTGGGCGTCTGGCTCATCTCCCCGCCCCACACCAACACCGCGGGAGCCTCCGGCCTGATCTTCGGCCTCTTCGGCTTCCTCCTGGTCACGGGCTTCCTGGAGCGCCGCCCCCTGGGCATCCTGACCGGCGTCCTGATCGCCGCGATCTGGGGCGGCTCCATCCTGACCGGCCTCGCCCCGACCCAGTCGGGCGTCAGCTGGCAGGGTCACCTGCTGGGACTGATGGCGGGCGTGGCGGCGGCGTTCGCGTTCCGCCGCCGCCCAGCACGGCCGGCCGAGCTCATACGGTGAGGCCGCGCACCAGCAGATCCAGCAGCGCACACACGAACAGGGCGATCCCGATGAAGCCGTTGACGCTGAAGAACGCCCGGTTCACACGGGAGAGATCATGCGGGCGCACGATCGAGTGCTCGTACAGGAACGCGCCCGCGACGATCAGCAGGCCGAGCCAGAAGAAGGCACCGGCGCCGGTGGCCAGGGCGTACCAGACGAACAGGGCCGTCGTCACCGCGTGACAGACCCGCGCTCCCCGGACCGCCGCCGGGATGCCGAAGCGGGCCGGGACGGACATGACGCCGATCTCCCGGTCGGTCTCGACGTCCTGGCAGGCGTAGATCAGGTCGAAGCCGCCGATCCAGATGCCGACGGCGAAGCCGAGGACGACCGCGTCCCAGGACCAGGTGCCGGTGACGGCGAGCCAGCCGCCGACCGGGCCCATCGCCTGGGCGAGACCGAGGATGGCCTGCGGGAAGTTCGTGAACCGCTTGCCGTAGGGGTAGACCACCATCGGGATCACCGCGATGGGGGCCAGGGCCAGGCAGAGGGGGTTGAGCAGGGCCGCCGCGCCCAGGAAGACGACCAGGGCGACCAGCGCGCCCGTCCACGCATGCCGGACCGACATCGCGCCGGTCACCAGCTCCCGCTGCGCCGTACGCGGGTTACGGGCGTCGATCTCCCGGTCGATGATCCGGTTGACCGCCATGGCGAAGGTGCGCAGCCCCACCATGCAGACGGTGACCAGCAGCAGCCGCCCCCAGTGGATGTTCCGGTCCATCTGGAACATCGCGGTGAGCGCGGCGATGTAGGCGAAGGGCAGCGCGAAGACCGAGTGCTCGATCATGACCAGGCGCAGGAACGCCTTGGTGCGTCCCGGCTGGGGGATGGCGGCAGAGGCGCTGCTCACAGCCCGTACTCCTTCCAACGGCGGTCCACCTTCGCCGCCGTCTCCGGGTCGGACTCCACCATGTCGGGCCAGCCGCCGTCGCGGGTGTAGCCCTCCTCGGGCCATTTCTTCGTCGCGTCGATGCCCGCCTTGCCGCCCCAGAACTGCTGGTAGGAGGCGTGGTCGAGGTGGTCGACGGGGCCTTCGACGATGCTCAGATCCCGGGCGTAGTCCGTGTTGCCGAGGGCCCGCCAGGCGACCTCGTGCAGGTCGTGGACGTCGCAGTCGGAGTCGACGACCACGATCAGCTTGGTCAGCGACATCATGTGCGCGCCCCAGATCGCGTGCATGACCTTCTGCGCGTGCTTCGGGTACTTCTTGTCGATCGAGACGATCGCGCAGTTGTGGAAGCCGCCCGCCTCCGGCAGGTGGTAGTCCACGATGTCCGGGATGATGATCTTCAGCAGCGGGAGGAAGAAGCGTTCCGTCGCGCGGCCCAGCGGCCCGTCCTCCGTCGGAGGACGGCCCACCACGATCGACTGGAGCAGCGGCCGCTTCCGCATCGTCACGCAGTCGATCTTCAGCGCGGGGAAGGGCTCCTGCGGGGTGTAGAAGCCGGTGTGGTCGCCGAACGGCCCCTCCGGCAGCATCTCGCCGGGCTCCAGCCAGCCCTCGATGACGACCTCCGCCTGCGCCGGCACCTGGAGCGGCACGGTCTTGCAGTCGACCATCTCGATCCGCTTGCCCGCGAGGAACCCGGCGAACAGGTACTCGTCGATGTCCCCGGGCAGCGGGGCCGTGGACGCGTACGTCACGGCGGGCGGACACCCGAAGGCGATCGCGACCGGCAGCCGCTCACCCCTCCTCGCCGCCACCTGGTAGTGGTTGCGGCTGTCCTTGTGGATCTGCCAGTGCATGCCGATGGTGCGCTTGTCGTGGCGCTGGAGGCGGTACAGACCGAGGTTGCGGACGCCGCTCTCCGGGTCCTTGGTGTGGGTGAGCCCCAGATTGAAGAAGGAGCCGCCGTCCTTGGGCCAGGTGAACAGGGCGGGGAGCTGGTCCAGGTCGACGTCGTCGCCGGTGAGGACGACTTCCTGCACCGGCCCGTCCTTGACCTTCTTCGGCGGGACGTGGGTCATCGAGCCGAGCTTTCCGAAGGCCTCGCGCACGCCGACGAACCCGTGCGGCAGCTCGGGCTTCAGCAGCCCGCCGATCCGCTCGGAGATCTCGCCGTACGACTTCAGCTCCAGCGCCTTCAGCAGTCGCCGGTCCGTGCCGAACACGTTCATCGCGAGCGGCATGCTCGACCCGCGCACGTTCTCGAACAGCAGCGCGGGCCCGCCGGCCTTCTGCACCCGGTCGACGATCTCCCCGACCTCCAGGTACGGGTCCACCTCGGCCTTGATGCGCTTGAGGTCGCCCTCGCGCTCCAGAGCCCTGAGCAGGGAGCGAAGATCGTCGTAAGCCATGCGGTCCAGTATCCCCGAGCGGCTACCCTGGCCCTGAACCGCCCACCCGCTTTCGCTGAGAGGCCGCATGCTCCGGGTACTGATGTTCCTCGTGCCGCTGGCGCTGAGCGTGTACGCGTTCATCGACTGCATCAGCACGAAGGACGACGACATCCGTCACATGCCCAAGCCGCTTTGGGCACTCCTCGTGCTGGTCTTCCCGCTCGTGGGTTCGATCTCCTGGCTCATCGCCGGCAAGAAGCGCCGCCCGGCCGCCGAGGGCTGGTCCGGCGTCCGGGGCAGCCGCTCCCGGCAGTGGGTCGCGCCCGACGACAACCCCGACTTCCTCAAGTCCCTCGACGAGGACAAGGACCGGGACAGGGACGACGACCCGAAGCGGGACGAGCCCTGACCGTCGCCGCGCCGCTCACATCAGCGTCTTGATCCGGTCAGGGGCGAGGGCCTGGTCGAAGACGCGTACGTCTCTGATCGCGCCGGGGAAGAAGTCGCTGGGCCGTCCCGCGAAGGTGGCGCGGCCGATCATCAGCCCTCCGGGTGCGGGCAGCGGCCGGGTGTCACGGGTCTCCGCCTGCCGCACGCCGTCGACGTAGAGCCGCAGCTTGCGTCCGGCCCCGTCGCAGACGCCCACCAGGTGCGTCCAGGTGTTCACGGCGGGCACGGAGTACCCGACGGCGCGCTGTCCGGGCCGGGCGAAGGCCCAGCGCTTCTCGTCCCTGGAGTACTGGAGGTAGAAGCCGCTGGCGTCACCGGCCTCCTGGCTGACGGCGGTGGCGAAGTGGCCCGGCTCGGTGGAGAGTCTGACCCAGGCCGCGACCGTGAAGCTGCGTCCGGCCCCCGTCCTCAGCACCGGCACCTCGGTGATGATCTGGCTGCCGCTCCCGTCGAATTCGGCGGCGCCCTGGCCACCCGCCCGCCACCTGACCCCGCTCGCCGTGCCGTCGTTGTCACCGGCGGTGTCCCGGGCGAGCGCGCCGGAGGCCTCGTCGAGGGGCCAGACGCCGACCGGCCGGGCCGGGGCCGGGGCACCCGCCTGGGGTGGGTCTCCGGTGCCGCCCTCGGCCTCGGGCCGGCTGAGCCAGACACCGGCACCGGTGCCGAGCGCGGCGAGCGCGCCGACTCCGGAGAGCAGAAGCGCGCGTCGGCTACGACGGGCAGGTGCCGGGGCGGGGGCGACCCGGGTGTCCGGTCGTACCGGCTGGGGCTCGGCGGCCTCACGCGTGGGCCTGGCCTGGCGTGCCGGTGCGATGCGAGGGAGAGCCATCGTGCTCTCGGCACCGGCGGGCCCGACCCGGGTGAGGATGTCGCGCGGCGTGGGACGTCCGGCGGGGTCCTTCGTGAGGCACGCGGAGATCAGGGCCCGCAGCTCCGGGTCCGAAACGGCGGCGACATCGGGCTCGTTGTGCACGACCCGGTAGAGCAGGGCGGGAGTGAGACCGCCGCCGAAGGGGTTGACGCCGGTCGCCGTGAAGGCCAGGACCGCGCCCAGACAGAAGATGTCGGTGGCGGGCGTGATCTCGTCGCCGCTGACCTGCTCCGGCGCCATGAACCCGGGCGAGCCCGCCATGTGCCCGGTCCCGGTGATCGAGTCGCCCTCCACACTGCGCACGATCCCGAAGTCGATGACACGCGGCCCGTCCTGGGCGAGCAGCACGTTGGACGGCTTGAGGTCACGGTGGACCAGGTTCACCGAGTGGATCGACACGAGCGCCTCGGCGAGCCCCGCGGCGAGGCGCCGTACGGCGTCGGTGCCGAGGGGGCCTTGCTCTACGACCGCCTGCTCCAGCGACGGCCCCGCGATGTAGCTGGTGACCAGCCAGGGCAGCGGCGCGTCCGGGTCGGCGTCGATGACCGGGGCGGTGAAGGCTCCGCTGACCAGCCGGGCCGCCTCCACCTCCCGGCGGAACCGGTCCCTGAACTCCGGCCTGCGCACCAGTTCGGCGTGCACGACCTTGACGGCGACGTCCCGCCCACCCGGCGAACGCCCCAGGTAGACCCGGCCCATTCCGCCGGCGCCCAGCCGCCGGAGCAGTTGGTAGTCGCCTATGGAGCGCGGGTCCTCCGGCCTCAGCGAAGACACGAGGTGAATGCCGCCCAGGCTTCGCGGGAGACCAACAGGACCGCTCTGTCAGGTGCTTTGCTGTCGCGGACCGGGACGGTGTTGGGGAAACCGGGGGCTATTTCTATGCAGTTGCCGCCGTTGTCGTCGCTGTAGCTGCTCTTGATCCAAGACGCCGCGCTGAGTCGGTAGCTGTCCATGCTGCTCGTACCTCTCCATCACGTCGCTGATCAGGGCGGCGGACTGCCGAGCTGACAAGATGTCTGCCCTGAGCACATCATAGGTGCGCGAATGCCGCGCATAGAGGGCCGGATCGTTGTTGAAGTGGCCACGGTCCAACGACTCCGAGTACACCCATCGCTCATCGGTCAGTTCGATCAACGACATGGAACCCCTCGGACGTACCAGCCCGAAGAGGTCGGCCGGGGCGACCTGGACGCGGATGTTGGGGCGCTGCCCGACGCTCAGCAGGTGCGCACACTGCTGCCGCATGACCGCCGGGCTCCCTACCGCGTTGCGCAGGCAGCTTTCGTCCAGGATGGCGACATACAACGGGCCCCCGTCAGCCAGGAATCGCTGCTGTCGGCTCATGCGCGCACAGACGCGTGACTCGATCTCGTGCGCGTCCGCACGGCGGCGACTGAACAGCGCGTGCGCGTATTCAGGCGTCTGCAACAGGCCCGGGATCACCCGCTCCTGATACTCCCGCAGCGCGACTGCCACCTCATCCATCTCAGCCCGCCGCCGGAACCAGTCAGGATGCTCCACCTGCGGATACCAGTCGATGCGGCCCCACAGCCGCGCCAACACCCCACCCGTGCCCAGCAGTTCATCGCAGGTCTTGGCGAAACCGTCCGTCGGAACCCTCGTCCCCGCCTCCACCCGGGCCACGTGCGAGCGGTCGCACGGGATACGCCCCGCCAAGCCCTCCTGCGTGAGCAACGCGGCCTCGCGGAAATGCTTGAGCACCTCCCCGAACACGGCCGCCGTGCTGACCCCCGACCCCACCCCGCCATTACGCCGACTCACGGCTCCCCCTCCGTGACAGTGCACCACCCGCACGCCCGAAACATTGATCCGGCCCATTCCCCTGCGCAACGCTCGATACACCCAGAGTTACGGAGGAGCACGAAATGGAACCGGGATCGCTCGTCTACGACCCCCACACGAACAAGGTCGGCGAGTACCAGGACAAGACGGGCCCGTATGTGATGCTGCGCCCGGTCGGCGGCGGCCGGGAATGGCAGGCCGACCCGGAGCGGATCCGCGAGGCGACACGGGAGGAACGGCTCAGCGCGGGCGTACGCGCGGCCAACGACCGTTCCAGGGAGGGGATCACCTTCGACCCGACCCGGCCCCCCGTCCCGGTGCCCGGCTGCGCGACCTGCGAGGAACTCGCCGCCCGCCGGGACAAGGCCCGGGCCGCGTTCGACGGAAGCGCGGTGACGGACGCGAACGTCCTGCTGCGCAAGCACCAACGCGACGAACATGGCGGGGAGTCGGCCGGACGCAGGCTCTTCCGGTACGTCCCGTACACGATCGTCCAGGACGCCTCCGCCCTGCCCGAGTACGAGGCGTACTGCGTCTCGGGCGAGGACGCGGACTGCGGGGCCGGCTCCGGGCCCTGCGCGGCCCCGGCCGAGGTCGAGGAGTGGCAGCGCAGGCACACCCAGGAGACCAGGCACCTGCGCTACCGCCGGAGCTTCGCGGACTACGCGGTGCTGGAGAGGCAGGCCTGAGGAGCGGTCGTCAGGAGCGGTCGATCACCTTCCTCAGCTCGGGCGGGAGTTCCTCGACGGTGTCGGCGACCACGAGACGGTATGCGTCGGTGTCCTCAGCCACGGCGATGGCGACGGCCGGGTCCACCCCCCGCACGGCGAACGCGGTCATCAGGGCCGGGCCCTCTCCGTCGTCGCCGTCACCGGGGGTGTCGTCGCACGCCGGACGCGTGGCAGCGCCGAGCGACTCCTCCACCGGGACGTCGGTCTCCCCCCGCCCCAGGTATCTGCGATTGTCGTACTCGACGACGTACGCGCAGGACGGCGCGGGCGCGGCGTCGTCCGGGGGCGCCGACGCGCAGCCCACGGACAGTGCGGCGGCGGTCGCCGCCAGGAGAGGGAGTGGCGCCTTCATCGGTGGCCTCCTTCGGGAGCCGGGGCTCCCGCTCGGTGATACGCAACGAAGACGTCCGCGGGTCCGGATCGGTTCAGCTGCCGGGTGCGCCCTGTGACACCAGGCGTCCTCCGCCCGCGCCGCCCCGCGGGCCCAGGTCGATGAGCCAGTCGGCGGCCTGGATGACGTCGAGGTTGTGCTCGATGGTGACGACCGAGTGCCCGGCGTCGACGAGGCGCTGGAGGACGTCGAGGAGGCGGGCGGTGTCGGCGGGGTGCAGGCCCGTGGTCGGTTCGTCGAGCAGGTAGAGGGCGCGTCCGGTCGTCCGCCGTCCCAGTTCCCTGGCGAGCTTCAGGCGCTGGGCCTCACCGCCGGAGAGGGTGGTGGCCGGCTGGCCGAGGGGGAGGTAGCCGAGGCCCACGTCCGCCATCCGCCGGAGCCGGGTGGCCACCGGCGGGACGTCCCTGAACACCGTCAGCGCCTCGTCCACCGTCGCCGTGAGCACCTCGGCGATGTCATGGCCCTCGTGCCGGACCGCCAGCACCTCCGGCCGGAAACGGTGGCCCTTGCACGTCGGGCAGCGCACCTCCACGGCCGGGAGGAAGTGCATGTGGACGGTGAGGACCCCCGCGCCCTCGCAGCGTTCGCAGCGTCCGCCGGGCACGTTGAAGGAGAAGTGGCCCGCTGTCAGGCGGCCCTGGCCGCGGGCCGCGAAGACCTCCCGGATCGGGGTGAAGACATCCGAGTAGGTCGCCGCGTTGGAGCGCGGGACCCGGCTGATCGGCTCCTGGTCGATGAGGACGGCCTTGGACAGGTGCTCCCAGCCGTCGATGCCGTCGTGCTCGCCGGGCCGTTCACCCGCGCCGTGGAAGTGCCGGCGGGCGGCCCGGCCCAGAATGTCCAGCAGCAGCGTCGACTTGCCCGAGCCGGACGGGCCCGTGACCGTCACCAGGCGGCCGAGCGGGATCCGTACGGTCAGGTCCTTGAGGTTGTGGGCCCGGGCCCCGCGGATCACGACGGCCGTCCCGCTGTCGCCGCGTCCGCGTGACGGTGGGACGGACAGCAGGCCGGACAGGTAGGCGCCGGTCACCGAGCCCTCGGTCCCGGCGACCTCCTCCGGTGTGCCCGTCGCGACGATCCGGCCGCCGTCCCGGCCCGCCCCCGGGCCGACGTCGATGACATGGTCCGCCGCGCGCAGCACGTCCAGGTCGTGCTCGACGACCAGCACGGTGTTGCCCAGGTCGCGCAGGCGGCGCAGGACGCCGACCAGGCGGGCGGTGTCGGAGGGGTGCAGGCCGATCGTGGGCTCGTCGAGGACGTAGAGCACGCCGGTCAGCCCGGAGCCGAGCAGGGCGGCGAGCCGCAGGCGTTGCGTCTCCCCGGCGGAGAGGCTGGGCGTGGCCTGCCCGAGGGCGAGATAGCCGACTCCCACGTCCACCAGGCGCCGTACCCGCTCCTCCAGGTCCACCGCCACGGGCTCCACGAGCGGCCACGCCTCCGCGTCCGACCGCTCCCGCAACCCCGCCAGCCAGGTGTCGAGGTCGGTCAGCGAGAGCCGGGCGGCCTCGACGATGGTGAGGCCGTGCACGGTCACCGCCCGGCTCTCCGCTCGCAGCCGGGTCCCGCCGCACTCACCGCAGAGCTGCTTCACCAGACCCTGCTGTTCGGCCCGTTCGCGGTAGTCGGGGTCGTCGGCACGGTCGCTGTAGCGGCGCAGCAGGGCCGTCGCGACTCCTTCGAAGCGGCCGGCGGACACGGTCGACGGTGGATCGGTGTCCGGGAAGTGCCGTCGGAACTCGGGGCTTTCGACGCCGTGGAGCAGCAGGTCCCTCGGGATGTCGCCCAGTTCGCCGACCGGGGTGTCCGCGTCGAAGTCGAAGCCGTAGTGGCCGGCGGCGGCCCGCAGCACGGGGATGCTCCACTCGGTGAACTTCGCGTTCCAGCCCCGCACCGCGCCCTGGGCGACCGTGCGGGTGGCGTCGACCAGGCGCCGTACGTCGGGCCGGATCACCTCGCCGAGGCCGGTGCAGGCCGGGCAGGCTCCGGCGGGCTTGTTGAAGGAGAAGGAGCCCATCACGAGTTCGGGCACGAGGGTGCCGCAGTGCGGGCAGGGCCGCTGCTCCGCCTCGGTGTCCTCGTCGCTCTCTTCGCCCTCGGCGCCCTCGGCGTACGACGGCGGGATGTCCTTCCCGCAGCCGGGGCACGGCCGTACGCCGACGCGCGACCACAGCAGCCGCAGATACGTGAACACCTCCGTGACCGTGCCGACCGTGGAGCGGGGGCTGCGGTTGGTGTGGTGCTGGTCGACGCTGACGGACGGGGACAGGCCGGTGATCGAGTCGACGGCGGGCTTGCTGACGAAGCCGGTGACCATGCCCAGCGACTCCAGGTACTGCCGCTGGCCCTCCTTGTGGAGGGTGTCGAAGGCGAGGGTGGACTTGCCGGAACCGGACAGGCCGGTCAGGACGACCAGCTTGTTCTTCGGGAGGGAGAGGGAGACGTTCCTGAGGTTGTGGAGCCGGGCACCGGTCACGCGAATGAAGGAGTCCATTCCTTCAAGTCTTCCATTGAAGTGCGGTGTTGAGACTTGGAGCGGCCCACCCCCCGTGTGTTCTGCCGTAACCTTCAAATCGATGACCAACGAACGCCGACTCCGTCCCGTCGACCTCGCCCGGTCCGCCGGTGTCTCGACGCAGCAGATCCGCAACTACGAGGACGCGGGTGTGCTGCCGCCGGCCGCGCGGACCGCGTCCGGCTACCGGGCCTTCACCGAGACGCACCGCGCCGCGCTGCTGGCGTACCGGACCCTGATGCGGGGGTACGGGCCGGTGCCGGCGACGCGGATCATGCGGACCCTGCACGAGGGGGACGTCCCCGGCGCGCTCGCGCTGGTCGACGCCGCGCACGCCGCCCTGCACGAGGAGCGGGTCGCGCTGCGGGCCGCGAGCGAGGCCCTGGAACTGCTGGCGGCCGAGCCCCCCGCCCCGCTCCCCCGCTCCGAGGGGCTGCGCATCGGGGAAGTGGCCGCGCTGCTGGGCGTACGGACGTCCGCGCTCCGGGTGTGGGAGGGGGCCGGGCTGCTCATGCCCCGGCGCGAGCGCGCCACGGGATACCGGCTCTACGAACCGGCCGACGTACGGGACGCCCGGCTCGTGCACACCCTGCGCCGCAGTCACTATCTGTTCGACCAGATCCGGCCGGTGCTGGAAGGGCTGAGGAGAGAGGGCAGCAGCGATGCCCTGCGCGCGGCCGTCGCGGCTCGCGGGCAGGCCCTGACGGCTCGGACCAGGGTGATGATCGAGGGCTCGGGGGCCCTCCACGGTTACCTCGCGTCAACAGAGCGCACCGGTAAAGGCTCGTAACGCCGTTCGAGATGCCATCCGTTCCATTGAAATGTGGCGAAAGCCGGTGTCGCCGAGGGCACGTTCGGCATTCCTTTGGTCGGGTCTATCCCACCTGCGAACGGAGACGCCCTGTGCGAATGACTGACATCCAGCGTTGCGAGGTGCGACCTGGGCGACTCGTCGAATGGACACTCAGTCCGGCGACCGTCGCGACGGCGAAGGCGCTGCCGGAGGACTCCAGGCCGCCGGCGTACATCCAGGAGTCGCACCTCCGGACGGCGCGGTCCGTGCGCGAGGACGGGCTGTTCGTGCCGACCTGGCTGGGCGCGGCGTTCGACATCCCGGGGCGCGCCGATCTGGACGCGCTGGGCGAGGCGCTGCGCGGCTGGACGCTGCGGCACGAGACCCTGCGCAGCGGCTTCCGCTGGGCGGGCGGTCCCGGTGACTCGATCCGCCGCTTCACCCTCGACGCCTCCTCGGTGTCCCTGCACCGCGAGGAGGCCGGCGACTTCACCGACCCGGCGGCCCTGGCCCAGCACCTCCAGGACCGTTTCGACACCACGGCGGACGCTCTGCGCTGGCCCAACCTCATCTACACCGCGGTGGTCCGGGACGACTCCACCAGCGTCTACATGGCGTTCGACCACAGCAATGTCGACGCCTACTCCATCCACCGCATCCCCGCCGAGATCCACGAGCTGTACGAGGCGGCCCGCGGCGGCGGCGAGGTGGCGGCGGCCCCGGAGCCGGAACCGGTGGGCAGCTACGTCGACTTCTGCGAGGCCGAGCGCGCGGACGCCGACCGCATCGACGCGGACCACGACATCGTCGCCCGCTGGCGGGAGTTCATCCACCGCTGCGAGGGACGGCTGCCGAGCTTCCCCGTGGACCTCGGCCTGGATCCCGAGGGCGGGCTGCCCACGCAGAAGTTCATGCGGGAGCCGCTGGTGGACGCGGACGCCGCCGCCGCGTTCGAGGCGTACTGCCGCCCGTACGGCGGGAGCCTCGTCGGGGTTCTCGCGGCCACCGCCCTGATCGTCCACGAGATCGGCGGCGAGCCCGTCTACCGCACGGTCGTGCCGTTCCACACCCGGGTGAAGTCCCAGTGGTCGCAGTCGGTCGGCTGGTACGTGGGCGGCGCCCCGATCGAGATCCCCATGTCCGAGGCCACCGACTTCCCGAGCGCCCTGCGCACCGTACGCGCCGCCCTCCAGGCCAACCGGCGGCTCGCCCGCATCCCGCTCGCCCGGGTCCTCCACCTCCTCGGCGCCGACTTCCGCCCCACCTCCCCCGACCTCTACTCGATCGTCTCCTTCGTCGACACCCGCGCCATCCCCGGCTCCGGCGACTGGACGGACCAGAACGCGTACGGCCTGCTCCGCGTGTCCTACGGCGACCAGGTCTGCGCCTGGATCACCCGCCTCCACGAGGGCCTGTGGTTCGCCAGCCGCTACCCGGACACGGACATCGCCCACAAGAACCTGCGGCTGTACGCGGAGCGGTTGCGGGACGTCATCACGAGTACCGCCGGCCGGCACTAGGAGAGGCCAGTGGAGACGGCGAAGGCCGGTTCCCGTGACGTGGAGTCGCGGGGACCGGCCTTCGGTGTCGTCCGGGGCGGGGCCGGGTCACACCCCAGCGTAGGAGTGCTTGCCGGAGACGAAGATGTTCACGCCGTAGTAGTTGAACAGCCAGCAGCCGAAGGCGAGCAGGGCCAGGTAGGCGGCCTTGCGGCCCTTCCAGCCGGCGGTGGCGCGGGCGTGCAGGTAGCAGGCGTAGGCGACCCAGGTGATGAAGGCCCAGGTCTCCTTGGGGTCCCAGCCCCAGTAGCGGCCCCAGGCGTCCCCGGCCCAGATCGCGCCCGCGATGATCGTGAACGTCCACAGCGGGAAGACGGCGGCGTTGACGCGGTAGGCGAACTTGTCCAGGGAGGACGAGGCGGGCAGCCGCTCCAGCACGGAGGTGGCGAAGGTGCCGGGCGTGCCGCCGCTCGCGAGCTTGTTCTCGTAGGAGTCCTTGAAGAGGTACAGGATCGTGGTGACCGCGCCGACGTAGAAGACCGCGCCGCAGAAGATCGCCGTCGAGACGTGGATGTACAGCCAGTACGAGTGCAGCGCCGGGACGAGCTGGTCGCTGGCGGTGTAGAGGACCGTGACGGCCAGGCCCAGGTCGAGCAGGACCGTGGTGATCAGGAACAGGCCGAGCCAGCGGACGTTCTTCTTCAGCGCCAGCAGTCCGAGGTACACGCCGACCGCGACCGTGGAGAAGGTGATGTTGAACTCGTACATGTTGCCCCACGGCGCCCGCTCCACCGAGAGGGCGCGGGTGAGGACACCGCCGAACTCGACCAGGAAGGCGAGCACGGTGAGGGAGATGGCGATCCGGCCGTACAGGTCGCCCTGCTCGTCGCCGCCGGCCGCGCCGGGCCCGTCCGGCACGTCCCGTTGTCCGGACGCGGCCCGCACGGTGACCTTCGGCCGCTCCAGGACGGCGGTGCCGCCGGCCTTGTTCACGGTGACGGCCGGGGCCGCCTTCTTCTCGGCCTGCCCGGTGAGCGCGGCGGCGGTACGGGCCACCTTGCTGCGGCTGCCGAAGAGCCATTCGGCGATGTACGCGAAGAAGGCCAGGGTGTAGACGGCCATCGAGGAGTAGATCAGTACGTTGCTGATCTGCGCGAGGTTTTCGTTGGTGGCGGCGGCGAGAGTCACTGCTTCCCAGCCCCTTCGGCAGGTACGGGGGGTTCGGTGCCCGGCTCCTGGTCGGCGTCGGGGGAATCTGCGGGGTCGTCGGGATCGGGCGCGCCCGGGGCCTGGTCGTAGAGGATTCCGGCGAGGTCGCCCAGTTCCTCGGGGACCTTGGCTGACTCGCTGCGGCCGAGGCCGGCCATCTCGACGACGGTGACGCCGTCGGCGCCCCGGACCGCGCGCACCCAGACGCGGCGGCGCTGGATGAACAGGGAGGCGGCGAGGCCGCCGATCGCGGCGATGGAGCCGGCGAGGGCCCAGCCGCCGCCGGGCTCCTGGACGACCTGGAAGCCGGCCCACTCCTTGACGGTCTTGCCGAAGGTGACCGAGCCGGCGCCGTTCGGGAGGGTCATGGAGTCGCCGGGCCGCAGCAGCCTCTTGAACAGCTTGCCCTTGGAGTCCTTGAACTCCTTCATGTTGGTCTTGTCCATCTGGTACACGCTCTGCGGGATGCCCGAGTCGGCCCCGAGGTCGCCGTGGTAGGCGGACAGTGCGAGCACCGGGGAGTCCAGCGCGGGGAACTGCGACAGCATCGTGCCGCTGGCGTGGCCGCCGTAGGTCGGCACGAGGAACGCGTTGAAGCCGAGCTGTTCCTTCTTGCCCTGGGCGTTGCGGTAGCCGTCGAGGACCTTGACGACTCCGGAGGAGGTGACGTTGGCGTCCAGCGGCAGCAGCGGTACGGCGTCCTCGTAGACGACCTTGCCCGTGGCGTCCCGGACGGTGATGACGGGGGCGTAGCCGTGGCTGACGAGGTAGACCTTGGAGTCGCCGATCTCCAGGGGCTGGTTGACCTTGACGGTGGTCTTCTCGTCCTTGCCGTACGGGCCTGAGCTGTAGTCGAGGGAGGCCTGGTACGTGCGCGGGGTGCCCTTGTTGGGGCCGGTGCGCTCGTAGGTGCCGGTGAACTTCTTCAGGTTGAAGCTGAAGGGCACCAGGTCGTCCGACGAGAAGAGGTTGCCGGACTTGAAGTCGTCGTACTGCGTGAGGGTGTTGGAGAAGCCGGCGCCCTCGACGACCAGCTTGTTGCCCTCGGACTTGTAGAGCTGGCCCCAGGCGAAGGCGACCAGCATCACGATGAGGGCGATGTGGAAGACGAGGTTGCCCAGCTCGCGTACGTAGCCCTTCTCGGCGGCGACGGCGTCACCGGCGAGGTGGGCGCGGAAGCGGCGCTTCTTCAGCAGGGCCAGGGCGGCCTGGTGGACCTGCTCGGGTTCGGCCGTGGTGCGCCAGGTGGTGTGGGCGGGCAGCCGGTTCAGCCGCTTGGGCGCGCCCGGCGGGCGGCCGCGCAGCTGGCCCACGAACTGCCAGGTGCGGGGCACGATGCAGCCGATGAGGGAGACGAACAGCAGGATGTAGATCGCGGAGAACCACACCGAGCCGTACACGTGGAACAGGCCGAGCTTGTCGTAGATCTCGCCGAGGGTCTCGTGGTTCTCGCGGAAGTCGGCGACCTTGGTCTCGTCCTGGCCCGACTGCGGGATGAGCGAGCCGGGGATCGCGCCGAGGGAGAGCAGCAGGAGGAGCAGCAACGCGACCCGCATGGAGGTGAGCTGGCGCCAGAACCAGCGGGCCCAGCCGATGACGCCCAGGGCGGGCAGGTTGGGGAGGTCTTCCTTGGGGGCGGTGGACAGCTGGGAGCCGGCGGCGCCCAGGTCCTGGTCCTCACCGGCGGGCGGGGCCGGGTCGGGGGCGGTGGTCTTGCTCATCGATCAGATCCCCACAGTGAAGCCGTCGGACCAGACCTGCATCTCCTGCACGATGCGGTCCCACGCGCCGGTCAGCAGCAGCAGACCGGTCACGATCATCATGGTGCCGCCGACCCGCATCACCCAGACGTAGTGGCGCTTGATCCACCCGAAGGCTCCGAGGGCCTTGCGGAAGGCGACCGCGGCGAGCACGAACGGCACGCCCAGCCCCAGACAGTACGCGACGGTCAGGAGGGCGCCGCGTCCGGCGCTGCCCTGGTCGGAGGAGAGGACCAGCACGGAGGCGAGGGTGGGGCCGATGCAGGGGGTCCAGCCGATCCCGAACAGCGCTCCGAGCAGGGGGGCGCCGATCAGCCCGGCCACCGGCCTGCGGTGGAAGCGGAACTCCCGCTGGGTGAGCCAGGGCATGAGGCCCATGAAGAAGACACCCAGGAGGATCATGAACACGCCGAGCACCTTGGACAGGACGTCCTTGTGCTCCTGGAGCGTCTGCCCGAAGAATCCGAAGAAGGCCCCGGTGGAGACGAACACGGCGGTGAAGCCCAGCACGAACAGCGAGGCTCCGGCGACCATCCGGCCGCGCCGGGCCTCGGCCAGGTCGGTGCCGCTGACGCCGGTGACGTAGGAGAGGTAGCCGGGGACCAGGGGCAGGACGCACGGCGAGAAGAAGGAGACAAGGCCGCCGAGCAGGGCGAGCGGGAGGGCCGCCAGCAGGGCGCCGTTGAGAACGGTCTGGTTGGGGTCGGTCGCGGCGGCGAGCATCGCTGCGCTCACGTCACTTCTCCGCGACGACGGGCTTGAGCATCTTCAGCAGGCGTTCCTCGCTGAGCGCGGACAGCGAGCGGGCCGCGATCTTCCCGTCCCGGTCGAGGACGAGGGTGGAGGGGATCGCCTGCGGGTTGAGGGTGCCCTTGTCGAAGCGCAGCAGCAGCTTGCCGGTCGGGTCGTAGAGGCTGGGGTAGGTGATGTCCCAGTCCTTCTCGAAGGCGAGGGCGGCGCCCGTGGAGGTGTCGCGGGTGTTGATGCCGACGAACTGCACGCCCTTGTCCGCGTAGGCCTTGGACACCTTCGCGAAGTACTTGGCCTCGGCGCGGCAGGGGTTGCACCAGGAGCCCCACACGTTGAGGACGACGACCTTGCCCTTGAAGTCGGCGACGTCGAGCGTCTTGCCGGCGATGGTCTTGCCGGACAGGTCGGGGGCCGGGGTGCGCTCGCCCTTGGCGGCCGTGGCGGTGCCGTCGGAGCCGGTGACGAAGTTGGTGTTGCCGCCCCCGCCGGAGGTGCCGCCCGAGCCGCACGCGGAGACGAGCAGCGCGGCCGCGGCGGCACCGGCGGTCAGGGCGGCGCGGCGACGGGCCCGGGGTGAGCGGGTGTTCCGGGTCGTGCGGGGCGAGCTGTTCGAACCCAGGGGGGCGCGGCTGGCGGCACTCATGTGAAAAGTTTCGCATGCCCGTTCCGGCGCTCTCGCCCACCCCCCTTGCGGGCGGAAAACCGCATTTCAGGCAGCGTTTCGCGAGGGTGTCCCGGTCCCCTGCGGCGTCTTCTCCACGAACCCCTTCCAGCCACCGGCCGGTTGCTGCCCGACCTCCAGCGTGCGGAGCCTGTCCAGCACCTCGGGCTTCTGGACGTCCAGCCAGTCGGTGAACTGACGGAAGGAGACGAGGCGCACATCCGCGCCCTTGTCCTTCTCCCGCGCGATGTGCTTGAAGGCCTCCTCCACGGCGTCCATGTAGATGCCGCCGTTCCACTGCTCGAAGTGGTTGCCTATGAAGAGGGGCGCGCGATTGGACTCGTAGGCCCGCTGGAAGCCCTGGATGTACGCCTGGGCCGACTGCTCGCGCCAGCCCGGGTAGTTGTGCGCGGGCGCCTTTGTGGTGCTTATGGACTGGTTTGCCAGCATGTTGTAGTCCATCGAGAGGACCTCGAAGCCCCGGCCGGGGAAAGGTATCTGCTGTAGGGGCAGGTCCCAGATCCCCTGTCGCTTCACCGGCCAGACCTGGCGGCCGCCGGGCGAGGAGGCGTCGTAGCGCCAGCCGAGCTCGCGGGCGGTGGGCAGCAGGTTGTCCTGGCCGAGCAGACAGGGCGTGCGGCCGCCGACGAGTTCCTTGTCGTAGTCGAACGGCAGGGACGGCAGGTCGGTCCAGCCGGTGTTGGTGCGCCACTCCTTCACGAAGGACTTCGCCTGGTCGATCTCGCTGCGCCACTGCCGGGGCGTCCAGTTCTTGACCGAGCCGTGGGTCTCGCCGCAGAAGTGCCCGTTGAAGTGGGTGCCGATCTCGTGGCCCTCCAGCCAGGCCCGGCGGACGTACTTCAGCGTGTCCTTGACGTGCGCGTCGGTGAGGTAGCCGATGTCGGAGGCGCCGCGCGGGTTGTTCGGCGGGTCGTAGAGGCGCTTCTTCGACTCGGGCAGCAGATACAGCCCGGACAGGAAGAAGGTCATGCTCGCGCCGTGCTCCTTGGCCAGGTCCAGGAAGCGCGGGAAGAGGCCGTTGCCGACCTCGCCGGCGCCGTCCCAGGAGAAGACGACGAACTGCGGCGGAGTCTGGCCCGGCTCCAGCGGCTCGGGCTTGCCGGGCTGGTGGGGCTGTTCGCCGGTGTGGGCGGTGGAGCCGTCGCCGATGGGGCGGGCGGTGGGCTTCGGGCTGCCGGTTCCCTTGTCGGGGGAACCTCCGGCGTGGCTCGACCCCTCTGACCCGGTGAGGCCGCCGCAGCCGGCGAGCGAGACAGCGGCGGCGGCTCCCGCGCCGATTCCGAGCATTCCCCTACGGGTGAGAGCGCGCATGGCATCCCCGATTCGTCACGTCGTGCTGGTCACCCAGTCAGAGGACGTGACGAACGGGGAGGTTCCGCTGTTATTTGCAGATTCCGTAACGGAGCGGTCGGAAACCGCCCGGAAGCGAACAGAAAGGGCTTGTGGGTTCTGTGGATCGGATCAGGCGCCGAACGCCTTGCCCTGCCCCTTCACCGGCTTGGCACCGGCCAGGAGATGCGCCGGGACGAGATCGCGGGCCGGCTCGGTGTAGCCGACGGAGACGATCCGGTCGCCCCGGAACGTGAAGGTCGTCAGCGAGGCGAGCGTGCACTGCCGCTTGCGCGGGTCGTGCCACAGCCGCCGCCGCTCCACGTACGACCGCACGATCCAGATCGGCAGCTGATGACTGACCACGACCGCCTCGTGCCCCCGGGCCCGGTCCTTCGCCGTGCTCAGGGCGCTCATCATGCGCACGACCTGATCGACGTAAGGCTCGCCCCAGGACGGCCGGAGCGGGTTGACCAGGTGCTTCCAGTTGCCGGGCTTGCGCAGCGCACCGTCGCCGACGCCGAAGGTCTTGCCCTGGAAGATGTTGTCGGCCTCGATCAGCCGCTCGTCGGTGGCGAGGTCGAGGCCGTGCGCCTTGGCGATCGGTTCGGCCGTCTCCTGCGCCCGCTCCAGCGGGGAGGCGACGACGTGCGTCACATCGCGGTCCGCCAGGTGCTCGGCGACCCGGTCCGCCATGCGCCGGCCCAGCTCGGAGAGGTGGTAGCCGGGGAGACGGCCGTAGAGGATGCCGTCCGGGTTGGCGACCTCGCCGTGGCGCATGACGTGGACGACGGTGATGTCGGCGCTCGCGCCGTTGCCCTGGTCGCTCATGCCGTGGCCTCCGCGGCCGCGCGGGCCGCCGCCGGGAGGGCGTCGGCGATGCGCTGCACGGCACGCTCGTCGTGCGCGGTGGACACGAACCAGGACTCGAAGGACGACGGAGGCAGGTAGACACCGTCGGAGAGCAGCGACTGGAAGAACGCGGTGAAGCGGAAGGACTCCTGGGCCTTGGCGTCCTCGTAGTTCCTGACCGGACGGTCGGTGAAGAACACGGAGAACATGTTGGAGGCGGTCTGCAGCGTGTGCGCGACGCCCTCCTTGGCCAGGGCGCCGGTGACGAGGCCCTGGATCTCCCGGGACACGGCGTCGACCTTGGCGTAGGCGGCGTCGTCGAGCAGTCGCAGCTGGGCGAGGCCGGCCGCGGTGGCGATCGGGTTCCCGGACAGCGTGCCGGCCTGGTAGACCGGCCCGGCCGGGGCGAGGTGCGCCATGACGTCCGCGCGTCCGCCGAAGGCCGCGGCGGGGAAGCCGCCGCCCATGACCTTGCCGAAGGTCATCAGGTCGGGGACCACGCCGTCGACCCCGAACCACCCGGCGCGGCTGGTCCGGAAGCCGGTCATGACCTCGTCGGAGATGTAGAGGGCACCGTTCTCGGCGCAGAGGTCCTTGAGCCCCTGGTTGAAGCCGTCCGCGGGCGGTACGACGCCCATGTTGCCCGGGGAGGCCTCGGTGATCACGCAGGCGATCTCGCCGGGGTGGGCGGCGAAGGCCGCGCGTACGGCGTCGAGGTCGTTGTAGGGCAGGACGACGGTGTCGCCGGCCTGGGCGCCGGTGACACCCGGGGTGTCGGGCAGCGCGAAGGTGGCGACGCCGCTGCCGGCCGCGGCGAGCAGCGAGTCGACGTGGCCGTGGTAGCACCCGGCGAACTTGATCACCTTGGCGCGCTGGGTGAACCCGCGCGCGAGCCGGATCGCCGACATGGTCGCCTCGGTGCCGCTGGACACGAGCCGGACCTGCTCCAGGGGCCCGACCCGGGCGATCATCTCCTCGGCGAGCGCGACCTCGCCCTCACCGGGCGTACCGAAGGACGTACCGCGGGCGACGGCGTCCTGGACGGCGGCGATGACCTCGGGGTGCGAGTGCCCGAGGATCATGGGCCCCCAGGAGCACACGAGGTCGACGTACTCGCGTCCGTCGGCGTCCGTCAGGTACGGGCCGGTGCCGGACACCATGAACCGCGGCGTGCCGCCGACGGCGCGGAAGGCCCGTACCGGTGAGTTCACACCGCCGGGCGTGACGGCCGCCGCACGGTCGAACAGAGCCTGCGAGGCCGGTGCTTCATACGGATATGCCAGTTCGCTCATGACCTGCGACTTCTCCGACCTTCTCCGACGTTGTCGGGCTCCGGGTGCCAGTGACCTGTTCAGTGACCTGTTCAGGGTAGGCCAGGGGAGGTTACGGGGCGGACGGCGAGTGTGACCGAACCCGCATCGAGCCCGCGATTCCCGGCCGTCTGCGAGACTGGACCTGATACACACAGATCAAACGGCCCAGGGTGGTCAGAGGCTGCGAAGATCCTGCGGACAGATGATTCGGCGCACGTTTCGGCGGGCGGTCGCGGGGGAGGTCACTGACACGATGATCGGGTTGCGCGGCGGGGGCGGCGCGTCCCAGAAAAAGCAGTCGGGTGGAGATATGCATCGCGGTGGCGGACTGGGCGAGGGGACCGATGACCTGGGTCCTCGGCGTGCCAGACGGGGCAAGCACCGGCGCGAGGCGGAGGACACTCAGGAAACTCGTCAGACGCAGGGTCCGCAGAGTGAACCGGAGCGGTCCGACGGACGTACTGAACATCGGCTGGACGATCTTCGGGCTGAACGTCGGGGTGAGCGTCGCGTGGATGAATTTCAGGCTGAACACCGGGTGGACGATCTTCGTGCGGGGAGCAGGAATGGTGGCCGGGTGGGGGTGACGTACAAGTACTTCGGCGCACCCGACGGTGCGACCGCGGCCCGCGTCCCGATCTCGATGCGCCCCGAGGAACTCGGCGGCGACGAACTCGGCATGAACGGCATGTTCACCAAGATCAAGCCGGAGACCATGGCGGCGATGGTCCTCACGGGCATCGAGGGCGTCCCCCTGCACAAGGTCCCGCCCCTGGAACTGGTCGTCCTGCACCCCGACTACGCCGTCGTCAAACTCCCCATGACCGTCGTCGACCCCCTCCGGGGCATCGGCGAGGAGGCGGTCGGCGCGGCGGCCTTCATCTGGTCGACGGTCCCGGACCGGGGCGGTCCGCGGGACGCGTTCAACGTGTACCAACTGCTGCACGAGTGGCAGGACTTCTCGCATCGGCTGCATGAGGCGGGGCATCAGCCGTATTGCTTGGTGTGGCCCTGAGCTGGGGTTTCGTGGGGTGCGGGCGGGGTCTTCGGGCCTCGCCCTTTTCAGTGCCGGGGAGGGGCCGTCAGGCGGCCAGGGCACATTGAGGGCACATTGGATTCGCTCGGGGCACTGATGCGCCCTGGGCGCCGGGCCGGTCACCCTCGTCTTCCTCCTCGGCTTCTTCCGTGAAGGCGTCGTCGATCGCCTTGCGGGTGCGGCTCTCGCTGGACGGCAGCAGTGCTTGTACGCCCTCCTCGTCCAGGTCCAGCCGGCCCTTGAACAGTTCGGTGCGCGGGTCGTGACCTATGGCGATGAACAGGCCGGTGACGTCCAGGTCGCGGGTGGCGCCGGTGAAGACGTCGCGCAGAACGACGCCGGCGAGCCTCCCGTTGCTTTCCTTGATCTCCGCGATCTCGCTGTCGAACGCGAAGGAGATCTTGTCGTCGGCGAAGGCGCGGTTCTGCGTGATCTGGGAGGCCCGCAGGGTGGAGCGGCGGTGGACGACGGTCACCGAGCGGGCGAAGCGGGTGAGGAAAGTCGCTTCCTCCATGGCGGTGTCGCCGCCGCCGACCACCACGATGTCGCGGTCGCGGAAGAAGAAGCCGTCGCAGGCGGCGCACCAGGACACGCCCCGGCCGGAGAGTTCGTCCTCCTTGGGCAGGCCGAGCTTGCGGTAGCCGGAGCCGGTCGCCACGATCACCGTCTTCGCTCGGTGCACGGTGCCCACCGTGTCGGTGACGGTCTTGATCTCCCCGGTGAGGTCGACGGCGACGATGTCGTCGTCGACCATCTCGGCGCCGAACCTCTCGGCCTGGGCACGCATGTTCGTCATCAGGTCCGGGCCGTCGATGCCCTCGGGGAAGCCGGGAAAGTTCTCGACCTCGGTCGTCGTGGTCAGCGCGCCGCCCACGAAGATCGCACCGCCGAAGACGAGCGGCTTGAGTGCGGCCCGGGCGGTGTAGAGGGCGGCGGTGTATCCGGCGGGGCCGGAGCCGATGACCTCGCGTATTTCATTGTCGATCACCGACGTCACGCCTCCTGCTTGGCGTCGATCTCGGCGATCAGTGCCTCGATGCGGGTCTTGATTTCGTCGCGGATGGGGCGGACGGCGTCGACGCCCTTGCCGGCCGGGTCTTCCAGGGCCCAGTCGAGGTACTTCTTTCCCGGGAAGATCGGGCAGGCGTCGCCGCAGCCCATGGTGATGACGTAGTCGGACACCTGGACGGCCTCGGTGGTGAGGATCTTCGGCTTGGCGTCGGCGATGTCGACGCCGACCTCCTTCATGGCCTCGACGGCTGAGGGGTTGACCTGGTCGCCCGGGATGGAGCCGGCGGAGCGGACCTCGATCCGGTCGCCCGCGAGGTGGGAGAGGAATCCGGCAGCCATCTGCGAGCGCCCGGCGTTGTGGACGCAGACGAACAGCACGGAGGCGAGCGGGCTGGAGGACATCGGTTCTTCCTTCGTCAGTGAGTCTTGCGGTGGTGCGGGGTGCGGATTCAGGAACTCGGCAGAGAGGCGAGCAGCTCGGTGATGTGGGCGTCGATCTCGTCGCGAATGCCGCGGACGACGGCGATCGGGGCGCCCCCGGGGTCGGTGACCGGCCAGTCCAGGTAGCGGCGCCCGGGCAGGACGGGGCAGGCGCCCCCGCATCCCATGGTGATGACGATGTCGGCGGCCTGCACGACCTCGTCGGTCAGCGGCTTGGGGAACGCGTCGCTGAGGTCCACGCCGGCCTCGGTGAGCACCTGGATGACGACCGGCTCGACCTCGGCTGCCGGGAGCGTGCCCGCGGACGATACGACCACGTGTCCGCCCGCGCGGTGCGCGAGGAGGGCTGCTGCCATCTGCGAACGGCCGGCGTTGTGGCTGCAGACGAACAGCACGCGGGGCAGGCCGCAGCCGGGAGCGCCTTCGATGTGTGCGAGCGCGTCCACCCGCTCGGTGGCCAGGTGCTCGGCCAGAACGATCAGGTGGGTTCGGATGCGGGCGTGTTCGGCCAGCCGTTCGTAGGAGTCGGTGACGAGGCGCTGGATGGTCGCCGGGGCGAAGCGCCCGCGGTAGCGCAGGGCGAGTCGGGCGATGCCCGACGCGAGGCGCTCATCGGGCAGGACAGGAGGCGGGGAGGCGGTCACGGGAACCCCCTTCGGGGCGGAGGGATGCGGGTCCCAGGCATCAGCCCCGGCTGGTATCAGCTCGGAGTGATGTGAGAGTATCAGCCCATGCTGACGTCAGTCGACACTGATCTGATCCGGGTTCTGGCCGACCCGCTCAGGCTTCGAATCGTGACCTTGCTGGCCAAAGAGACTCTGTGCACCACTCACCTGGTGGAGGAGACCGGCGCCCGGCAGACCAACCTCTCCAACCATCTGAAGGTGCTGCGCGAGGCCGGGGTCGTGGAGACGGAGCCGTGCGGCCGGTTCACCTACTACCGGCTCAAGCCCGACGTCATCGCCTCGCTCGCGGGTCAGTTCGCCGCCCTGGCCGAGGCCGCTCGCACCGCCGCCGACAACAAGAGGGCCTGCCCGTGACCCGCACCGAAGCATCCGCGACATCCCCCACCGAGGATTCCCCGGTCGTCGCGAAGCTCTCGACGCTCGACCGTTTCCTCGCCGTGTGGATCCTGCTCGCCATGGCCCTCGGCCTCGGCCTGGGCCGCGCCATCCCCGGCCTCGACGACGCCCTGGCAACGGTCGAGATCGGCGGCATCTCCCTGCCGATCGCCGTCGGCCTGCTGATCATGATGTACCCGGTCCTGGCCAAGGTCCGCTACGACAAACTCGACGCCGTCACCGGCGACAAGAAGCTCATGGCCTCGTCGCTGGTCGTCAACTGGATCATCGGCCCGGCGGTCATGTTCGCGCTGGCCTGGATCTTCCTGCCTGACCTGCCCGAGTACCGCACCGGCCTGATCATCGTCGGCCTCGCCCGCTGCATCGCGATGGTCATCATCTGGAACGACCTCGCCTGCGGCGACCGCGAGGCAGCCGCCGTACTGGTCGCGCTGAACTCGGTCTTCCAGGTCCTGGCCTTCGGCCTGCTCGGCTGGTTCTACCTCGACCTGCTGCCCGGCTGGCTGAACCTGGGCAACGGCGAGCACCTGGACATCTCCATGTGGAAGATCGCGCTGAACGTGATCATCTTCCTCGGCATCCCGCTGCTGGCCGGCTTCCTCACCCGCCGCATCGGCGAGCAGAAGCTGGGCCGCGAGAAGTACGAGACCAACTTCCTGCCGAAGATCGGCCCGTGGGCGTTGTACGGCCTGCTCTTCACGATCGTCATCCTCTTCGCCCTGCAGGGGAAGACCATCACCTCGCAGCCGCTGGACGTCGCCCGTATCGCGCTGCCGCTGCTGGTGTACTTCGCGGTCATGTGGTTCGGCACGTTCGCCCTCGGCAAGGTCATCGGCCTGGCCTACGACCGCACCGCGACGCTCGCCTTCACCGCGGCGGGCAACAACTTCGAGCTGGCCATCGCGGTCGCCATCGCCACGTTCGGCGTCACCTCCGGGCAGGCCCTGTCCGGTGTCGTCGGCCCGCTGATCGAGGTGCCGGTGCTGGTCGCGCTCGTGTACGTATCCCTGGCCTGGCGGCGCAAGTTCAGCGACAGCCAGCAGCTGACGGCCACGCCGCAGGAGAGCTGATGCACTGCCTGGACTGCACCGGCACCGGAGCGCAAGTCGCCGCGGTCGGCGTCTGCGCTCAGTGCGGAGCCGCTGTCCGCGCCGCCCACGCCGAAGTCTCCAAGCGGTACCTGACCTGCACGAAGCCGATCTCCCGCCCGGTGGCCACCGAGCCACCGGTGCGGCGGCTGCTGTGCGGCACCTGCGCCGCCGCACATCGCGCCCACGCCGCGTGTTGCCCGGAGTCGAGCGGCGTGGTGCGGACCTCGTGACCGGGGACCGGCACACGCAGGTGGTGATCGTCGGCGGCGGCCAGGCCGGGCTCGCCGCCGGCTACCACCTGCGCCGCCTCGGCCTGGACTTCGTCACCCTCGACGCCCAGGCCGAGCCGGGCGGCGCTTGGCAACACACCTGGGACTCCCTGCACCTGTTCTCCCCAGCCGCCTACTCGTCTCTTCCGGGGCGGCTGATGCCGCCGCAGCCGGGCGAGGAGTACCCGGACGCCGAGCACGTGGTCGCCTACCTGCGTGACTACGAGAAGCGGTACGACCTCCCGGTCGAGCGGCCTGTACGGGTGCTGGGCGTGCACCGGGACGGCGGGTTCCTGCGTGTGGAGACGGACTCGGGCACCTGGCGGGCTCGCGCCGTGATCAGCGCGACCGGCACCTGGTGGCGCCCCTTCCTCCCAGCCGTGCCCGGACTCACCGACTTCGGCGGCCGGCAACTGCACAGCGTCGACCACCGACGGCCCCAGGACTTCGCAGGCCGCCGGGTGATCGTGGTCGGCGGCGGCAACTCAGGCGCCCAGATCGCGGCCGACCTCGCCCACGACATCGAGCTGACCTGGGTCACCCAGCGCCCGCCACGCTTCCTGGCCGACGACATCGACGGCCGCGCCCTCTTCGACGCCGCCACCGCCCGCCGCCGCGCCCTCGACCAGGGGCGTACGGACACCGGCGGCGTCGCCTCCCTCGGCGACATCGTCGCCGTCCCACCCGTCCGTGAGGCACGCGACCGCGGTCTGCTCAAGGCGAGCCCGATGTTCACCCGCCTCGTCCCCGGCGGCGTCGAATGGGCTGATGGCACCCGCGCCGGGGTCGACACGATCATCTGGTGCACCGGGTTCCGGCCCGCCCTGACGCACCTCGCACCGCTGCAACTCCGAGGGCACCGGGGCCACATCGCCACATCCGGCACGCGGGCGGTGGACGAGCCGCGCCTGTACTTGCTCGGCTACGGCGACTGGACCGGGCCCGCCTCCGCCACCCTCATCGGCGTCGGGCGGCCCGCCCGCGACACAGCCCGGCAGATCGCTGAACAGCTGTCCTGAGCACCTCGGACGGCAATCATGTGGCGCGTGCGGCCGTATCCACCCATCGGGCCAGAACACTAAAGGCGACCAGCTGTTCGAGCGCCTCATGCTGTGGCAGCTCCGGCAGGCCGTCCTCGTGGCTGTTGGGATTCCTGATGCCGGCGTAGCAGCCCTCGGCGAAGGCCGCCGCACCCCGTTGGACGCTGCGGAAGGTGTCGCTGCCGTCGTCGATCATCAGTCGCAGACGCGGCTGGCCAGGCTTGCGAGCGTCCTTCGAGAAGATGCTCTGGAACAGGGCGGTTTCGGTTACGTCGCGCCGCCCTGCCTTGTTCTGTGTTTCGCGGTTGACCTTCCTCGCAGCAGCAGTGACGGCCTCTCGAAAATGTCCGTCCTGCCACAGCGCTCTTGCCGCAGACCAGACCCATGAGTGCAGGCTCGCGGCACTCAGGCGTGGCGCGGTGCCGCCCAGGCGTTCGCGGATCTCGGCGTCTCGCTGCAGAGCGGCGTCGGCACGCTGGACGGCCTCGCGGTGCTGGTACCAGCGGTTGATCCGCTGATTGCCGCGCCAGGCGGGCAGGACGCGGTCGAGGATCTGCTCCACTGCATGCGCACTGGCAATGATGTCTGCCGGGTTGCCGCGATTGGATTTCCTGGTGCTGAAGACGACCATGCCGGCAGGGTCCGGTGGCCGGTACAGCTCGGTGAGCTCCAAGAAGTGCGACAGCTCGCCGCGTGCCCACTCGACGTCGATGCTCATCGCTCCATCATCCATACGACAACTGACAATGACCCTGGACTGTGTCAGCTGGGCTGCGCCGTGCGATCAGAACGACGACATGCCAAGGGCCCCCGTCACCGTCAGGCCACTGCCGGTGCGATGGTCAGCAATTTGCCCATGGCCGCCAGCACCGACGGCTCGACCCGGTAGTAGACCCACGTCCCGCGCCGCTCAGAGGTCAGCAGCCCGGCCTCCTTGAGCTTCTTCAGGTGGTGGGAGACCGTCGGCTGGGAGACGCCGACGTCGGAGATGTCGCACACGCACGCCTCACCGGCCGCGTGCGAGGCCACTGCCGAGAACAGGCGCAGTCGCACCGGGTCGCCGAGCGCCTTGAACATCCGCGCAGCTGTCTCGGACTCCTCCGCGGTGAACGGGCGCTCGGTGAGCGGCGGGCAGCATGGCGCAACGGCCTCGGATCCCTCGGCCTCGATCAGCGGCAGCACCTTAGCGTTCGACATGCATCTATGTTGACATACGTCGAACCAGTGGGCGAGGGGCGCATGGCTCAGCCGTGGGCAAGGTGAGCCGCCAGGCGCCGCGCCACGCGGGCGGCGTCCCGGCCGACGCCGCGCAGAGAGTTGGATGACAGGCTGCGCTGCCGTTCGGATCCGCGCCGGGAAAAGGCATCCCTGGCAGCGAGCTGTACCTGGCGGGCGAGAACAGGGTGAGGCTGTCGTAGCAGCGCGGCCACGACCCTGCCGCCCGCTCTGACGCCTCCAGCACCACCGGCCTGATCCCCTGCCGCAGTAGGGCGCGCCCCGTGACCGGCCCGGACTGCCCGCCGCCGATCACCACGACGTCAGCGTGCTCCATCGAGAAACCCCCAGATTCGATGAATGTCTATGTTGACGCTCATCGAAGCAGGTGCCATGCTGGCCGCGCAAGCCATCGACGAATGTCGAAGCAAAGGGGAGTCTCGTGAACGCGTCCACCACCGACCAGCTGCCCGTCGTGGTCATCGGTGCCGGCCCGATCGGCCTGGCCGCCGCCGCCCACCTCGTCGAACGCGGCATCGCACCCCTGGTCCTCGAAGCCGGACCGTCCGCGGGCACCGCCGTACGCGACTGGGCACACGTGCGGTTGTTCTCACCGTGGGCCGAGGTCACCGACCCGGCCGCCGAGAAGCTCCTCGCCCCCACCGGCTGGGTCCGCCCTGACGGCTCCGCCTACCCGACCGGCGGCGACTGGGCCGAGCAGTACCTGCAGCCGCTCGCCGACGTCCTCGGCGACAAGGTTCGCTACGGCGTCACGGTGACCGGCGTCGCCCGCGCGGGCCGCGACCGCATCGTCGACGCCGATCGCGACGAGCAGCCCTTCAGCATCCACACCCTGGGGACGGACGGGCGCGAGGAGCGGATCACCGCCCGCGCCGTGATCGATGCCTCCGGCACCTGGTCCACCCCCAGTCCGATGGGCGCCAACGGCCTGCCCGCCCTCGGCGAGAAGACGGCCACTGGCCGCGTTTCCTACCGCGTCCCCGACCTCAAGGACCCGGCCGTCCGTGCCCGCTACGCGGGCAAGCGCACCGCGGTCATCGGCTCCGGCGCCTCCGCCTTCACCGCGCTGGCCTACCTCGCCGACCTGGCCAAGGAGGAGCAGGGCACGCACACAACGTGGATTCTGCGACGCGGCATCGGCGCAAACACCTTCGGCGGAGGCGAGGCCGACGAGCTGCCCGCACGCGGGGCCCTGGGCCTGCGCGCCAAAGCCGCCGTCGAGGACGGCTTCGCGAGCGCGGTCACCGGCTTCCGCACTGACGCTGTGGACCGCGACGGCGACCAGCTGGTCCTGGTCGCCGACGATGGCCGCCGCCTGGACCCCGTCGACGAGGTCATCGTCCTGACCGGCTTCCGCCCCGACCTGTCCTTCCTTTCCGAGGTCCGCCTCGGACTGGACGAGCGTCTGCAGGCGCCGACGGCCCTGGCTCCTCTGATCGACCCGAACGTGCACTCCTGCGGAACCGTCTATCCGCACGGCGTGAACGAGCTGTCCCACCCGGAGCAGGGCATCTACCTGGTCGGCATGAAGTCCTACGGCCGCGCCCCCACGTTCCTGGCGATGACCGGCTACGAGCAGGTCCGCTCCATCAGCGCCGCGATCGCCGGCGACCGCGAGGCCGCCGAACGCGTCGAGCTGACCCTGCCCGAAACCGGCGTGTGCGGCGGCGCGGGCCTGTACGACGAACCCGACACGGCCCAGAACAGCCAGGGCGGCGGATGCTGCGGCGCCCCCGCCACCCTGCAGATCGGCACCGGAACCTCGACCGTCTCCGGCAGTTGCTGACCCGACAACCACCCATCGAGCAGGAGGTACGCCATGTCCCGCGTTCAGCTGGCCCTCCGCGTCGCAGATCTCGACGCGTCCGTCATCTTCTACAGCAAGCTGTTCGGCACCGAGCCCGCCAAACTCCGTGACGGATACGCCAACTTCGCCATCGCCGAGCCCCCGCTCAAGCTCGTGCTGATCGAGGGCGAGGCAGACCAGGACACCGGCCTGGACCACCTCGGCGTCGAAGTCGATTCGACCGAGGCCGTCCACGCCGCCACCGCCCGCCTGAGCGAGGCGGGCCTGGCCACCACCGAAGAGGACAACACCACCTGTTGCTACGCCCTCCAGGACAAGGTCTGGGTGCACGGCCCCGGCCAGGAACCCTGGGAGGTGTACGTGGTCAAAGCAGACGCCGGCACCCTCGCCAAGCAGCAGGGCAGCACCTGTTGCACTAATCCGGCCGATGCCGACAACAAGGAACCGGCAGTCGCAGGCGGCTGCTGCTGACGCCGCCGCCGATGACCAACCTCCACACCAGCGGGGCCGTGACCGGAACGGGGGACCGGTCACGGCCTCGCGCCGCATTGCCGGCCCTCTGCCTGACGCGGGTCACCAGCTGGGGCATCGTCTACTACGCCTAATCCGCAGCTGTGTGAGGCGGACGCGGTTACGAGGAGACCTCTGTGGTGTGACGAGGGCGAGGGCGGCCGCGATGATCGCGAGCGTCTTGGCCCGCAGTCGCACCAGGGACGAGTGGCAGGACTTCTCGCATCGGCTGCATGAGGCGGGGCATCAGCCGTATTGCTTGGTGTGGCCCTGAGCTGGGGTTTCGTAGGAGTCGGGCGGGGTCTTCGGGCCTCGCCCTTTTGCGTGCCGGGAAGGGGCCGTCATGGCGGCCAGGGCACATTGAGGGCATGAGCGATCCAGGCCGGGGTGGGACGTGGCGGCGAGCCACCCCGGTCCGGAGTCATCGGATGTGCTTCGCCGGCTTGGTGGCGGCGTTGAGCAGGTACTCCAGGGGTCCGCGGCGGAAGAAGCGGGACCAGATCGCTGCGAACACGATCGCCCCGAGGACGAACATGAGCAGCGGCACCCAGGACTGCTGGGTGCTGGTCCCGCTGGGCATGGACAGCATGGACTGTGCGACGAAGTGGCCGACGTAGGCCGTCAGGGACATGGTGCCCACGGCGATGACCGGTTCGGCCAGGCGGCGCAGTCGCGGCAGGCGGTCCATCGCCACCGTCGCGCCCACGATCACGAGGATCGCGACTCCCACGCTGCCGATGATGTCGAACGTGGTGCCGCTGTGCGGCCCGGCCGTCAAGAGCGTCGACGCCTGGGGCTCGAACGACGCGCCGTCGGGGGGCATCGACCCGGAGCTGCCGGACAGCGACCCGGAGCTGCCGGACGACCCTCCGCCTTCCGCCATGCTGTCCAACGCGTCCTTGCCGGCCAGCAGCAGGGACATGCCGTACGCGGCCGCGGTGAGGGCGGCGCCGAGTGCGGCCAGGCGCCACTGGACAGCGGTCTGGGACAGGTCAAGGCGGGCCAGGGCCATCCCGGCGACCACGAACGACATCCACGTGATCGTCGGGTAGAAGCCGGTGAACAGGAGATCGAGCACTCCCACGTCGCTGAGGCGGTACAGCGGGTCGTAGGCGTTGACGCTCCCGCGGACCGGCTCGGTCAGCAGTGAGTTCAGGGCGAACAACAGCTGTGGTGTGACGAGGGCGAGGGCGGCCGCGATGATCGCGAGCGTCTTGGCCCGCAGTCGCACCAGGGGCAGGGCCAGCAGGAAGTAGACCCCGTAGAAGCCGAGGATGATCACTCCCCCGTACTCCATCGCCATCGCGGTGCCCAGCGCCAGCAGGACCACGGCGCGGATCGCGATCCTGGCCTTCGCCTGCCGGCCGGCCAGGCCGGTCTTCGGTTCCCGGCGGCCGGCGAGCAGCATCAGTGAGAATCCGGCGAGGGTGGCGAACAGGATCGACGAGTGGCCGTCCGCCATGTACCGGACCCAGCTGGCCACGCCGTCCGTGGCCGACAGCGGGGGACCGATGTGCACGACGTACATGCCGAACACCGCCAGCGCGCGGGCCAGGTCCACTCCGACGAGGCGTCCCATCGAAGGACCGGGCGAGGCCGGCACGGCGGACTCGGGGGAAATCCGGGGCTGCGGAGGCGAGTTCTCCTGCGGAGCTGCCGTCTCCTGCAGCGGCTGCGACTTTGTCATACGGAGAATCTCGCGTTGCCGCCGGGCGGCGGACCATCCGGCAGGCTTCGGGAACGGCCCCGCCGACCGGCGGGTACCGCCCCGCCGACAGGCGGACTTCCGCCCCCGGTCCGGCGCGACCGGACGGCGGTCTTCTCCAGCCACTCGGCGGGGGTGGGCCCGACAGTTGCCGGATGGGCGGGAGGCAGCCGGGCTTCCAGGCTGGAGGCATGACACACGGTGCGCGACACAAGGAGCGCAAGGACTCCCTCGGATCACCGGCCGACGTACCGGGCCGTGACGCCGTCCCTGGCAGGGGCGAGTTCGTGGAGTTTCTCGGCCTGACGCTGGCGGCGGGCGCCGTCGTCCTGTTCGTGCTGAGCCCTGACCTATCCGAAGCGCTGGTGCACGTCGCCACGAGCACAGCCGGACTCGTCCCCTGAGTCGGCACCTGCTCACTCCTGGGGCGCCGGACCGCTGATGCGGCGCCCGGCAACCGATTGGACCGGCGTGAGGTCCTGGTCGGTCAGTCCGCGCTGGGAGGAATCCGCAGGTGCACCCGGTAGCCGCCTTCCGCGGTCGGGCCGGTCTCCAGGGTGCCGTGCAGGATGTCGGCCCGTTCCCGCAGGCCGACCAAACCGTGCTGTGATCCGGGGAGGGACAGGGAGGGACGTGTGGGTGGGGTGTTGGTGACGGTCACCCCGACGTGGTCGGCGTCCTGCCACAGTTCTACGCGGGCCGTTGCGCCGGGGGCGTGCTTGCGGACGTTGGTCAGTGCCTCCTGGACCGTGCGGTAGAGAGCTCGTTGGGCCGGTGTGTTCACGGTGGGTGGGAGTTCGCCCTTCAACTGTGCGTGAGTGCCGCTTGATTCGACGAGTCTGTGCAGGTCGGCCAGGGTGGGCTGAGGTGTCAGCTCGGTGGCCTGGCCGCCGGAGGCGCGCAGGAGCGTGACCATGGTGCGCAGTTCGTCGAGTGTGGTGACGCTCAGCGAACGGATCGTACGGGCGGCCTCCTTGGCGTTCGGATCCTGGGCGGCGACCTGCATGGCTCCGGCCTGTACGGCGATCAGGCTGACCTGGTGGGAGACCACGTCGTGCATCTCACGGGCCAGCTGGGCGCGTTCGCGGGCGAGCACGGCCTGGGCGTGCAGGGCCCGCTCGTGCTCCCGGGCCTCCTCGATCTCCGCCAGTCGCCGCGCCAAGTCCCGGTGTGTCTGGAGGAGTTGCCCGAAAAGGACCGGGGCGGCAGCGGTGGCCAGGCTGTACACGAAGTCGATCAGCGTCATGGTCCGGCCGACCTCGGCGAAACTGGCCAGGGGCCACGGAGCGCTGCTCGCCACGGCGGTCAGGGCGACGCACCCCGCGAGGAGAGGGCGGCTGCGGAAGCGTTCGGCCACAGTGAACAGCGCCATGAGCGGGGCGAGGGCGACCGGCTGCGTCAGTGCGATGGGCAGGGTGAGGAGGAAGACGCCGAGGGGGAACCTGCGCCGGAAGACCAAGGCGGCGCAGCCGAGCGTGGCCAGCGTGACGCCGAGGCGCGTGTGGTCCCACATGGTGAGCCATACGTCCACGGCCGCCACCGCCACCAGGAGGATGTCGACGACCGGCGCGGGCACCCGCTTCCAGAGGGCGCGTGCCCGGCTCATCGTGTGGCCTCCGGCCGCGGGCGCTCGTCGAGCAGACCGGCCCGCTGCGCGAGCAGCGCGGCCCGCACCCGGCTGGTCACCCTGAGCTTGGCGAGGATGGCGCTGACGTGGTCCTTCACGGTGCCGGCACCCAGGTGGACGCGCGCACCGATGTCGGCGTTCGACAACCCCTCGGCCACCAGGACGAGGACATCGCGCTCTCGGGCGGTGAGCAACCGGACGCGGGCTGCCTCCTCGTCGACAGCGGCCTCGGTGCGGGGGTGGCTGTGCAGCAGGGTCCGCGACGCCTTGGGGGACAGCACCACACCGCCCGCGGCCAGGGTGCGCACCAGGTGGGCGAGCTGCTCCGGCTCGGTGTCCTTGAGCAGGAACCCTGCCGCGCCGCTGTGCAGCGCGGTCAGGATGTACTCGTCGGCGTCGAACGTCGTCAGCATCGCCACGACCGGAGGGTCCGGCTTCGCCCGCAGCTCGCGCAGCACGGTCAGCCCGTCGACGTCCGGCATCCGGATGTCCAGCAGCACGACGTCCGGCCGCTCCCTGCGGACGGTCTCCACGGCGTCGCCCCCGCTCGCGGTCGCGACGACCTCGATGTCCTCGGACGCGCTCAGAATCAGGCCGAAGCCCGACCGCACCAACGCCTCGTCGTCCACCACCACAACCCGGATCACGTGCGCTTCGCCTCACCTTCGTCCCCACCATCCGACTGATCGCGCCTCGAACCCTAAAGTCCTGGAGCATCCCTGCGGCGTTTCGGACGGCAGCTCCAGCCACCCGGCGGGGTATCGCCCTCCAGTCGGCAGGGGCACGGCGGCCTTCCGCCGGATACTCCGCGGCTCGCCCGGTCTCCAGCCTGAGCGGCATGACCCATCGCGCAGACTTCCCGCGCACACAGGAAGAATTGGCTGGTCGAATGAACACCGCGTCGGCAGAGATCACCTACCTGCTGAACGGCACCTCCCGCCACCCCATCGGACATACCTGCGCGTTACTGAAGCGGGTGTTCGCCTGCCCTGTCGAGGACTTGGGGTTCAGCGCACCACGCACCATGCACCACCCGCAGGAGGACCTTGTGGTTCGAGGTTGACTGCCTCGAAGCCGTGACCGGTTCCCCTCAGGCGACCGCGTAGTCGCTGATGGCCGGTTCGAGAAGGTCGAAGGCCTGGGCCGCTTCCTTCGCGATGGTCGGGGCGATCCCGTCGTTGGTGTGCCCGGCCAGGGTCAGGTCCTGGATGCGCTGGAACAGTACGCGGTGTACGGCGCCGAGCAGCCCGGCGACCGTGCGGACGGTGATGTCGTCCGGCGGTGCGCCGACGGCCTCGGCGAGGGCCTCGGCCAGTGCCTGTTCGCGCCGATCGTGCAGGTTGCGCAGGCATGCCGACAGGGTGGGGCTGTCGGTGATCATGCGGGAGAAGTCCGGGCCGGCGAATCCGGCGACCGGGTCCTGGGCGGCGACGGCGGCCTCGAAAGCGCGGCGGAGCGCCGCGAGGGCTGACTCCCCGGGGCGGCGGGAGGTCACGGCGTGCGCCAGCGTGGCGCTGAACTCGTCCTGGTGGTCGAGGGCCAGGTCCTCTTTGCGCGCGAAGTAGTTGGTCACCGTCTTCTTCGCGACGCGGGAGGCCGCCGCGATCTCGGCGATGGTCGTGTTGTCGAAGCCCTGCTCAATGAAGAGCCGTGTCGCGTGGTCGGAGATCAGCTGTCGCGTCTCCTGCTTCTTCGCCTCCCGCAGGCCCAGCGGGGCGGTGACACCGGCTGTGGCGGCACTCGCCGCGGCGCTCGTCGTCGTCTCCATGAGGAGAATCTTACCCTCGTAGCAAAAATATGTTTACGGCATCGAGCGCATGGAAGTAATGTTACTACCGACGTAAGATCAGCTCTGAAGGGGAACCCTCTTGAGGATCACCGCCTCCACCGTCTCCCTCACGGTCGAAGACATCGCGGCCTCCCGCGGCTTCTTCACCGAGCACCTCGGCTACCGGGAACAAGCCGCGGCCGAGGGATTCGCCTCCCTCACCCGTGACGATGCCGCCGTCGACATCGTCCTGCTCCGGCAGGGCATCGACGTCCTGCCGCCCGACCAGCGCGACCGGCACGCCGGCGGACTGATCCTCGCCTTCACCGTCACCGGCCTCGAAGCCGAGGAGAAGCGACTGCGTTCCGAAGGCGTCGACATCACGATGCCGCTGCGCGAAGAGCCATGGGGAGAACGCCTGTTCCAGGTCACCGACCCCAACGGGGTCATCGTCCAGTTCGTCGAATGGATCACACCGGACCACTCCTGATCCCTGGCCCCGTACGCACGCCAGCCCTCAGGCCCGCACGGCCTCCTGCCGGCCGGATCGCGCAGAACCCCGAAGAGAGAGCCCTGCATGCGAAAACTCGTGTACTACATCGCCACCACGCTGGACGGTTTCATCGCGGGTCCGGACGGCGCCGATCCCACGGGCCCGGACGGCTTCTGGCCGATCCCCGAGGACTACATCCAGCACCTCGTGACGGAGTACCCGGAGACCTTGCCCGTCCAGGCCCGGGCGGCGCTGTCCGTCACCACGCCGGGCACGCACTTCGACACCGTGCTGGAAGGACGGCGCAGCTACGAGATCGGTCTCGAGGCCGGCATCACCGATGCCTACCCCCACCTACGTCACCTGGTCTTCTCCCGGACCCTCACCGAGAGCCCGGACCCGGCCGTCGAACTGGTCGCCGGCGACCCTGTGGACAAGGTGCGGCAGTTGAAGCAGGAGGATGGCAAGGACATCTGGCTGCTGGGCGGCGGGGAACTCGCCGGTGCCCTGTACGGCGAGATCGACCAGCTCATTCTCAAGATGGCACCGCTGACCGTCGGCGCCGGAATCCCGGTCTTCTCCCACCGGGCCGCCTTCGATCCGCGCGGCTGGGAGCTCACCGGCCACACCCTGCTCGAAAGCGGCGCGGCCTTCCTCACCTATGGGCGCGCCGCCGGGAACTGAAGCCATTCATCGGGACCCGGCCGGCCGGAGTGCCGGACCAGCACTCCGGTCAGCGTTCCTGGCGCGCGAGTCCGCGGCGGACAGGCCGTTCGCCCGGGGCTGTCAGGAGCGCACGATGCGGCGCACGTTGTCCACCGCTCCGCAGCCCTCCTTCAGCAGGCGCTCCCGTTCCGCCAGGAACGCCCCGCCCAGCTCCTCCCGGCGGTCCATGGCGACGTTCTCGCGGGCTCCGTTGAGGATGGTGCGCTCTTCCTCGTCGGTGTGGTGGGTGATGGCCTTCACGAGCTCTTCCAGCTTCTCGTCCCACTCCGCGGAGCCGACCTCATCGACCTCCAGGAGTGCGAGGAGCGCCTCGTTGCCCTCCTCGTGCTCCTCCTCGCCGTGCTCGAGTTCGTCGTCGTCGATGTTCCGGTAGCGCTTGAGGGCGGGGTACACCTCGGACTCCTCCGCCAGCGCGTGCGCGATCAGCAGGTCGGCGAACTCCCGCAGGGCGGCCGCCCGGTCGGCTTCGACACTGCGCATCCGGTGGAAGAGATCCTCCATTCTTCTGTGGTCCTGGAGGATGAGTTCGACGATGTCTCGTGTCTGGGCCATGGGGCGTGCGTCACTTCCGTGCGAGGGAACCTTGCCGGACCGACTACCCCCACCCGCCGTGTTCATTGATCCCGGCTCGGGGCCACCCGGCAGGTGGTTCCTCCCTCGCCGAGCACATGCGCCGTCCGCTCGCCCTCGATAAAATCGATAAGCAGGACAAAAATACCCAAAAGCATCACGGGGGAGATTCATGGATTCCTCCGATGGTTCCTCGTCCGCCCCGGAAGGCCGCGACCGTCCGGCAGGCGGACCTCCATTGAGCGTCACGGAACGGGAAGAGTACGAACGGCTGCGCAAAGCGGCCTCCGTCCACCACCGCCGTCTGCGCTGCACGGCGACCTCCGTACTGCTGGTCCTGACCTTCCTCCTCGCGCCGCTGGCCGTGGTCGCCGCCTGGGTGGACTCGCAGGTCGCCGACACCGACCGGTACGTCCAGACCGTCGCTCCGCTCGCCACGGAGCCCTCCGTCCAGAACACCATGACCGACCGGCTCACCAAGCGCGTGGTCGACAACGTCGATGTCGCCGCCTTCACCGACGCCGTCGCGCGGACGTTGCGGAAGGAGGGCGCACCGCCCCGGGTGGTCCAGGGCGCCGACGCGCCGACCGTCCCGCTGAAGAGCGCGCTCGACTCGGCCGTCCACAGCGTCGTGCGCAGGGTGGTGACCAGCGACCAGTTCGCCGAGGTGTGGGACGACGCCAACCGGCGGGCGCACGCGGCCGTGGTCAAGGTCCTCACCGGGGAGGGCGACAGCGCCGTCCAGGCCGGTGACGACAGCATCGACCTGAACATCGGCACCGTCGTCGACAACGTCAAGCAGAGGCTGGTGGACGCCGGGTTCGAGCAGGCCTCGAAGATCCCCGACGTCGACAAGAAGATCACCCTGCTCCAGACCGACAAACTCAACGAGGCCCAGGGCGCCATGCGGCTGCTGAACATCCTGGGCGTCTGGCTCCCCGTCCTGGTCCTGGCGCTGGCGGCACTCGCGGTCTGGAGCGGGCCCGCGCACCGCGTCGCCCTGATGACCACGGCCATCGGCGTCGGGGTCATGATGATCGTGCTGCTCGTCGGCCTCGCCGTGACCCGCCAGGTCTATCTGGACTCCGTCGCCGCGACCGCCCTGCCGCAGGACACCGCTGCCGACATCTACGACACCTTCCTGCGCTTCCTCAAGAACAGCACGGTCACGGTCCTGGTCATCGCGGTGATCACCGCGTTGGCCGCCTACCTGTACGGGCCGGGACGCGGTGCCCGGTGGGTCAGACGCGCCGCGGCGGGCGGGACCGGGGCGACGGGCCGGGCCATGGCGCGCCACGGCATGCGCACCGGGGACCCCGGCCGCTGGCTGGACACGCACCGCAAGTGGACCACCGGCATCGCCATCGCCGGCGGAGCGCTCGCCCTCGTGCTGTGGAACTACCCCACACCCGGGTCCGTGGCACTCGTCCTCGGCATCGTCGTCCTCGTGCTGGTCCTTCTCGGAATCCTCGCCGCGGCCTCCGGCACAGCGCGGCCGGGCCGTACGTCGCACCAACCACCTGGGAAAGGAGCCTGACATGGCTGAACAAGGGACAGGGGCGGGCGGCGTCGCCGCTCTCGCCGAGGCGAACGCGCCCGTGTTCGAGACGCTCGTCCAGATGACGCTCGACACCTACGAGCGGTCCGGGCTGGACGAAGAAACGTATCTGCTGGCCCGCATCGCGGCTCTGGTGGCCATGGACGCCTCCGCCCCCTCCTACCTCCTCAATATCGGCACCGCCGCGGACGTCGGCGTGCCGCTGGAGAAGATCCAGGGAACGCTGGTGGCCATCGCCCCCGTGGTGGGCAGCGCCCGCGTGGTGTCCGCCGCGCGCGCCATCGGCGAGGCGTTCGGTCTCGACCTCCCCGGAGAGGAGGAGCGGTGATGGGCGGTGCTGTGAACCTGGCCTACGACTATCCGATCCTCGGGGCCTTCTGGACGATCATGTGGATCTTCCTGTGGGTCATGTGGATCTTCCTGCTCTTCCGCGTCATCGTCGATATCTTCCGCGACGACGCCCTGAGCGGCTGGGCCAAGACGGGATGGCTGGTCTTCACCATCGTCCTGCCCTTCCTGGGCGTCTTCGTCTACGTCGTCGCCAGGGGCAAGGGCATGGGCAAGCGCGAACAGGACCACGTCAAGGCCAAGATGGAGGAGACGGACCGCTACATCCGCGAGACCGTCGGCGCCACCGGCCCGGCGAGCGAGGCGGACCAGCTCGCCAAGCTCTCGCAGATCCGGGCCCGCGGCGACCTCTCCGACGAGGAGTTCCGCCGGGCCAAGGAGAAGGTCCTCCACCCGTGACCGCGGGCCGCCCCGACGGGTGAGCCGCCGTGAGCGGCAGCGTGTGGGCGGGGGCGGCCGTGGCCGCCGTGACGGCGGGGTACGCCCTGTTCTCCCGGCGACTGGCCACGACCGTCGTGTCGGCGCCGATGGTGTTCACCGGCTGCGGGATCGCCATCGGCCCGGCCGGGCTCGATCTGCTCGACCTGAAGCACGACTCGGGCCCGGTGCTCACCCTGGTCGAAGCCGCCCTGACACTGGTCCTGTTCACCGACGCGATGTCCGTACGGCGACGGGATCTGCGCCTCGGCGGTTTCCTCCCCGGCCGCCTGCTGGGCATCGGGCTGCCGTTGACCATCGGGGCGGGCTGGCTGCTGGCGTGGCCGCTGCTGCCGGGGCTGACCCTGTGGGAACTGGCGCTGCTCGGTGCGGTTCTCGCGCCGACCGACGCCGCTCTCGGCAAGACGGCGGTGTCGGACCGGCGGGTCCCGCCGCTGGTGCGCGGCGGACTGAACGTCGAATCCGGCCTCAACGACGGTATGGCGCTGCCCTTCTTCGTGCTCTTCCTCGCGGCCGTGCCCGGGACGACGGCCTCGGAGGAAGGAGCGAGCGGAGTCTTCTGGCGCGCGCTCGTGCTCAGTACCGCCTGGGGCCTGGCCGTGGGAGGGCTCGGCGGATGGCTGTCGCGCGCGTCGCGTGCGAGGGGCTGGATCAGTGGTGACTGGCGGCAGACCTTCGTCCTGGCCGTGGCCGCGGGCGCGTACAGCGTGGCCGTCGCCTTCGACGGGAGCGGCTTCATCTCAGCCCGGGTGGCCGGGTTCGCCTTCGGCGTGGCCCTGCGGCGGAACGGAGCGGCGGAGGCGCACGAGGCGGCACCGGGTGAGGCACCGGATGCGGCACCGGACGCCGTCGACGACTCCGCCGGTCTCGCCGGCCATCTCGCCGACCTGCTCGCCTCGTTGAGCTTCCTGGTCTTCGGTGCCGTCCTGCTCGGGCCGACGCTGGACGACCTCGACTGGCGGATCATCGTCTACGCCGTGCTGAGCCTCACCGTGGTCCGGATGCTGCCGGTCGCCCTCTCCCTGACCAGGAGCGGCCTGGCCCTTCCCACGGTCGCCTACATCGGATGGTTCGGGCCGCGCGGCCTCGCCTCCGTCGTCTTCGGGCTTCTCCTGGTCGAGGAACACGTCCCGGGCCTTCAGCTCCTCGGCCGGGTGATCGCCCTCACCGTCGCGCTCAGCATCCTCCTGCACGGCATGTCGGCGGTGGTCCTCGCCAAGCGGTACGGCGCCTGGTACCTCAAGGCCACCGCCCTGCGACCCCGGCTGCGCGAAGACCTGCCCGACGACGGACCACCGGCCTAGGCCGTGTCCGGCAGGCGTCCAGGGCTGCGTCTCAGTCCCCGACGCACTTGGGGTACTTCGAGCCCCGGACGCAGTCGTGGTAGTCGTACTTGCTCACCCTGAACTTCGTCTCGTCACCGGCCTTGGCCGGATCGACGACCAGGTAGAACTTCTTCCCGTCCTTGACCTTCTCGGTGACCTTGCCCTCCGGGCCCTGGTCGAAGTCCTGTGCGCATCCGGCGAGTGCGAGGACGCTGACCGCCGCGAAAGCGGTGGCGAGGCGACGCATGTCGTGCTCCGATCATCAGAAAACGCGGCTCAGTGTAGGGGTGAGCCTCCGTCAGTTCATGATCGGGAATGTTCGCGGGCGTGGATGGGGAGGGTCTGTGGAGGGCTGTGTGCGCCGTGCGGCAACTCCCTTGCCACACCGTCATTCTGAGGAGTGGTCATCCGTCACCGGCGCCGTCGTGGACCGAGGGATCACATGCGTCGGCAGGACGATGTGCCGGCCGTGTTCCCCCTCGGCGTCGCCGATGAGCTTCAGCGCCAGTTCGCCGGCCTCCCGCCCCAGGTCCGACGGTGACTGCGCGACCGTGGACAGGTCGAACCAGTCCGCCAGCGGCTGGTCGTCGAAGCCGAGGACGGAGATGCGTTCGGGCACGGGGATCTGCGACTTGCGCAGGTTCCAGATGAGGGCGACGGCGACCTCGTCCTGCTCGGCGAAGACGGCGGTCGGCGGTTCGCGCAGGCTCAGCAGTGTGCCGAGCACCTCGGCGGCGGCGCGCTTGTCGCCGACCCGGGTGGAGACCACCAGGTCGCCGTCGAGCGGGACACCGGCCTCGGTGAGCGCCTGCTGGTAGCCCAGCAGGCGTTCGTTGGAGCTGAAGGTGAAGCCGCTCGCTCCCTGGGTCTGGACGAAGGCGATCCGGCGGTGGCCGAGGTTGAGCAGATGCCGGGTGCCGTGCAGGGCGCCGGCGACGTCGTCGACGTAGACGCTGGGACGTCCGTCGACGTGCTGGCTGACGTAGATGACGGGCATGCCGAGGTCGTCCAGCCGGGCCGTCTCGTCGTCGGTGAGGTCGAAGGAGAACACCAGGAGCGCGTCGGCGTTGCGGCGCGCCGGGAGGTGTTCGAAGAAGTCCGTGCGCTCGGCCAGGTCCGGGATCTCGTAGACGTTGAGCTGCAGGCCCGCCGCCCGCAGCAGCGGGGCCAGGCTGGACAGGGCGGCTCCCATGAACCACGAGCTGAGCGTCGGGACCATCACCGCGACCGTCCCGGTCCGGCCCGTGACCAGGCTCGCGGCCTGCCGTGACACGGCGAAGTTCAGTTCTCGCGCGGCCTTCTCCACCCGGGCGCGCACCTCCGGCGAGACCGTGGACAGGCCGCGCAGCGTGCGCGAGACGGTGGAGGTGGAGACCCCGGCCCGTTCGGCGACGTCGGCCATCGTGGGGTGCCGCTGAGCTGGAGGCATGAGCCGGACGGTAGCACAGGGATTCGCTTCCCTGTCCCTTTCCGTGACAGCGCTTTCATGAGAGTGAAGCCCAAGCCCCCAGCTGATTACCGTCGCGTAACGCATTGACTTCGGTAAAACGCGCCCCTAGCTTGCAAACGTTGCCCGAGAGGCCCTGAAGGGTCTCCCGGAAGGCCCTTCATCAGCTTTCTGACCTGCATATTTCCATCATTCATTCCATGACAACGCAGTCTCAGCAGGAGAGGCATGACGACCAGAACCATCACCAGAGCCACCGCGCTCGCCGCCACCGGGCTTCTCCTCACCGCCTGCGGCAGCGGCTCCGGGCAGCCCGGGAAACCGTCGTTCGAAGGGCGCGGGCCCATCACCTACGTGGCCGGCAAGGACACCACGGGCACCGTCCAGCCGATGCTCGACCGCTGGAACAGGGCGCACCCGAGGGAGAAGGTCACCTTCATCCAGCTGCCGACGGACCCGGACGCGCAGCGCCAGCAGATGATCCAGAACGCGGAGACGAAGTCCGACGCCTACACGGTGCTGTCCCTCGACGCCGTGTGGACCTCGGAGTTCGCCGCCCACCGGTGGATCGACCGGCTGCCCGAGAGGCGGTTCCCACTGGGGAGGATGCTGAAGCCGGTGGTGGAGACCTCGCGGTACCGCGGCGGTCTGTACGCGGTGCCGGGCAGCTCGGACGGCGGCCTGCTCTACTACCGCACCGACCTGCTGAAGAAGGCGGGTGTCGTCCGGCCCCCGACGACCTGGGCGCAGATGACCGCCGCCTGCGCCGAGGTGAGGAAGCTCCCCGAGGCGAGGAACATGTCCTGCTACGCCGGGCAGTTCCAGAAGTACGAGGGCCTCACGGTGAACTTCGCCGAGGCGGTGAACTCCGCGGGCGGCACCGTCACCGACCCCGGCGGCAGGCCGGACGTCGACACCCCCGAGGCCAGGAAGGCCCTGGACTTCCTCGCCGGATCCTTCAAGGACGGGACGATCCCGAAGAAGGCCATCACCTTCCTGGAGGAGGACGGCCGCCAGGCCTTCCAGTCCGGCCAGCTCGTCTTCCTGCGCAACTGGCCCTACGCGTACTCCCTGGCCCAGCAGAGCGGCGTCAAGGGCAAGTTCGCCACCGCTCCCCTGCCCGGTCTGGACGGGCCAGGCTCCTCCAGCCTCGGCGGCCACAACATGGCCGTGTCCTCCTCCGCCCAGAACAAGGCGACCGCCCTGGACTTCATCCGGTTCATGAGCAGCGAGGAGAACACCAGGACCTTCCTGGAGGACGCCTCCGTCGCCCCGCCGTACGCCTCGCTCTACGACGACAAGGCCCTGATCGCGCGGTACCCGTATCTGCCGGTGCTCAAGGAGTCCATCCTGCGGGCCGTGCCCCGTCCCAGGGTGGTGCGGTACGGCGATGTGACCTCGGCGGTCCAGCAGGAGACGTACGCCGCCCTGACCGGGGAGAAGAGCAGCGCACGGGCGCTGAAGGACCTGCAGAGGGCGCTGCGGAAGGCGGTGGCGCTGTGAGGGCCGGGGTCATGACCGGGGCTCCAACAGAGGCCGATGTCCGTACGGGACCTCCGCGGGCGCCGAAGCCCGGCCGGGCGACCGCCGGTTCCGGGCGGCTGGCCGCGCTGCTGGTCTCGCCGACGCTGCTGGTGCTGACGATCGTCGTGCTCTACCCGACGCTCATGGCGCTGAAGGGGTCGCTGTACGGGCCGAAGGAACTGGACCCGAGGACCGGGTTCATCAGCGACACCGAGCCGTTCGTCGGCCTCCAGAACTACGCGGAGATCTTCGGCGAGGCCGGGGCGCGGTTCTGGAACGCCTTCTGGAACACCACGTTCTTCACCGTCGTCACGGTCGGCCTGGAGACGGTGGTCGGGGTGGCCATGGCACTGATCATGCACAAGGCGTTCCGGGGCCGGGCCCTGGTGCGGGCCGGGATCCTGGTGCCCTGGGCGGTGCCGACGGCCATCTCCGGGCTGCTGTGGCGGTGGATCTTCAACAGCGACGGCGTCGCCAACGCGCTGCTCGGGCAGCAGATCCTGTGGACCACCGAGGGATTCCACGCCAAGGTCGCCGTCATCGTCGCCGAGGTGTGGAAGACCGCGCCCTTCATCGGGCTGCTGGTGCTGGCCGGCCTCCAGGTGATCCCGAAGGAGGTCTACGAGGCGGCCCGCATGGACGGGGCCCGGCCGGCGCGCCAGTTCTGGCACATCACCCTGCCGCTGGTGAAGCCCGCGCTGCTGGTGGCGGTGCTGTTCCGCTGCATGGACGCGCTGCGGATGTTCGATCTGCCCTACATCCTCGTCGGCGTGCGGAAGCACTCGGTGGAGACGCTGTCGATGCTCGCGCAGAACGAGGCGGCCAACGTCCGCTTCGGGCCCGCCTCCGCCTACGCGGTGATCCTCTTCCTGTATGTGTTCCTGATCGCGCTCGCCTTCGTGCGGCTGCTCGGCGCCGACCTCGTCGGGGGCGACAGCAGGAGAAGGCGCCGCCGTCGTACGGAGGTGGCGGCATGACGCTCACGGCCAAGTGGCGGCAGTGGCTGCCGTATCTGGGGATCGCCGCGGTGGTGGCCTACTGCCTGGCCCCGTTCTACTGGATGCTGGTCTCCAGCCTCCGCCGCACCGAGGACATCTTCGACACCTCGCTCGTCCCGGCCCCGCTGTCCTTCGAGAACTACCGGGCCGTGTTCGACCCCGCGCAGGGGTTCGGGCGCGCGCTGCTCAACAGCCTCGTCGTCGCCGGGATCACGACCGTCGCGGCGCTGGTGCTCGCCACGTTCACCGCCTACGCGATGGCCCGGCTGGAGTTCCGCTTCAAGCGGCTCATCCTCACGCTGATCATCGCCACCTCGATGTTCCCGGTCGTCTCGATCGTGGTGCCGTTGCTGAAGCTGTTCACGGACATCGGGTGGATCAACACCTACCAGTCGATGATCGTGCCGAGCATGTCCTTCGCGCTGCCGCTGGCGGTGTGGAACCTGACCACGTTCTTCCGGCAGATGCCGGACGAGCTGGAGCACGCGGCGATGGTCGACGGCTGCACCCGCGGCCAGGCATTCCGCAAGGTCATCGTGCCGCTCGCGGCGCCGGGCATCTTCACCACCGCGATCATCATCTTCATCGCCGCCTGGAACGAATTCCTCATCGCCCTGTCGATGACCAACAAGCCCGGCATGCAGACCGCGACCGTCGCCATCTCCAAGTTCACCGGCGCCACGACCTACGAGACGCCGTTCGGCAGCCAGATGGCCGCCGGTGTGCTCGTCACGGTCCCGCTGGTGGTCATGGTGCTGCTCTTCCAGCGCCGTATCGTCGCCGGGCTCACCGCCGGCGCCGCGAAGTAGACCCGCCCCGCATCAGAAGGAGATCTCGTGTCCCCCACCGCACCCTGGTGGCGCAGCGCCGTCATCTACCAGGTGTACATCCGCAGCTTCGCCGACGGGAACGGCGACGGCGTCGGCGACATCGCCGGCCTGCGCTCGCGCCTGCCCTATCTGAAGTCCCTCGGCGTGGACGCCGTCTGGATCAACCCCTGGTACGAGTCGCCCATGGCCGACCACGGCTACGACGTCGCCGACTTCCGCGCCATCGACCCGCTGTTCGGCACCCTGGCCGACGCCGAGCGGTTCATCGAGGAAGCCCACGCGCACGGCATCCGCGTGATCCCCGACATCGTGCCCAACCACACCTCCGACCGGCACGCCTGGTTCCAGGAGGCCCTCGCCGCCGGGCCGGGCAGCGTGGAACGCGAGCGCTACGTCTTCCGGGCCGGGCGCGGAGCCGACGGGCAGGAGCCGCCGAACGACTGGGTGTCCTGCTTCGGCGGCCCGGCCTGGACCCGGCTGCCCGACGGGGAGTGGTATCTGCACCTGTTCGCACCCGAGCAGCCCGACCTGAACTGGCGGCACCCCGAGGTGCGGGCCGAGTTCGAGTCGATCCTGCGGTTCTGGTTCGGCCGGGGCGTGGACGGCTTCCGTATCGACGTCGCCCACGGCCTGGTCAAGCACCCGGAGCTGCCGGACCTGCCGCCCCGCCGGGACCCGGACGCCGGACCGCCCTCGCGGCACGTCGACCATCCGCACTGGGACCGCGACGAGGTGCACGAGATATACCGCTCCTGGCGGCGGGTCGCCGACGAGTTCCCCGGCGACCGCTCCTTCGTCGCCGAGGCGTGGGCCGACACCCCCGAGCGGCTGGCGGCGTACGTCCGCCGGGACGGTCTGCACACCGCCTTCAACTTCGACTTCCTCATGTCGAGCTGGGACCCCAAGGACCTGCGCGCGGTCATCGACGACTCCCTCGCCATGCTCGGCGCGGTCGGCGCACCGGCCACCTGGGTCCTCTCCAACCACGACGTGACCCGCCACCCGAGCCGCTACGGCCGCCGTACCGCCAAGCGCTGGGTGGCGAACGAGAGCTACCGCCCGGAAGGCCCCCTGGACCTCGGACTCGGCACCCGGCGGGCCCGGGCCGCCGCCCTGCTGATGCTCGCCCTGCCCGGCGGTGCCTACGTCTACCAGGGCGAGGAACTCGGCCTGCCCGAGGTCGAGGACCTGCCCGAGGACGTCCTCCAGGACCCGACCTGGGAACGCTCCGGCCACACCGACCGGGGCCGCGACGGCTGCCGCGTCCCCATCCCCTGGTCCGGCCGCACCGCCCCCTACGGCTTCAGCCCCGACGGCGCCACGGCCGAACCCTGGCTGCCCCAGCCCGACCTCTGGGCCGAGCACACCGTCGACTCCCAGGACGGCGACCCGGCGTCCATGCTGGAGCTCTACCGCACGGCACTGCGCGTCCGCCGCGACCACCCCGCCCTCGGCGACGGCACGATGACCTGGCTGGACACACCGGACGGGGTGCTGGCCTTCGCCCGGGACCCCGGCTTCGTGTGCGTGGTCAACCTCTCCACCGAGCCGTACGAGCTGCCCGGCCACTCCGGTCTCCTGCTGGCGAGCGGCCCCTTGGAGGACGGCAGGCTGGGGCCGGACCAGGCGGTGTGGCTGGCGGTGTAGGGCGTCGACGTAAAGCAGTTGACCGCTCCCGGCCGCTCCCGGGCACGATCACGGTTCTGCTCGCTTCCACGAAGGAGTTCCGTCCGTGCCCTCAGCGCTCTTCCCGGACCTGTCCGCCCCCGGTACGTGGGTGATCGGCACCCGGTATGCCGCCGGTCCCGACCGGCAACAGGCTCTCGTTGAGGAGGAGTCGGCGTTACTGAAGCCGCCGCCCGTCGGTCTCACCGCCGTCAGCTGGTTCCTGAGCACGGACGGGGAGACCGTGCTGACGCTCGCGCGGTGGGACGAGGACGCCGAGATCCCGCCCTTCGGCCCGCCCCGGTACCGCCTCTACCGCAGCCTGGCCGAGGAGCGGGAGACCCGCGTCCCGGGCTGTCTGATCACCGCCGCGTTCGACGTCGACGGGCCCGAGCGGCAGCGGTCGTTCACCGACGCGGTGATCGCGGCCCAGCCCCGGGAGGGCGGACATCCCGGGGCGATCTCGGCCCACTTCCTGCACAGCGTCGACGGCAGCCGCGTACTGCTGTACACGGAGTGGACCAGCGCCGAGGCCCACCAGGAGGCGGCCGAGGCAGGCGATCACGACCAGGGGCACGCGCTGTTCTCGGGAACGCCCGGGGTTCGGCTCACGCACGGCGGGCGGTTCCGGCTCTGTCACGACCTGCGGTGACTCAGTGTGCCGGGCGCCCGTCATCCACCGGGAACCCGCCCACCGTGAACCCGATCACCGTCCCGCCTCCCTCCCGCCGGACCGCGAACGGCGCTCCCCCGTGCGCGAGGGCCACCTCGCGGACGATGGACAGGCCGAGGCCCGAGCCCGGCAGGGAGCGGGCGTCGGCGGCGCGGTAGAAGCGGTCGAAGACGCGGGCGAGGTCGTGGTCGGTGATGCCGGGGCCGCGGTCGAGGACCTCGACCCGGATCGTGCCGGGCCGGGCGGGACCGGCGACGACGATCTCGATGGGAGCCGTGCCGCGCTGGTCGAACTTCACGGCGTTCTCGACGAGGTTGGACAGGGCCCGGGTCAGCATCCCGGGCCGCCCGTCGGTCGTGGTGTCGCCGCTCGCGCGGAGCGTGATCCGCCGGCCGCTGCGGCGCCGGGCCAGCCCTGCCACCTCCTCGGCGAGGTCGGCGACATCGACCCGCCGGGGCGGCTCGCTGTCGGACTGCCCGGCCGCGAGGTCGACGAGCTCGTTGACCAGGTCGGTCAGCTCGCGGGCCTCCTGGCCGAGGTCGGCGACCAGTTCCTCCCGGGTCCCGGGGGGCAGTTCGTCGATCCGGCGGAGCATCGAGATGTTCGTCCGCAGCGAGGTCAGCGGTGTCCGCAGCTCATGGCCCGCGTCCTGGACCAGCCGGCGCTGGTCCTCCTCGGACTGCGCGAGCCGGCCCAGCATGCGGTCGAAGGCCCGGCCCAGCCGGCCCACCTCGTCATGGCCGGCGACCGGCACCTGGATGCCCAGCCGCCGGGTCCGGGCCACGTCCTCGGCGGCGTCGGTCAGGACGACCAGGCGCCGCGTGATGCGCCGGGCGAGCCACCAGCCGAGCAGTCCGGCGGCGATCACGACGGCGGCCATCAGCAGCAGTGTCCGCCGCTGGAGCGCCCGCAGCAGGTCCTCCACGTCGCTGAACTCCTGCGCGACCTGCACCGCGCCCCGCCCGCCGCCGAGGGAGACGGTCGCCACGCGGTAGACGTCGTCGCCCACGTCGACGTCCGCGTGCTCGACCACCCGCCCGGACGACGACGCGGCGGCGATCCGCACATCGGCCCCCGTCACCGGCAGTCCCGGACTGCCCGCGTCGACGACACGGCCGTCCGGTCCGAGCACCTGCACATCGGTACGGGCGGGCCGCACCAGGTCGTGGCCGGGTGCGGCGGAGGAGAAGTCGCCGGGCGTCATCCGGTTCTCCCGCACCTCGTCCCGCAGGTCCTGCACGACCTCGTCGAACACCGTCTGCTGGTCCACCCGCACCAGCCGGGCCGCGGCGCTGTAGGACAGGATGCCGACCAGGACCGTCACCGCCGCGGTCACCGCCGCGAACGACACCGCCAGCGTCGTACGCAGCGAGACCAGCTTCGGCCGCCGCCCGCTCAGCAGCCGGCGGAGGCGGCGGCCCACTCAGTCCTCCCGCAGCACGTAACCCACGCCCCGCACCGTGTGGATCAGCTGCGGTCCGTCCGGGTCGTCGAGCTTGCGGCGCAGATAGCCGACGTAGACGGCGAGGTTCTTCGAGCCGGGGCCGAAGTCGTAGCCCCAGATGCGGTCGTAGATCGTCGAGTGGTCGAGGACGATCCCCGCGTTGCGGACCAGCAGTTCCAGCAGCTCGAACTCGGTGCGGGTCAGCTCCAGCTCGCGCGCGCCCCGCCAGGCCCGGCGCGCCTGCGGGTCCATGCGGATGCCGGCGGCCTCGATGAACCGGTCGGGGAGCCGCTGCCCGGGCGACTCCGGCACGGGCGGGCCGCCGGTGGGTGCGCCACTGACGGCTGCGCCGCCGACCTGCGGGCCCCCGGCCTGCGGGCTGCCGAGGGGCTCGCCCACCCCCACCGGGCTGGTGCGGCGCAGCAGCGCCCGCAGCCGGGCGAAGACCTCCTCCACGTCGAAGGGCTTCACCACGTAGTCGTCGGCGCCCGCGTCCAGCCCGGCGATCCGGTCGGCGGTCTCCACGAGGGCCGTCAGCATCAGCACCGGCGTCCGGTCGCCCTCGGCGCGCAGCACCCGGCATACCTGGAGCCCGTCGATACCGGGCATCATCACGTCCAGGACGAGCACGTCCGGACGGTTGCGGTGGGCCTGCGCCAGTGCCTCGACACCGTCGGCGACCGCCATGACCTGGTAGCCCTCCAGGGTCAGGGCGCGCTCCAGGGCGTGGCGGATGGCGCGGTCGTCTTCGGCGAGCAGCACGGTGTGGGGCACGCGTCCAGTGTGCCTGGCGACCGGCACCCCGGGACGGGATGAGGTGCGCCGGGGCGTCCTTCTTACTCCCCTCTCACCGGGGCGCGCGCTCCCCTCTCACCCCCCGGGCGCGCGCCAGCCGGTCCGCGTGCGTCGGCGCGTCCGGCACGTCCGCCGGGCGGCCCACGGCGAACTCCTTGCGCAGCACCGGTACGACCTCCTCGCCCAGCAGGTCGATCTGCTCCAGCACGGTCTTCAGCGGCAGCCCGGCGTGGTCGACCAGGAACAGCTGGCGCTGGTAGTCGCCCGCGTACTCGCGGAAGGCCAGCGTCTTCTCGATGACCTGCTGCGGGGTGCCGACGGTCAGCGGCGTCTGGGCCGTGAAGTCCTCCAGCGACGGCCCGTGCCCGTACACCGGGGCGACGTCGAAGTAGGGCCGGAACTCGCGCACGGCGTCCTGCGAGTTCCGCCGCATGAACACCTGCCCGCCGAGCCCGACGACCGCCTGCTCGGGCGTGCCGTGCCCGTAGTGGGCGTACCGGGCCCGGTACAGCTCCACCATGCGCCTGGTGTGGTCGGCCGGCCAGAAGATGTTGTTGTGGAAGAAGCCGTCGCCGTAGAACGCGGCCTGCTCGGCGATCTCCGGCGAGCGGATCGACCCGTGCCAGACGAACGGCGGTACGCCGTCCAGCGGCCGGGGCGTCGCCGTGAAGCCTTCCAGGGGCGTACGGAACTTCCCCTCCCAGTCGACGCCCTCCTCGCGCCACAGCCGGTGCAGCAGGGCGTAGTTCTCGACGGCGAGCGGGATGCCCTGCCGGATGTCCTGCCCGAACCAGGGGTAGACCGGCGCGGTGTTCCCGCGGCCCAGCATCAGATCCACCCGGCCGTCGGCGAGGTGCTGGAGCATCGCGAAGTCCTCGGCGATCTTCACCGGGTCGCTGGTGGTGATGAGGGTGGTGGCCGTGGAGAGGACCAGCCGCTCGGTGCGGGCGGCGATGTAGCCGAGCATCGTGGTCGGGGAGGAGGGCACGAACGGCGGGTTGTGGTGCTCGCCGGTCGCGAAGACGTCGAGCCCGGCCTCCTCGGCCTTGAGGGCGATGGCGACCATGGCCTTGATCCGCTCGCGCTCGGTCGGTGTCCGGCCCGTGGTCGGGTCGGGCGTGACGTCGCCGACACTGAAGATCCCGAACTGCATGGTCGCTCACCCTCCAGGTTGTTTACCCTTCAACAGTACTCGGGGGAACGACAGCGGGCGCGGGGGCATTCCAGTGGGGGTCCCTGCCGGTCCGCCCGAGCAGCCGCTCCAGGGCCGACGCACCCTCCGCCACCGGCACCGGCTCCCCGAACACCCCCATCTTCCTGGCCGTCGGCGCCAGCTCGTCCACCGCGCCGGACAGCTCCGCCACGACCGCCTCGTCGGCACCCGGGTACTCCTGGCCCGTCGCCCGCGCCAGATCCCACACGTGCACGGTCAGATCGAGCAGCGCCATCGAGCCGACCAGCCGCGCCGGCATGTTCATCCCGCCTGTCGTGCCCTCCTCGGCCCCCGGCGCCGACCAGGCCGCCACCAGCCGGTCAGCCTCCTCGGCGAGCCGCTCACGCCACTCGGTACTCCCGGCGACCGGCTCGGGCGCCGCACCGAAGTCCGACGCCTCCTTCGCGGCCAGCCGCTGGAACTGCACGATCACCTGGAAGAGGTGATCGACCAGCGCCCGCACGTCGTACTCGGCACAGGGCGTGGGCGCGGCGAGCGCCGCGTCGGGAACGCCCCGCACCACCGGCACCGCGCGCTCCCGCGCCAGGCCCAGCAGCTCACCCATGCCGTACGTCTTCACAGGGTTGGTGTCCATGCCCCGACCGTAGGGACATCCGTAACCGCCCATCTTGAAGAAACGCGACGTACCATCCGGCCATGGAGGCACCCCGCCACGACACCCGCGGGATCGTCGACCCGTCCGGGCTGCTGAACCGCGTGCGCTTCCGCCGCCACGAGCCCGCCGAGCCGCTGCGCCGCTACGTCGAGTGGTACTGGCTCATCGACTGGGACCTGCCCGAGCCGTATGCCTCCCACGTCGTCCCCCATCCGTCCGTCAACCTCACCTTCCAGTGGGACGAGGACGAGAGCCCGCCCTACGGCGAGGTCACCGGCGTCGCACTCGGCCTCTACACCAGGAAGCTGACCGGCCGGGGCCGGGTCTGCGGGGCGAAGTTCCGCCCAGGCGGCTTCCGGCCGTACGCCTCCGAGGAACCGGTCTCCCGCTGGACGGGCCGCACACTGCCCGCCCAGGAGGTGTTCCCGCAGGTCACCGCCGACACCGCCCACTCGGTTGTCAGCCCCTCCCACGACCGTGCCCGGGTCGCCGCCCTCGACGGCTTCCTGCTCTCCCTGCCCCGCACCCCGGACCCGCAGGCGGACCTCGCGATCGACCTCGTCGCACGCATCCGCGCGGACCGCACCGTACGCCGCGTCGGCGACTTCGCCGACACACACGGCCTCTCGGTACGGGCGCTGCAACGGCTCTTCTCCACCCAGGTCGGCGTCAGCCCCAAGTGGGTCATCCTCCGCTACCGCATCCACGAGGCCCTGGAACAGGCCGGCCACCGCGACGACGTCGACTGGGCCGCCCTCGCCGCCGACCTCGGCTACGCCGACCAGGCCCACCTCGTACGGGACTTCACGACGACGGTGGGAGTGCCTCCCACGGCCTACGCGGCGGAGGCCAGGCGCCCGGAGCCGCCCCACCGGCGCGAAGGCCCGGGCGAGGACATGCGAAGCTGACGACCATGTTCGTGCTCCGCTCCGCCGCCCTCTTCGTCGTCGCCGCCCTGTTCGAGATCGGCGGCGCGTGGCTGGTCTGGCAGGGCGTGCGCGAGAACCGGGGCTGGCTGTGGGCGGCCGGCGGCGTCCTCGCGCTCGGCGCGTACGGCTTCGTCGCGACGTTCCAGCCCGACGCCCACTTCGGCCGCGTGCTCGCCGCGTACGGCGGGATCTTCGTCGCCGGTTCGATCCTCTGGGGCGTGGTCGCGGACGGCTACCGCCCGGACCGCTGGGACATCGCGGGCGCGCTGGTCTGCCTCGCGGGCATGGCGGTGATCATGTACGCCCCGCGAGGAGACTGACCGGCCCTCCCGGCCCGGCTCAGAACGGCTCGTCGGGCGGCAGCAGACCCAACTGCCCCAGGAAGTCCATCTCGTCGAAGTACAGCCGGTAATCGACGATCCGCCCGTCCCGCACGGTGGCGATGTCCACCCCGCGGATCCTGATCTCCTTCTGCGTCGGCGGGAGCGTCTCGCCGTTGGGCAGTTCCAGCGGCCCGGTGTTGCGCCCGCTGAAGAACCCCTCGTCGATGGCCGTGTCGCCGACCTCGTAGGAGTGCAGCGGCTGGAACGTCGCCTCGGGGACCGCCTCCGTCATCGTCCGCCAGTACTCGACGATGTCGTCGCGCCCGCGCAGCTCACCCTCGTCGGGGGTGAAGGCGACCGCGTCCTCGGCGTACAGCTCGCCGATGACCTTCAGATCGGCGTGCGTGGTGATCGCGTCCGTGAGCCGGTCCATGACCTCACGTGCCTCGCCCATGATCCACCTCCAGGTAAGACCGGAAAACCAGGGCAGCACCCGCCCTCATTCTCCCACCGCGAGCCCCGCCTATCCTGGCCGGAAGCGCTGGGGGCCCTGCCGGCCCCGCACACCGCACGCACCCACGCCCGAGGAGCTCCCATGGCCACCGCCGCCGTCCCGCCCGCAGCCTCCCGCATCGCCGTCGTCACGGGTGCGAGCAGCGGAATCGGCGCCGCCACGGCCCGGCAGCTCGCCGCGGCGGGCTACCGCGTCGTCCTCACCGCGCGCCGCAAGGACCGCATCGAGGCGCTGGCGGAGGAGATCGACAAGGCGGGCCACCAGGCCACGGCCTACGCCCTCGACGTCACGGACCGCGCGGCGGTCGACGAGTTCGCGACGGCGTTCAAGACCATCGGCGTCCTGGTCAACAACGCGGGCGGCGCGCTCGGCGCCGACCCGGTCGCGACCGGCGACCCGGCCGACTGGCGCCAGATGTACGAGACGAACGTCATCGGCACCCTCAACCTCACCCAGGCCCTGCTGCCCAAGCTGGACGCGAGCGGCGACGGCACGGTCGTGGTCGTCTCCTCCACCGCGGGCCACGGCACCTACGAGGGCGGCGCGGGCTACGTCGCCGCAAAGCACGGCGCCCACGTCCTCGCCGAGACCCTGCGCCTGGAGATCGTCGGCCGGCCGGTCCGCGTCATCGAGATCGCCCCCGGCATGGTCAAGACGGACGAGTTCGCCCTCACCCGCTTCTCCGGCGACACGGAGAAGGCCGAAAAGGTCTACGAGGGCGTGGCCGAGCCGCTCACCGCCGACGACGTCGCCGACACCATCACCTGGGCCATCACCCGCCCCAGCCACGTCAACGTGGACCTCCTGGTCCTGCGCCCCCGCGCCCAGGCCTCGAACACGAAGGTCCACCGGGAGCCGTGACGCCGGCGGGGACATACCCACAGCCGTGAAGCGGAGGCACCGAGCGGGGGTGCTCGTAGGGTCCCCCCCTCGTGGACATCGACAGACACATACCGTTCGACGCCCTGCACGACTTCCGCGACCTGGGCGGCGCACCACCGCGGACGGCCACCGCGTCCGCCGGGCCCGCTTCTACCGCGCCGACTCCCGGGGCCGCGTCCCGGACGACCCGGCCTTCACCTACCACAACCTCAGCATCGAGGACCGCCCCTACAACCAGGCGGCCCCCGCCCTCCTCGCCGACTGGACATCCCGCAACGACGGCCGCTCCCCCACCTGGCCGTCGTTCGGCCGCGCCCCCGCCGAGGTCATGCACCTGTTCCTGACGGACCTGACGAACCGCTACGGCTCGACGACCGGCTATGTGACCGACGCCCTGGAACTGGACGCGCCGGCCTTCTCGGCGACCCTGCGGGAGTGCCTGTTGCATGAGCCGACGTGTCAGCCCTTCACGCAAACAACCTGCTTCAGCTTCGCCACGACCTCCACCAGGTCCCGCTGCTGGTCGATGACCTGCTCGATGGGCTTGTAGGCGCTCGGGATCTCGTCCACGACGCCGGAGTCCTTGCGGCACTCCACGCCCCGGGTCTGCTCCTCCAGGTCCTTCGTCGAGAAGCGCCGCTTGGCGGCGTTTCGGCTCATGCGCCGGCCCGCGCCGTGCGAGGCCGAGTTGAAGGACTTGTCGTTGCCGAGGCCCTTCACGATGTACGAACCCGTGCCCATGGAGCCGGGGATGATCCCGTACTCGCCGGAGCCGGCCCGGATCGCGCCCTTGCGGGTCACGAGCAGGTCCATCCCCTCGTAGCGCTCCTCGGCCACGTAGTTGTGGTGCGCGCTGATCTCCGGCTCGAAGACCGGCTTGGCCTTCTTGAACTCCTTGCGGACCACGTCCTTGAGGAGCGCCATCATGATCGAGCGGTTGTACTTCGCGTACTCCTGCGCCCAGAACAGGTCGTTGCGGTACGCCGCCATCTGCGGGGTGTCCGCGACGAAGACGGCGAGGTCGCGATCGACCAGCCCCTGGTTGTGCGGGAGCTTCTGGGCTATGCCGATGTGGTGCTCGGCCAGTTCCTTGCCGATGTTCCGGGAGCCGGAGTGCAGCATCAGCCAGACAGAACCGGTCGCATCTGTGCAAACTTCAACAAAATGGTTTCCCCCGCCGAGCGTTCCCATCTGCTTGGTGGCGCGTTCCGCACGGAACTTGACCGCTTCGGCAACCCCGTCGAACCGCCCCCAGAACCCGTCCCACCCGGCCGTACCGAACCCATGCAGCCGCCCCGGATCGACGGGATCGTCATGCATCCCCCGCCCCACCGGAATCACCTGCTCGATCCGCGACCGCAGCCGCGACAGATCCCCGGGCAGGTCGTTCGCCGTCAGGGACGTCTTCACCGCCGACATCCCGCAGCCGATGTCGACCCCTACCGCCGCCGGGCACACCGCACCCTGCATGGCGATGACCGAGCCGACCGTCGCGCCCTTGCCGTAGTGCACGTCGGGCATGACGGCCAGGCCCTTGATCCAGGGCAGCGTCGCGACGTTCCGGAGCTGCTGGAGCGCGCCCTCCTCGACCGAGGCGGGGTCGGCCCACATCCGGATCGGCACTTTCGCACCAGGTACCTCTACATACGACATAACGTCCTCAATCCCCCGTAAGCAAGCAGAAGTCTTCAAGAGCAAATACCGGAGCCAAGGTCTACGAAAGGGAATCCGGACCGGCGTTCACGGCAGTGCGTGCGATACACATTGTGTTCATCGGCTGCCCGGCGACGGCAAGCCAATATCCGCCCCGAGAGGAGCCACCACGTGCAACGGAAGGCGTACGCACCCGGTATCGCCGCGCTCCTCGCGGCCCTGCTGGCCGGCTGCACCGGCGGCTCGGGCGACGACGGCCCGACGGACGACTCCAACCCCGGTGACACCGGCACGGCTTCGCCCGCCGCCGAGCCGGGCCGCTACCGCACGCTCCCCGAGCCCTGCACCGCGGTCGGCCAGAGCGCGCTCGACGAACTCCTGCCCGGCATCCGGCAGATCACCGACGGCGAGCAGCGCGAGAAGGCCTACGAGGGCGAGCCGACGGTCACGTTCGACACCGACCGCAAGGTCGGCTGCCAGTGGAAGGTCGACGGCACGCAGGCCACCGACCACCTGCTCATCGACTTCGAACGGGTCGTCTCCTACGACAACGCCGTCAGCGACGACAACCAGGCCGAGCAGCTCTTCGCGGAGCGGGAGGCCGCGGCCCACCTCCCCGAGCCGACGGCCACCGAGTCGGCCGCCACGGACTCCCCCGCCGCCGGCAGCACCCCGGCCGGCGGTACCTCCGCCGCCCCGAGCGGCTCCCCCAGCCCGACCTCCTCCCCCACCGGCTCCTCGTCGCCCTCGACGTCCGCCTCCGCCACCCCCACCGAACTCCAGCCCCGCGTGCTGGAGGATTTCGGCGACGAGGCCTTCATCGACGACGAGCTGAGCAGCTCCGGTTCGACTGCCAAGCAGCGGACGGTGACTGTGGCGTTCCGCACGTCCAACGTCATCGTGACCATCGAGTACGTCGAACAGCCGGCCACCGTCGGCGTCGTCCCGGACAGCAAGGAATTGCAGGACAGGGCCCAGAAACTGGCCTCCCAGCTGGCCGACTCACTGAGCGACTGAGGCCCCTTCACGCGCCCTTCACGCACACCCGCAAAGCACCCGAAGGAAGGCCACACCTCCGCCTCACCGCGTACGGTGACCACTCGGCCCCGTTCCGACCGCAGGGAACCACGAGCGTCATGAGTGAAGGAACCATGCAGCGACGAGCACAGCGAGACCAGCAGGACCAGCGAGCGAAGCGACTCAACCGCGTCCTTGTCTGCGCGGCCGCCGTCCCCGTGATGCTGGTCGCCGCCGGCTGCTCCTCGGACTCCGGCTCCGGCGACACCACGGACAAGGCCGCGAACGCGGCGGCTTCGGCGTCGGCGAGCCCGTCCCCGACCGTCGAGGCGGCGGCGTACGGCAAGCTTCCGGAGTCCTGCAAGGCACTGTCGAAGAAGACGCTGAAGGACCTCGTTCCGGAGAGCAAGTCCGGCAAGGAGGGCAAGTCGGACGATATCTCTACACGCGGCAGTTGCTCCTGGAACAGCCTCGACAACAACGGCGTGAAGGGCTCGCAGTTCCGCTGGCTGAACGTGTCGATGCTGCGCTTCGAGTCGGACGCCACGCGCGGCTCGGGCGAGAAGCTGGCCCAGCAGTACTACGAGAAGCAGGTTCAGGACGTCCAGGCCGCCGAGGGCGCCAAGGGCGTCAAGTCGGAGCCGGTGCCCGACACGGGCGACCAGGCGACGGCCGTGCGCTACGACCTGAAGAAGAAGGAAGGCACCTTCAAGCAGCAGACGGTCGTGGCACGCGTCGAGAACGTCGTCGTGACGCTGGACTACAACGGCGCGGGCCTGGCCGGCGACAAGTCCCCGAGCGCCGACGACCTGGCGAAGGACGCGAAGAAGGCCGCGAAGGAAGCGGTGGCCGCGGTGTCCGAGGCGAACGGCGCGGGCGGCGGCAAGGCGAGCGGCGAACCCTCGAAGCCGGCTTCGAAGTCCCCGTCCAAGGAGCCCTCGAAGGGCGCTTCGCAGGAAGCCTCGAAGGACTCCTCCGCGTCGCCGTCGAAGTCGCCCGCCAAGAAGAGCTGAACACCACCGACCGGATCCGGCCACCCGTCCTCCGCACGCATGTGCCACCCTGTTGCGCGCAACAGCACGCAAGGGGAGGGGAAGACGGGTGGCCGCGCCACAACTGACTCGGATGCACCGCGTTCTCATCGGCGTGGTCGTGGCCGGCGCCGTGATCATCGCCGGTATCGGCTTCGCCGGTTCGTACGCGGCGGTCCGCGAGTTGGCCCTGAAGAAGGGCTTCGGGAACTTCTCCTACGTCTTCCCGATCGGCATCGACGCGGGCATCTGCGTCCTGCTGGCCCTGGACCTGCTCCTCACCTGGATCAGGATCCCCTTCCCCCTGCTCCGCCAGACGGCCTGGCTCCTGACGGCGGCGACGATCGCCTTCAACGGCGCGGCCGCCTGGCCGGATCCGCTCGGCGTCGGCATGCACGCGGTGATCCCGATCCTCTTCGTGGTCGCGGTCGAGGCGGCCCGCCACGCGATCGGCCGGATCGCCGACATCACGGCCGACAAGCACATGGAGGGCGTCCGCCTCACCCGCTGGCTGCTCTCCCCCGTGCCCACGTTCCTCCTGTGGCGCCGCATGAAGCTCTGGGAGCTCCGCTCCTACGACCAGGTCATCAAGCTGGAGCAGGAACGTCTCGTCTACCAGGCCCGCCTGCGCTCCCGCTACGGCCGCAGCTGGCGCCGCAAGGCCCCGGTGGAGTCCCTGATGCCGCTGAGGCTGGCGCGCTACGGGGTACCGCTGGCGGAGACGGCCCCGGCGGGATTGGCGGCGGCGGGGATCGAACCGGCCTTGATCCCCCCGCCCCCGCAGCTCGACACAAGTTCAGCCGCGGGCAATCGGGCCGCTGGGCGCGAGCAGCGCCTGGAGCTGGACAGCAGCCCCCGCGCCGAGTACACGGAAGAAGCGCCCGAACCCGACCAGAGCCCGTGGTTCAACGCCCAGCGCGAGGTCGAGTACCAGGGCGGCTACGACCCGGCCTACGACCCCGAGCAGTACGACCAGTGGTTCGCCGAGCAACAACAGGCTGAGCAGTACCTCGACGAGCCGTACGAAGAACTCACCCCGGAGGACACCGGCAGCTTCCAAATCCCGGTCGGCCCCAACCGCACCCGGGACCTCGGCGACGGCGGCGGCACCCCTGAGCCGACCGAGGAGGACTACTACCAGATCTTCCGTGAGTCGACGAAGGGCGGAAACGGCGCTCCCACCCCGCGCGGCTTGATCGCCGACGTCGAGGCGACCTACGGCGTCACCCTGGAAGAGGCCGAGTCCAAGCGCATGGTGAACCGGTTCTCCAACCGCCTCAACGCGGAGATGACGGACGAGCACATCGCATGAGAAAAGGGGCCCTGGAAACAGGGCCCCTCTCCCACACCGGCGACTACTCCCCGAGCAGCGTCCGAACCCGCTCCTGCCCCACCGCCAGCAGCAGCGTGGGCAGCCGCGGCCCGGTGTCCCGCCCGACCAGCAGGTGGTAGAGCAGCGCGAAGAAGGACCGCTGGGCCGTCTTGATCTCCGGCGGCAGTTCCTTCGGCGTGGCGTCGGCGGAGAACCCGGCCTGCACCTTCGGCACGCCGTAGACGAGATGCGTCAGCCCGTCGAGCGACCAGTGCTCGGCGAGCCCGTCGAGCAGCAGCCGCAGCGACCGCTGGGACGCCTCGTCGAGGGACTTCAGCAGCTCGGCGTCGGCCTCGTCCCGCACGATGGTCCGCTGGTCGGCGGGCACGTGCGTGTTGATCCAGGCCTCGGCCTTGTCGTACCGCGGCCGCGCCTCGTCCAGCGAGGTCAGCGGCTGCTCCGGGTCCAGCTCGCTGAGGATGCGCAGCGCCTGGTCCGCGTGCCCGGCGGTGATGTCCGCGACGGACGCCAGCGTCCGGTACGGCAGCGGCCGGACCGTCCGCGGCAGCTCACCGGCGGCCGTACCCACCGCACGCGCGTGCGCGGCGGCGTCGGCCGGCAGGACGCTGCCGTCGGCGACCTTGGCGTCCAGCCGGTCCCACTCGTCGTACAGCCGCTGGATCTCCTGGTCGAAGGCGACCTTGAAGGACTGGTTGGGCCGGCGCCGGGCGTACAGCCAGCGCAGCAGCTGGGGTTCCATGATCTTCAGGGCGTCCGCCGGGGTCGGCACGCCGCCCCGCGAGGACGACATCTTCGCCATGCCGCTGATGCCGACGAACGCGTACATCGGCCCGATGGGCTGCTGCCCGCCGAAGATCCCGACGATCTGCCCGCCGACCTGGAACGACGACCCGGGAGAGGAGTGGTCGACGCCGCTCGGCTCGAACACGACACCCTCGTAGGCCCACCGCATCGGCCAGTCGACCTTCCAGACCAGCTTGCCGCGGTTGAACTCGTTGAGCCGGACCGTCTCCGAGAAGCCGCACGCGGTGCAGGCGTACGTCAGCTCGGTGGAGTCGTCGTCGTAGGACGTGACGGTGGTGAGGTCCTTCTCGCAGTTGCCGCAGTACGGCTTGTACGGGAAGTAGCCGGCGGCGGTGGAGCTGCCGTCGTCCTCACCGGCCGCGCCTGAGCCCTCGGCGGCCTCCAGCTCGGCCTCGTCGACCGGCTTCTGCCCCTGCTTCTTGGCCGGGGCCTTCTTCGTCCGGTACTGGCCGAGGATCGCGTCGATGTCGGCGCGGTGCTTGATGGCGTGCAGGATCTGCTCGCGGTACACCCCGGAGGTGTACTGCGCGGTCTGGCTGATCCCGTCGAACTCCACGCCCAGCTCGGCCAGCGACTCGATCATCGCGGCCTTGAAGTGCTCGGCCCAGTTCGGGTACGGCGAGCCCTCCGGCGCCGGGACGGAGGTCAGCGGCTTGCCGATGTGCTCGGCCCACGACTCGTCGACGCCGGCGATCCCGGCCGGGACCTTGCGGTACCGGTCGTAGTCGTCCCAGGAGATGAGGTGCCGCACCTGGTGACCCCGGCGGCGGATCTCGTCGGCGACGAGGTGCGGGGTCATGACCTCGCGCAGGTTGCCGAGGTGGATGGGGCCGGACGGTGAGAGTCCGGACGCGACGACGACGGGTTTGCCCGGGGCCCGACGCTCCGACTCCTCGATGACCTCATCCGCGAAACGGGAGACCCAGTCGGTGGTCTCGGTGCTCTGAGCCACGATCGGCACGTCCTTCTTTCTCCAGGGCAGCCGTACGGTCAACGGCTGGCGCCCTCATTGTCCCAGCAAGGGCGGCAACGACGAAAACGCCTTTTCACGAGCGCCCCGAAAGACGGCGCGGCCGCCTGCTCAGGGGCGCGGGGCGGTATCGATCTGCGGCTCCGCCGCGTGGGCGCGACCAGCCCCCACCGGCCGCACCCGTGATCGCCCCGCACCCCCGAGCTCTGCGCGAAAACCCCTTTACCCCCCATGGGATACTGACCGTGTCTATCCATCCCCACGAGGAGAAACGGCACCCACTCCTATGGCCCCGGTCACGCCCCTCAGCGCCTCCGTCAACCAGCACCTCGTCGACGCCCTCACGGCCACCCTCCCGGGAACCGTCGGAGACGCCCTGCTGCGACGTAGCGACCGGGCCGACTTCCAGGCCAACGGGATCCTGGCCCTCGCCAAGAAGGCCAAGTCGAACCCCCGGGAACTGGCGGCGGAGGTCGTCGGCAACATCGTCACCGGTGACGTGATCAAGGACGTCGAGGTCTCCGGCCCAGGCTTCCTCAACATCACGATCGCCGACCGGGCGATCACCGAGAACCTCGCCGCGCGGCAGGCGGACGGCGAGCGTCTCGGCGTGCCGCTGAAGGAGAACGCGGGCATCACGGTCGTCGACTACGCCCAGCCGAACGTGGCGAAGGAGATGCACGTCGGTCACCTGCGGTCGGCGGTCATCGGCGACGCCCTGCGCGGCATGCTCGACTTCACCGGCGAGAAGACGATCGGCCGGCACCACATCGGCGACTGGGGCACCCAGTTCGGCATGCTCATCCAGTACCTGTTCGAGCACCCCGGCGAGCTGGCCCCCGCGGCCGACGTCGACGGCGAGCAGGCGATGAGCAACCTGAACCGGGTCTACAAGGCGTCGCGCGCACTCTTCGACGCGGACGAGGAGTTCAAGGAGCGGGCCCGTAAGCGGGTCGTCGCCCTGCAGTCCGGCGACAAGGAGACGCTCGAGCTGTGGCAGCAGTTCGTGGACGAGTCGAAGGTCTACTTCTACTCCGTCTTCGAGAAGCTCGACATGGAGATCCGCGACGAGGAGATCGTCGGCGAGTCCGCCTACAACGAGGGCATGCCCGAGACCGCCCGCCTCCTGGAGGAGCAGGGTGTCGCGGTGCGCTCCGAGGGCGCGCTGGTCGTCTTCTTCGACGAGATCCGCGGCAAGGACGACCAGCCGGTCCCGCTGATCGTGCAGAAGGCCGACGGCGGCTTCGGCTACGCGGCCTCCGACCTGACGGCGATCCGCAACCGGGTCCAGGACCTGGGCGCCACGTCCCTGCTCTACGTCGTGGACGTCCGTCAGTCGCTGCACTTCAGGATGGTCTTCGAGACGGCTCGCCGGGCCGGCTGGCTGAGCGACGGCGTCACCGCGCACAACATGGGCTACGGCACGGTGCTGGGCGCGGACGGCAAGCCGTTCAAGACGCGTGAGGGCGAGACCGTACGGCTGGAGGACCTGCTGGACGAGGCGGTGCAGCGGGCCGCCGAGGTCGTGCGGGAGAAGGCACGGGACCTCACCGAGGACGAGATCCAGGAGCGGGCCGCGCAGGTCGGCATCGGTGCGGTGAAGTACGCCGACCTGTCGACGTCGCCGAACCGGGACTACAAGTTCGACCTGGACCAGATGGTGTCGCTGAACGGCGACACGTCCGTCTACCTCCAGTACGCGTACGCCCGGATCCAGTCGATCCTGCGCAAGGCGGGCGAGACGAAGCCGGTCGCGCACCCGGAGCTCGGGCTCGCCCCGGCGGAGCGGGCTCTCGGTCTGCACCTGGACGCGTTCGGCGACACGGTCTTCGAAGCCGCCGCGGAGTACGCCCCGCACAAGCTGGCCGCGTACCTGTACCAGCTGGCGTCCCTGTACACGACGTTCTACGACAAGTGCCCGGTGCTGAAGGCCGAGACGCCCGAGCAGGTGGAGAACCGCCTGCTCCTGTGCGACGTGACGGCCCGGACGCTGCACCAGGGCATGGGCCTGCTGGGCATCCGGACGCCCGAGCGGCTCTGAGCCGGGCCGGAACCGGACCCTGACGACAGGCCGAGGGCGGCACTCCCCCGTGGAGTGCCGCCCTCGGGCGTTGTGGAGAGCCGCCGGTCAGCGGCAGTTGACCCACTCGTTGGACTTCTGGAACCAGACGGCGTCGCCGGTCCCCTTGACACCCCGTGCGAGAACTCCGCTGTCGCCGCGGTGGTTCTTCTCCGTGTACCACTTGTAGTCACAGGACCGGCCGTGGTTGTACCAGGACTTGAAGCCCTGGAAGACCACGAACGGGGTGAGGTCCGCGTTCTTCCCCTCGACCTTCTGCATGCGGCCGGTGTAGTTCTTGCCGGCCCAGACGCAGAACCAGCCCGACGGACAGTCCGAGGCCGCCTGCGGCGAGGCCTCCGCCGCACCGGCCGTACCCGCGTTGCCGGCCAGCAGACCACCGGTCAGCGCGATCCCCCCGGCCATGACGGCGAGCTTCCTGGTCATACGCATGTGCTGTTCCCCCTTCGTGGGCGGGCCGACCGCACCGGCCGGCTCCACGACGAGACTGCGGGCCGTGAGCCCCGCTCCACCACACCCGCCCCGGAAGTGACGCCCGCACGGGACGTCCCACCCCCTGACCTGCCCGGACACCAGCCGCCGGGACGGTGCGGCGGGACGCTCGCGGCGGGCGGTGGCCGAATCGGTAGGGGGCGGCAAAGGGATCGGAACCGATGTAGGGGGCACCGCGTGGATGCTGATGCAGAATGCGGCGGTAACGGGACCGCTGACCACGGTCCGCGAACGCGAGTGGGGGGAACATGTCGCGTTGGAAAGGGCTGCCCGAAGAACTCGACCCGCGTGTGCGGCAGTTGGTGGTGCGATTACGCCGGGTCAAGGACCACAGCGGACTGAGTCTGCGCGGGCTCGCGGCGAGGACGGGCTACAGCGCGTCGTCGTGGGAGCGCTACCTTTCCGGCCGGTCACTCCCGCCGAGGGAGGCCGTCGAGGCGATGGCCCGGCTGGGCGGTGACGATCCGACCCGGCTGCTCGCGCTGCACGAGGTCGCCGCCGAGGCTTGGGGCACGGTCGCCGAGCACCGCGGACGACCTGCCGGGCCCGGCACCGGCACACCCCGCCCGCACGGCCGGGCGCTGCGCGTCACCCTCGTCGCCGGGTCGGTGGCCCTGGTGCTGGCCGTCGCCGCCGCGGTCCTGCTGGCCGTACGGCTCACGGACGGCGAGGGCAGGGCTGCCGCGACGCCCCTCACCCCGTCCGCGGCGACCCGACCACCGGGGTCGCCGCAGCAGTCGGAGCGCGAACGTCCCACCTACACCTGCCGGGCGGAGCGGCTCGACGGCCGCTGGTACGCGGGCAACAGCCGCACCCGGAAGGCCATCCTGGCGAAGGGCCACGCCGGGCCGGAGGTCGCCGAGGCGCAGTGCCTGCTGCGCGAGGCGGGCCTCTCGCCGGGAGCCGTGGACGGCATCTTCGGCCCGCACACCCAACGCGCGGTCAAGGACCTGCAGAAGCGTTCCGGCCTGGTCGTGGACGGCATCATCGGCCCGCACACCTGGAAGGCGCTACGGCGATGACGCGGGCCCCGCGGCACGCACCGCCGCCGGAACGCGCCCGACTGGCCGCCGCGCTGCGGGAGTTGAGGACCGGCACAGGCCTGAGCCTGGCGGCCCTCGCGGCGAAGACCACCTCCAGCAAGTCGTCCTGGGAGCGCTACCTCAACGGCAAGACGCTTCCGCCCCGCCAGGCGGTACGGGAGCTGTGCCGTCTGGCCGGTGAACCGGACGGCCGCTGCCTGGCGCTGTGGGAGCTGGCGGAGTCGGCATGGAGCGGCCGGGCGGCGGCGCGGCCCACGGACACGCCAGGGCCCGCGGGCTCCCCGGACACGGACGCCGGGCATCCCGCGGGCGGCAGGGGCACGGTCATGGCGATCCTCGCCTCGGTCTGCGCGCTGGCGGCCGGCGGCCTCTCGGTCGCCCTGGTCCTCGTCGCGGGCCACACCGGCGACAGCCGCCCCTCCGCACCGCCTTCCTCCGCTCCGGCGCCCCGCTGTCTGGGGGCCACCTGCGAGGGCCGGGACCCGATGCCGATGAAGTGCGGCACGCACCCGCTCACCCTCGCCGCGCACCGCACCGCCACCGGAGCCCACCTCGAACTGCGCTACAGCAGGGAGTGCGGGGCGAGTTGGGCGAGGATGTGGAGCACCCGCATCGGCGACCGCCTGGAGATGGACCCGGCCGGCGAAGGCACGGACCGCCCGCACACCGTCCGGATCACGGACGGTGTCGCCGCGCAGTCCTACGTCTACACCCCCATGACCGAGGCGACCCCCGGCGCGACCGTGCGGGCCTGCTTCCGCCCGGTGACGGGAGGCAGCCGCGAGTGCTTCGATGCCCGCGTCTGACGGTCGCAGGCTGACCATCACCGCCCCCTCGCCCGCCCACGCCCGACCCGCTTCCGTCTCAGCGCTGAGCCGTACTGTTCGCGCCGTCCAGTGCCTCCCGGATCACGTCCGCGTGCCCGGCGTGCTGGGCCGTCTCCCGGATCAGATGCAGCAGGATCCGGCGCGCCGACCAGTACTCGCGCTCCGGCGGCGACCAGGGCGTCATCGGCAGGGGCACGCCGCGGTCCAGGTCCGGCAGCCCGGCCAGGGCCTCGTCGGTCGCCCGGGCGGCCGCGGTGTACGCCGCCAGCAGCCCGTCGAGCGTGTCGTCCGGGGCCATGCGGTACTGGCCCATGCCGAGCATGCCGTCCGGCAGTTCGCCGTCGCCCTCGACCATGATCCGCGTCCATGCCGCCTCCCCCTGGGCGAGATGCTTCACGATCCCGCCCAGGGTCAGCTCACTCACGGTCGTACGCCGGGCGGCCCGCGCGTCGTCGAGTCCGCGCACGGTGATCAGCAGCAACTCCCGCTGCTCGGCGAGCGCGTACGCCAGGTCGGTCTTCTCCGAGGAACCGTTCATGCGAGGACCGTACGGAGCGAACAGGTCAGCAGGTGTCCGCTGATGTCTCCTTGTCAGTGGTCGGATCTACAGTCGCACCATGGCGACACTTCCGAACCCGCTCCCGACCTTGGCGGCCGACCCGAGCGGCCGTGCGCTGGGGCTTGAACTCCCCGCCGGGATCTTGATCGACACCACCGACGAGGGCCCCTGGCACGAGCCGTTGCTGTGGTGCGCGCAGGACCGGGCCGTGCCGGGCGGCTGGACGGCGCTGGAGCCGACGCGACGGGTCGGGCTGCTGCCGGTCGTGCTCGATGTGGCGGACGGGCACGGCGGGCCGGACAGCTGGGAGTTGACGCCCGGCGAGGTGTCGTATCCCGGGGACCACGACGCCGAGGAGGTGCTGGCGGAGTACTGGGAGGAGTACGCGGCGGAGGGCGACGCATGGCCCGGGCCGGCCGCCCCGACCGTCCGGGACCAGGACCCCGACACGGTCGCCACGGCCGTCGCGGACTCGCTGCTCGAAGCCGGCGGTCCGCTCAAGGACCCCCGCCTCGCCCTGGTCCCGGCCCGCCGCAGCGCCGACATCCCGACGGCGATCGGCTGGACGGGCCCGGCGAACCACGAGGGCGACACGGCCCGCGTCAGCGCGGTGCTGCGCTCCTGGGAGGACCGCTTCGGCATACGGGTCGTGGCCCTCGGCTTCGACCATCTGCTGGTGTCGGTCGCCGCCCCGCCCGCCACCCTCGCGGAGGCCGAGGCCGTCGCCGCCGAGCACTTCGCGTTCTGCCCGGACAACATCTGGCAGAGCACCGACTCCACCCTTCGGGCCTACGCCGAGCGCCAGGTCAAGGATCAGCCGACCTGGCACTTCTGGTGGGACTGAGCCCCGCCCCTCGGCCGTACCGGCTCAGCCCTTGGCCCCGATCCCCGCGTACACGTTGATGTCCGCGTCCGTGACGTCGTTGATGTCGCGGTAGCGGACCTTCTCGATGTCGTCGAGGCCGTCGAGGAAGGACTCCTCCGGCTGCTCGGGGACGGGGGCCGCGTGGTCGGGCCGCCAGCGGTGCGCCGGGACGACGCCCGGCTCGGCGATCTCCAGGAAGTTGCCGGTGAAGAACCGCTCGACCTCCGCCCGGGACCGCAGCACGAAGGTGAACCCCCGCTCGGTGTACGTCCGCTGGACCGCGCGGATCTTCTCGGGGTTGAGGTCCTCGGTGAGATGGCTGAGCACCAGCCGGCTGCCGACGGGCAGCGCGTCGAGCAGCTCCCGCACCAGCGGATACGCCTCCCCGTCCTCGACGAAGTGCAGGATCGCGACCAGGCACAGCGCGACCGGCTGGTCGAAGTCCAGGGTCTTGGCGGCCTGTTCGAGGATGCGGGCCGGGTCCCGCAGATCGGCGTCGATGTAGTCCGTACGCCCCTCGGGGCCGCTGGTCAGCAGGGCCCGCGCATGCGCGAGCACGACCGGGTCGTTGTCGACGTACACGACCCGCGACTCGGGGGCGGCGCGCTGCGCGATCTGATGCACGTTCTCGGCGGTCGGCAGCCCCGTGCCGATGTCCAGGAACTGCCGGATGCCGTCCTGCTCCACCAGCGTGGTCACCGCGCGGCGCAGGAAGTCACGGTTGTGCCGGACGTCGAGGTACCCGCGCGGGTTGGCGGCGAGCCCGGCGGCGGCCGCTTCCCGGTCGGCCGGGTAATGGTCCTTGCCCCCGAGGAAGACGTCGTAGACCCGCGCCGGGTGCGCCTTGCCGCTGTCGATCCTCCTCCGCAGCTCGGCGGGATCCTGGCTGAGCGCGTCACCGGACATGGACGTCTCCCTGAAGAGTAGGTGGTTCAATCAGCAACCACTTCGACGGTCAACAACTCAACGCCTCAAGTGATTTGGTGACTCCACCCACGCGTATACGCGCGGGCTTCCTGCGTCGGTGGCTAAGCCGCCACGCAGAGGACCAGCCCGGCCCTGCTGAGGACGTTCGTCGCGCCGACGTGGTCCGCGTTCGCCGCGAACCCGCACGCCGTGCACTGGAACTTCGCTTGGGTGGCGCGGTTCTCCTTCGCGACGTGCCCGCACTCGGGGCACGTGCGGGAGGTGTTGCGCGCGTCCACCGGAACCACCAGGCGACCGGCACTCTCAGCCTTGTTCGCCAGGATTGCGAGGAACTGCGCCCAACCCGCGTCGAGGATGCTGCGGTTGAGTCCGGCTTTCGCGGCAGCACCGTTCGGCAGGAAGCTGCCGGGCTGCTCGGGGTCGGCCTTGGGTGCGGGGGCTTTGGTCATGCCCGCCGTGTTGAGCCGCTCGTGCGCAATCACGTCGTGGCCGGCGATCAGCGTACGGGCGGTCTTGTGGTGGAAGTCGGCGCGCTGACGGCGGATCCTGGCGTGCAGCTTGGCGACCTTCCGGGCGGCGGCCCGGTGTGCCTTGGTGCGCTGCCGGGTCCGCTTGGGGAACGTCGCGAGGTGCCGCTGGGCTTCGGCCAGTTCGTCGGCCATCGCCTGGAGGAAGCGCGGGTTAGCGACGTGTTCGCCGTCCGAGGTGGTCAGGAAGTGCGTGACGCCCATGTCGATACCGACGATCGCCTTGGTGGGCGGCAGTTCCTCGGCGGGCACGTTGTCGCAGGAGAGGACGACGTACCAGCGGTTCCCCTCACGCTTCACCGAGATCGTCTTGACGCGGCCCTGTACGGGCCGGTGCTGGTGCACGCGGACGTGTCCGACACCTTGGAGGCGGACGCGGGTCTGCGCGTCGTGGGCAGTGGAGTCCCAGCGGCAGCCGTCGCCGTCCTTGGGGAAGGTCACGGTGTCGAAGTGGCCGGCGCCCTTGAACCGGGGGTAGCCAGGTGTCTGTCCGGCCTTGACGCGGCGGAAGAACGCGGAGAACGCCTTGTCCAGGCGGCGCAGGGTGGCCTGCTGGGAGGAGAACGACCAGCGGCCCTGCCGCTCGGGATCGAACGCGCGGATGTCTTTGAGCTGGGCGGACTGGTCGCCATAGCGGACAGTGGTCTTCGAGGTGTGCCGGTAGGCGTCCCGGCGTTCCTGCAACGCGCCGTTGTAGAGGGAGCAGTGATCCCGCAGCATCTCGCCGAGCGCGGCCCTCTGACGGGCCGTGGGGCGCAGGAGGAACTTGTACGCGCGGATCACGAGCCGTCCCCCTTCTTCCCGGGGCGTTCCCACTGGGTGTTGATGTACTTCTCGACCGTCGCCGCCGACACGGCGCCGACCGAGGCCGCGAAGTACGACGACGACCACAGCGTAGGCATCCGCGACTTCAGGTGCGGGAACTCCTCGCGCAGCACGCGGGACGTGAAGCCCTTGAACTGGTTCGCCACGTACGAGGCCGACGATTTCGGGTCGTGCTTGACGAACAGGTGCACGTGGTCGGGCATCACCTCAAGGACGATGATCTCCCACCCGCGTTCGTCTGCCTTCTGCCGGATCAGTTCGTCCAGCCGTTCCGCGACCCGGCCGCCGAGGACCGGACGGCGGTACTTCGGGCACCACACCACGTGGAGCCCGAGGTCGTACACGCCGCCGGAGAATTGGCGAACTTTCCTGGTCACGACCACGCGATCACTATACATGCGCCACAGGTCTAGTGCGGCAGAGAGGTCGGCTCAGGTGAACAGTGCGGATCCGTGCACCCAGTTGAGGTCAGAGCAGGGCTCAGAAGCCATTCCCCACCCCGCTAAAGCGGGACGTCCCCTGGCTAGGTCCTGATGGTGCCCGTGGAGACCGGCGAGCGAGCGACGACAACCCTGTGGCGCCCTACCGGTCCCAGGGAACTGGACCTGCTGCGGGAGCTCGACTGGCGCGCCTGGCCACCCCGGCTCCCCGAGCAGCCGATCTTCTACCCGGTCCTCGACGAGGACTACGCCGTCAAGATCGCGCGCGACTGGAACGTCAAGCACGACGGCGCAGGCTTCGTCACCCGGTTCGAGGTCGACTCCGAGTTCCTGAGTCGGTACCCGGTCCAGCGGGCCGGCGGGCGGACGATCCTCGAACTGTGGGTCCCGGCCGAGGAACTCGACGAGTTCAACGCCCACATCGTCGGGCAGATCGAGCTGGTCCACGAGTTCCACTGAGATCCCGTCAGGCAGCCAGTCAGCCGGTCACCGCGTGGTCCCCTCCTCGACCCACTTGTCACCGCCCAGCGGGAACTCGTACGCCGGACGCCCGTTGTTCCCGCTCGTGCGGAAGGGCCGCCCCTTGTCGTCCACCGTCAGCGTGCCGCTGCGGCTGCCGCTGGACCAGCGCAGCTCCAGGTACCAGCTGACGTCGTAGGCGGAGGCGTCGGCCCGGATGTAGTAGACCTCCGGGTCGGACTGGCTCACCGAGAACGGGAAGTCGTCATGGCCCGCCTCGGGGACGACGGAGGGACGCGCGGCGTCGAGGGCGACCGTGAAGAAGCGTGTCGGGACGCCACCGCCGCAGCCGACGCCCGGATAGCCCATGGCGTAGTCGTTCCAGGCGAGCGGCGTCCGCTTGCCCGCCATACGGACCGTCAGCCCGTCGACGACCACCGTCTCCTTGCCGGTGCCCTGCACGGTGAGCTTCAGGAACTGCTGTCCCGACGGAACGGCCCCGTTCGCCGCCACCCAGGCGGGCGCGTCCTGCTCCAGCGGCGGCGGCCCGACCTGCCCCGGCGGACGGTTCACCAAGTAGCGCTGGGAACAAGGGTCTTCCCAGGCGTGCGGGGTGGTGTTCACGGTGAGGGGGGTCGGGCCGGCGGCAGGGTCGGTGGTACGACGGGGCCGGCCGCCGTCGGAGCCGGTGGCGGGGGCACGTGAGCCGGGAGTCGCCGAGGCGGCATCCTCCTCCCTGCCCTTGCCCCCGCTCTTGCCCTTCTCCTTGCGGCTGTCGGCGGAGGAACTGCCCGAGGGCGACGCCGAGGCGGCCGTTCCACCGTCCGGCGTCCGGCCACTCTCGGACACCGCGGCCGCACCGCGACGCCCGTCGTCATCCGCCCCACCGGAGGGAACGGCCACGGCGAGTCCGACCCCACCGAGGACGACGGCCGCGGCGATACCGGCGAGGAGGGCGGGCCGAGGACGTCGTGACCGGGACTCCCGCGCGGACACCGCCTCCGAAGGCGAGGTGTCGACAACCGGGGCCGGGTGGTCGGCAACCGGAGGCGCTGCCCCTGCGGGCTCGGCCACCACCACTGGCTCGGCTGCCGCCACGGGCTCGGCCGGCCCCACGGGCTCGGCCGGCCCCCCGCCCCCCTTGCGCCCCCGCCCGGCATCCGCCAGCACCCACCGCCGATGCAGCTCGACGAGTTCCCCGGGCGACGCCTTGCACAGCCGGGCAAGCCTCTCCACCGGCGCGTAGTCGGCGGGCACGGCATCTCCGTTGCAGTACCGGTGCAGCGTCGACGTACTCATGTGGAGCCGCTTGGCGAGCACCCCGTAGCTCAGCCCGGAACGCTCCTTCAACTCCCCCAGCAGCGCGGCGAACTCCGCCGCGGCCGTGCCTTCCGACACCCTTCCTCCATCCCCCATGTCCCGTTCACCCGTTCCAGAGCAGGGACGTTTCCCCAGTTCACAGCGTGTACGGGCGTTCCAGCGTCCCGGATGGTCCGCCGGGTGCGGCGGCCGGGACGGCTCACCGCACAAGCTCTGGTCATCCAAGCACGCCGCTCCCGGCCGGACGGCCGGCGGCTCGCTCGGGCCTTCTCGCCAACCGCCTTTGTCCGAAAGGGAACCCACCCATGCGCAAGCACCACGCCCTCCCCGCAGCCCTCCTGGCCGTCCTCGCCCTCACGGCGTGCGAGGACGGCACGGGCACACAGGACGAGGGCGCTGCCAAGCCCCAGGTGACGTCATCGTCTACGGCGACGACCGCCCCCGAACAGACGGCCGCCGACGCGAGGGGCACGACTGAGGGCAGGAAGGAGGGCACGAAGTCCGAAGCGGCCCCCGCCGCCGGTGTCTCCTGCAACGGCACCAACACCACCGTCACCGCCCAGCCGGTCCGCCGCCCGCTCAACCACATGCTGATCACGGTCAAGAACACCGGCTCGAAGATGTGCGACCTCACCTACTACCCGGTGCTGCGCTTCGACGAGATGCAGTGGGCCCCTCGGCCGGTCGAGGACTCGAAGCCGCAGGCGGTGACGACCCTGGCCCCCGGCGAGTCCGGCTACGCGGGCGTGACGCTGTCGGCGGCCGACGGAAGCGGCGACGGCGGCACCACCGCCCGCAAGCTCACGGTCGGCTTCCAGGGCCGCACGCCCAACAGCAGCGGCGGCCCCTCGGCGCTCCCGTCCCTCCCGGCCGAGGGCGTGTACTACGACAGCTCGCTGGCGGCCACGTACTGGCTGCGGGACATGGACGACGCGCTGTCCTACTGATCCCTACTGAGTCCTACTGACGGTTCAGCTTCTGGGCCGCCTCCGTGGCCCAGTAGGTGAGGATGTTCCGCGCACCGGCCCGCCGGATGCCGGTCAGGGACTCCATGATCGCCCGGTCCCGGTCGATCCAGCCCCGCTCGGCGGCAGCCTCGATCATCGAGTACTCGCCGGAGATCTGATACGCGGCGACGGGCACGTCCACGGCGTCCGCGACCCGGGCGATGATGTCCAGGTAGGGCCCGGCGGGCTTGACCATCACCATGTCGGCGCCTTCCTCGAGATCGAGGGCGAGCTCCCGCAGCGCGTCACCCACATTCGCGGGATCCTGCTGGTACGTCTTCCGGTCCCCCCGCAGGGACGAGCCGACAGCCTCCCGGAACGGCCCGTAGAACGCGGAGGCGTACTTCACGGTGTAGGCGAGGATCGCGACATCCTCCCGCCCGATCTGGTCGAGGGCGTCACGGATGACTCCGACCTGCCCGTCCATCATCCCGCTGGGCCCGACCACATGGGCCCCGGCATCGGCCTGTACCTGGGCCATCTCGGCGTACCGCTCCAGGGTCGCGTCGTTGTCGACCCGCCCCTCGGAGTCCAGCACCCCGCAGTGCCCGTGGTCGGTGGTCTCGTCGAGGCACAGATCGGACATGACCAGCAGGTCGTCCCCGACCTCGGCCCGCACGTCCCGGAGGGCGACCTGCAGAATCCCGTCCGGGTCGGTCCCCGGCGTCCCGAGGGCGTCCTTCTTCGACTCCTCCGGCACGCCGAACAGCATGATCCCGGAGACCCCCGCCGCGACCGCCTCGGCGGCGGCCTTCTTCAGACTGTCCCGCGTGTGCTGCACGACCCCGGGCATGGCCCCGATCGGCACCGGCTCACTGACGCCCTCGCGCACGAAGGCCGGAAGAATGAAATCGGCGGGGTGCAGCCTGGTCTCGGCCACCATCCGACGCATGACGGGGCTACTCCGCAAACGCCGCGGCCGAGTACCGGGAAAAGATCCGTACGTCGTCATACCCCAACGCTACGCCCGCCCGAAACCTCCCGATGCCGACGCGATGTCGGAGCGAAGCTGCTCAGGCACCCCGCTCCGCCGGGCTGCGAAACCCCCCGCACCCAGCCACCCACGCCGAGCACCTCCGAAGCCCACAGCCCCACAATGCGCCCCCACCCACCCAGGTCCATCCTGAAACCAAAGGACAGGACCCCGACGGCCCAGGCCCAGGCCTACGACCCCGCCGCCGCCGTCCCTCCGTACGCCCATCCACGGAGGACGCGATGACCGCCCCTCACCACACCCCCGACCTCTTCGCCCTGTCAGAAATCCACGGCCCGGTCCTACGCCCCGGCGACCCCGCCTACGCCGACGAGGTCACCGGCTTCAACCTGGCCGCCCTCCACACCCCCGACATCGTCATAGGAGCCACCGGCCCCGACGACATCGTCACCGCCATGCGCTGGGCGAAGGCCACCGGCACCCCCGTAGCAGTCCAGGCCACCGGCCACGGCGCCAACTTCCCCATCGACCAGGGCCTGTTGATCAACACCGCCCGTATGACCGACGTGCAGGTCGACCCCACCACCCGCACGGCCACCGTCGCCGCGGGCGCGAAGTGGAGCCACGTCATGGCCGCCGCCGCCCCGCACGGCCTGGCCGGCCTCAGCGGCACCTCCACGGACGCGGGCGTCATCGGCTACACCCTCGGCGGCGGGCTCCCGGTCCTCGGCCGCGCCTACGGCTACGCCGCCGACCTGGTCCGCTCCTTCCAGGTCGTCACCCCGGACGGACACCTGCGCGAGACGGACCCCCGGCACGAACCGGAACTGTTCTGGGCCCTGCGCGGAGGCAAGGGCAACGTAGGCGTCGTCACCTCACTCATGACGGACCTGCTCCCCCTCCCGCGCCTCTACGGCGGCGGCATCTACACCCCGGGCGAACACACCGAGACCCTGCTGCGGACATGGGCCGACTGGACCCGCACCGTCCCGGACGAGATGTGCAGCGCGTTCACGATCCTGCGACTGCCGCCCATCCCGCAGATCCCGGAGCCCCTGCGCGGCGGCTTCTGGGCCCGCGTGGCGCTCGCCTGGCCCGGCCTCCCGGCCGAGGGCGAGGCCCTGATCGCACCGCTCCGCGAAGCCGTCCCCGTGGCCGTCGACACGGTCGAGGTCATGGACCACGCGGCCCTGGACCGTATCCACATGGAACCGCAGGACCCGCTCCCCGCGAGGGAGTCCTGCCTGCTGCTGCGCGACCTGTCCCCCGACGCCATCCGCACGTTCCTGGACCAGGCCGGCCCCACGGCCGGTGCCGACTACCCCCTGCTGATGGTCGAGGTGCGCCACATGGGCGGCGCGATGTCCCGCCCGTCGGCCGTCGAAGACGCGGTCTGCTCCCGCGACGCCCGGTACTTCGTCGACTCGGTCGGCATCCTGGCCGCCCCACCCGCCGCCGAGGCCATCGAACAGGCGACGGCCCGGCTCTACACCGCGATGGCCCCCTACGGCACGGGCCACACCATGGTCAACATCCACGGCACCCCGGGCGACGAACAGGACATCGCCCGCGCCTGGACCCCGGAGGTCTACGACCGTTTGCGCCACGACAAGGCCACCTACGACCCGGCCAACCTGCTGCGCTACGGCCACGCGGTGACTCCCGCGTAGCCGCAGCCCACATCCTCGGTCCGCCGTCGCCCTACCGGCCCAGGTTCACGTCGTCGAACGCCGCCGCCGCGCCCCCGGCCGCCGCTCGCTCGGCCGGGTGACTGCGTCCCCGGCCTCGACAGCGGCAGCTCTGCGCTTCGCGCCGAAGTCGGCCAGCGCCTCGGCCAGCTTGTGCACGGACGGCTCGGGCGCCATCACGTCCACCCGCAGCCCGTGCTCCTCGGCGGTCTTCGCCGTGGCCGGGCCGATACACGCGATCACGGTCACGTTGTGCGGCTTGCCGGCGATACCGACCAGGTTCCGCACGGTCGACGACGACGTGAACAGCACGGCGTCGAACCCGCCGCCCTTGATCGCCTCGCGCGTCTCCGCCGGCGGCGGCGAGGCCCGCACGGTCCGGTAGGCCGTGACGTCGTCGACCTCCCAGCCCAGCTCGATCAGCCCGGCGACCAACGTCTCCGTGGCGATGTCGGCCCGCGGCAGGAACACCCGGTCGATCGGGTCGAAGACCGGGTCGTACGGCGGCCAGTCCTCCAGCAGCCCGGCGGCGCTCTGCTCCCCGCTCGGCACCAGGTCCGGCTTCACGCCGAAGGCGATCAGCGCCTTGGCCGTCTGCTCGCCCACCGCCGCGACCTTGATCCCGGCGAAGGCCCGGGCGTCGAGCCCGTACTCCTCGAACTTCTCCCGCACGGCCTTGACCGCGTTCACCGAGGTGAAGGCGATCCACTCGTAGCGGCCCGTCACGAGCCCCTTGACCGCACGCTCCATCTGCTGGGGCGTGCGCGGCGGCTCCACGGCGATGGTCGGCACCTCGTGCGGTACGGCCCCGTACGAGCGCAACTGGTCGGAGAGCGACGCCGCCTGCTCCTTGGTGCGCGGCACGAGCACCTTCCAGCCGAACATCGGCTTGGACTCGAACCACGCGAGTTGGTCGCGCTGGGCGGCGGCGGAACGATCACCGACCACGGCTATCACCGGCCGGCCGCCGTCGGGCGAGGGCAGCACCTTGGCCTGCTTCAGCGTCTGCGCGATCGTGCCGAGCGTGGCGGTCCAGGTGCGCTGCCGGGTGGTCGTACCGGCGACGGTGACCGTCATCGGCGTGTCCGGCTTGCGGCCCGCGGAGACCAGCTCGCCGGCCGCCGCGGCGACGGAGTCCAGCGTGGTGGACACGACCACCGTGCCGTCCGACGCCCCGACCTCCGTCCAGCACCGGTCCGACGCCGTCCGCGCGTCCACGAACCGCACGTCCGCGCCCTGCGCGTCACGCAGCGGCACACCGGCGTACGCGGGCACACCGACGGCGCTCGCGATGCCGGGGACGACCTCGAAGGGCACCCCGGCGGCGGCGCACGCCAGCATCTCCTCGGCGGCGTACGTGTCGAGGCCCGGGTCACCGGACACCGCACGCACGACCCGCCTGCCGCCCCGTGCGGCCTCCATGACAAGATGTGCGGCATCCCGCACCGCGGGGACAGCGGCGGCGGTTGACGTGCCGTCAACTACCGTCAGCTGGGGCGTTCCTGTGCCCGGAGCCGGCTCCTGGGAAGGATCCGTATCCGTGTGCACCTCGGAGACGCCCTGCCTGGCGTGCTGACGTACGACGTCGAGCACCTCGTGCTCGGCGACGAGGACGTCCGCGCTCGCCAGCGCCTCTACGGCGCGCAGAGTAAGCAGTCCCGGATCTCCGGGTCCGGCACCCAGGAAGGTGACGTGCCCGTGTTCAGGACCGGCGGAAAGGGTGGTGGGGCTCAATGTGCTCGCTCCCCCATCAGACCGGCCGCGCCCTGGGCGAGCATCTCGGCCGCGAGTTCGCGACCGAGCGCCATTGCCCCGTCGTGCGTCTCGGGCACGGGACCGGTGGTGGACAGCTGCACCATGCGCGTGCCGTCGGTCGTACCGACGACGGCGCGCAGGCGCATTTCCTTGACAGTCTGCCCGTCGGCCAGAAGGTCGGCCAACGCGCCCACAGGTGCGCTGCAGCCGGCCTCCAGGGCGGCGAGCAGTGACCGCTCGGCCGTCACGGCGACCCGTGTGAACGGGTCGTCGAGCTCGGCGAGCGCGGCGACGAGGTCCGCATTGCCTGCGGCGCACTCGATCGCCAGTGCCCCCTGGCCGGGGGCGGGCAAAACCGTGTCGACCGACAGGAAGTCGGTCACCTCGTCACCGCGGCCGATCCGGTTCAGTCCGGCGGCGGCCAGCACGACGGCGTCGAGCTCACCGCCCCGCACGTATCCGATCCGGGTGTCGACGTTGCCGCGGATCGGGACCGTCGCTATGTCCAGTCCGTGGCCGCGCGCGTACGAGTTGAGCTGGGCCATGCGGCGCGGCGAACCCGTACCGATGCGGGCCCCGCTCGGCAGGTCGGTGAACTTCAGCGCGTCCCGGGCGACGATCACGTCCCGCGGGTCCTCCCGCACGGGTACGGCCGCCACGACCAGGTCGTCGGGCTGCGCGGTCGGCAGGTCCTTCAGCGAGTGCACCGCGAAGTCGACCTCGCCCTTGAGCAGCGCGTCGCGCAGGGCGGTCACGAACACGCCGGTGCCGCCGATCTGGGCGAGCTGCTCGCGCGAGGTGTCGCCGTACGTGGTGATCTCGACGAGCTCCACGGGCCGCCCGGTCACCCGGGTCACGGCCTCGGCCACCTGCCCGGACTGGGCCATGGCGAGCCTGCTCCGGCGGGTACCGAGCCGTAGTGCCTTGTCGTTCATGCCGGCCCTCGGTTCTTCTCGGTGATGCTGTCCTCGGCGCGGGAGACGGCGGCCACCGTCTCGGGGTCGAGGTCGAACAGGGTCCGCAGCGCGTCCGCGTACCCGGCGCCGCCGGGCTCGGCCGCGAGCTGCTTGACCCGTACGGTCGGCGCGTGCAGCAGTTTGTCGACCACGCGCCGCACGGTCTGGGTGATCTCCGCGCGGTGCTTGTCGTCGAGGCCGGGCAGCCGTCCGTCCAGCCGGGCGATCTCGCCTGCCACCACATCGGCGGCCATGGTGCGCAGGGCGACCACGGTCGGCGTGATGTGCGCGGCCCGCAGTGCCGCCCCGAAGGCCGCGACCTCGTCGGAGACGATACGCCGGACCTGGTCCACATCGGCAGCCATCGGAGCGCCCGCGGAGGCTTCCGCCAGCGATTCGATGTCCACCAGCCGCACCCCGGCGAGCCGGTGCACGGCCGCGTCTATGTCGCGCGGCATCGCCAGGTCCAGCAGGAAGAGCACGGGCTGCGGCCGCTGCGGCTCCTCGACGGGCTCGGGCCTGCGCCGCTCGGGGATCCGCCCGACGGTGGCCGCGGTCGCGGCGAGCGCGCCGATCAGCTCGGCGTCGGCCTCGGGGCCGATGCGGGCGCCCTCCCGGCGGTCGACGGTGCCGCCCGCGACCCATGCGGCGTGCTGCTCCAGCGTGGCGGCGTCCATACCGGCCACGGCGGCCTCCCCCATGACGGAGAAGCCGGGCTGCACGGCGGCCAGGTCGAGGGGGCAGTTCTCGTCGTTGCCGACGGACGCGGGCTGCGGTTCGGCCTGCCGGGGCTCCGCGCGCCGGTCGTCCTCGATCTCGGCGGCGGGCTGTCCGGTGCGTCCCTCCACCGCGGCGGCGACGGCCTCGGCGGTCAGGACCAGGCCGGTCGCGCCGGTGCAGGAGACGGCGACGTCGGCACGTGTCAGCTCGGCCGGCACCGATTCCATCGGGACCGCGCGGGCCGCCACGTCCGTGTCGTCGCCCTCCATGAGGATCTGGGCGAGGCGCTCGGCCCGGTCGAAGGTCCGGTTGGCGACGACGACCTCGGAGACACCGGCACGCGCGAGCGTCGCCGCCGCCAGGGAGGACATCGATCCGGCCCCGATGACCAGGGCCGTCTTACCCCGGGCCCATTCCTGTATGTCACCGCCCCGCGCGAGCTGCTCCAGGCCGAAGGTGACCAGGGACTGGCCCGCGCGGTCGATGCCGGTCTCGGAGTGGGCCCGCTTGCCGACCCTGAGGGCCTGCTGGAACAGGTCGTTCAGCAGCCGGCCCGCGGAGTGCAGGTCCTGTGCCCGGGCCAGGGAGTCCTTGATCTGGCCGAGGATCTGTCCCTCGCCGACGACCATCGAGTCCAGCCCGCAGGCCACCGAGAACAGGTGGTGGACGGCCCGGTCCTCGTAGTGCACGTAGAGGTAGGGGGTGAGCTCCTCGAGGCCGACCCCGCTGTGCTGGGCGAGCAGCGTGGACAGCTCGGCGACACCGGCGTGGAACTTGTCCACGTCGGCGTAGAGCTCGATGCGGTTGCAGGTGGCGAGCAGCGCGGCCTCGCCGGCCGGTTCGGCGGCGACCGTGTCCTGGAGCAGCTTGACCTGCGCGTCCGCGTTCAGCGAGGCCCGTTCCAGGACGCTGACCGGGGCGCTGCGGTGGCTGAGTCCGACGACGAGGAGGCTCATGCGGGCATCACGGCGGGCATGTCCCCGTCAGGCCCCTGGTCGGCGGACTCGTTGCGGGCGGCGGCGGCCGGGACGCCACCGTCGGAGGCGGCGGCCCCCTCGCCGGCCTTGCGCTGCTCGTGGAAGGCGAGGATCTGCAGCTCGATGGAGAGGTCGACCTTGCGCACGTCGACCCCGTCCGGGACGGACAGCACGGTCGGCGCGAAGTTCAGGATGGAGGTGACACCGGCGGCCACGAGCCGCTCGCAGACGGCCTGGGCGGCGCCGGCGGGGGTGGCGATGACACCGATCGACACGCCGTTGTCCTGGATGATCTTCTCCAGGTCGTCGGAGTGCTGCACGGGGATCCCGGCGACGGGCTTCCCGGCCATGGCCGGGTCGGCGTCGATCAGCGCGGCGACCCGGAAACCGCGGGAGGCGAACCCGCCGTAGTTGGCGAGCGCGGCGCCGAGGTTACCGATACCGACGATCACGACCGGCCAGTCCTGGGTGAGGCCCAGCTCGCGGGAGATCTGGTAGACGAGATACTCGACGTCGTAGCCGACACCCCTGGTCCCGTAGGAGCCGAGGTAGGAGAAGTCCTTGCGCAGCTTCGCGGAGTTGACCCCCGCGGCGGCCGCGAGCTCCTCGGAGGAGACCGTGGGTACCGAGCGCTCCGACAGCGCGGTCAGAGCGCGGAGATACAGCGGAAGCCGGGCGACGGTGGCCTCGGGAATCCCTCGGCTGCGGGTCGCCGGTCGGTGAGTTCGGCCAGTTGCCACGGTGCTCCTGCGGGTAGAGCGGGGCTGTAGGCGGCCATACGTCCCTACATGACCGCCCCGTCGAAAGCAGGCTATGTCTTTGTGAACGCGTGCACAAAGATGGTGTCCGTTTTGCCCGCCCAACGTGACCGGGCTCACGCGCCCCCGGCGCACTCCCGGGGAACCGGCGCACAAGCACCGCCGTTCCTTCGCTTCTCGGGGCAAAACCGCACACTCTCCTCTGTGAATCCCGCCCCCGAGACCAGTCACCCTCGATCCTAAGCGACCCTTACGGCCACTTTGGACTGCTCGGTCAGTCGCCCGACGGCCGGCCTCAGCCGGTCAGGGCCTTGCGCAGGCGGCCCTCGTTCACGCGCCAGAACGTGTGCTGCCTGCCGTCCACCAGCACAACCGGGATCTGCTCCCAGTACCGGTCGTGCAGCTCCCGGTCCTCGGTGATGTCCTTCTGCTCCCAGGGGACCCCGAGATCACCGCACACCTTCTCCACAACGACCTGTGCGTCATCACACAGATGACACCCGGGCTTCCGGATCAGGGTGACGAGCCGCTCCCGAGGGGGCGTACGACGAAAGAGGGGACTCATGCCGGCCATTCTCGCGCGCCCGGGACCCACTCGCCCCACTCCTCCGGAGCATCTTTAACGACACGCTCGCCGAGAGTTCACAGGCTCCGAACCTCTCGACTCCGGAACCCCCGAACAAACTGGCTATGCTCACGCCATGGCCGCTCTCGGATGGCTCACTCCCCGTAGGCGCTCCGCCACGGCGCGGAGCGTTTTGGCAGGCGAGGCCTCGGCGGAGGCAGCCCGCAAATCCACGCAGGAAGCTTCCGCCTCGACCGAGGAACCGCAGTTCCCGGTCCACGGCGACGACCGGGCCGCCGCCTTCTTCGACCTGGACAACACCGTCATGCAGGGCGCCGCGCTCTTCCACTTCGGGCGGGGCCTGTACAAGCGGAAGTTCTTCGAGACCCGCGACCTCGCGAGGTTCGCCTGGCAGCAGGCGTGGTTCCGGCTGGCCGGCGTCGAGGATCCCGAGCACATGCAGGAGGCCCGCGACTCCGCCCTGTCGATCGTCCAGGGCCACCGTGTCGCCGAACTCCAGTCGATCGGCGAGGAGATCTACGACGAGTACATGGCCGAGCGCATCTGGCCCGGCACCCGCGCCCTCGCCGAGGCCCACCTGGACGCGGGCCAGAAGGTCTGGCTGGTGACGGCGGCCCCCGTCGAGATCGCCCAGGTCATCGCCCGCCGCCTGGGCCTGACCGGCGCCCTGGGCACGGTCGCCGAGTCCGTCGACGGCGTCTACACGGGCAAGCTCGTCGGCGAACCGCTGCACGGCCCCGCGAAGGCCGAGGCGGTCCGCGCGCTGGCCGCGGCGGAGGGCCTGGACCTGACCCGCTGCGCCGCCTACAGCGACTCGCACAACGACATCCCGATGCTGTCCCTGGTCGGCCACCCCTACGCCATCAACCCGGACTCCAAGCTGCGCAGGCACGCCCGCGAGCTGGACTGGCGCCTGCGCGACTACCGCACGGGCCGCAAGGCGGCCAAGGTCGGCATCCCCGCGGCGGCCGGCGTGGGAGCCGTGGCCGGCGGCACCGCGGCCGCGATCGCCCTGCACCGCCGTCGCCGCTGACGACCCGATCAATCCGGGACACCGGCGTCTACGGGATGACAACCCCCGTAAATCCAACTGGCGTACCCCCAAAACCCCGTATCCAGTCCTCTTGGCTGCACACGGCCACAACACGCCCTGGACTCAGCAGCAATCCGAACCTTCCCGATCAACAACCGTTCACAATTCGGCACTTGATCCGGCGTCAATCGGTTACGGAAGCGACGTAATCGATGATTTGAGCAACTCGGTGTAGCAGAGCCTGCACGAAGCGTTATTCTCCTCAGACGCAAACCGGTACCCCTCCGTCGCTACGACGGGTGAAAGGTCCCGCACTGCACGTGATGGAAGCTCTGCCTCTGGGAGTCCCGTGTACCCACACGTCGGGGTTGACGCCTCGGGCCTGGCTACGCTGCGCGCAACGGTCCTCGACCTGCTGCGTGGCCTCGTCCCCACCGCGTACACCGTCCCCGCATTCGCCACCGCCGCACCCGCAGGCCCTTGCTACGCACTGGCCGACGGCAGCGCCGCGGTCGGCAGACGAGGGCGCCCGTCCGGCGGGGCCACCGCCCGACGGCCCGCGGCGGACAGCGACAGCGCCCGCATGATGGACCTCGTGGAGCGCGCCCAGGCCGGCGAGGCCGACGCCTTCGGCCGCCTCTACGACCAGTACAGCGACACCGTCTACCGGTACATCTACTACCGGGTCGGAGGAAAGGCGACCGCCGAGGACCTCACCAGCGAGACCTTTCTGCGGGCGCTCAGAAGGATCGGCACGTTCACCTGGCAGGGCCGCGACTTCGGCGCCTGGCTGGTCACCATCGCCCGCAACCTCGTCGCGGACCACTTCAAGTCCAGCCGCTTCCGCCTCGAGGTCACCACCGGCGAGATGCTCGACGCCAACGAGGTCGAGCGCTCCCCCGAGGACTCCGTCCTGGAGTCCCTCTCCAACGCCGCCCTGCTCGACGCCGTACGGCGGCTCAACCCCCAGCAGCAGGAGTGCGTGACGCTCCGCTTCCTCCAGGGCCTCTCCGTCGCCGAGACCGCCCGCGTGATGGGCAAGAACGAGGGCGCCATCAAGACCCTCCAGTACCGGGCCGTCCGCACCCTCGCCCGGCTCCTCCCGGAAGACGCCCGCTGACCGGACCCGCACTCTCGGCGACTCCCAACTCACGTTCCGTGACAGTCCGTTGGCTTCGGCATCCGATCGGCCGACGTCCGTAACCCAAGTGCCGCACTGCTCGTTGTGAGGGATGCAGGCTCCCTGTGGTCACCCCCTGGCCGACCCCGATCACTCGATCGTGTGGTTGTGGTCATGGTGTGCAACCCTCAGGACCCCCTGGGGAGTCGACCGTCATGACGAGAGGAGGTGCCGCCTGTGATCGCGAACGTATCGGCACACCGGCGGGCGAACGCCTTCGCCCAAGCCCTGGAGGAGCAGTCCGAGCAGGGCACGGCGGCCGAGCAGTCCGAAGGTTCGGCACCGGCCCCGGCACCCGCGGAACAGACCGAACCGGTACGCCTGACGGCGATCGCCGCCGGTCTGGACGCGCTGCCGAAGCCGGAGCTCGACCCTGAGGTCAAGGTCGTCCAGCGGGCCCAGCTGGTGGCCGCCTTCGAGGCCATGCTCCAGGAGGGCACCGCGGGAGGCGAGGCGACAGACCGAGCGGTCCCCGGACAGCGCTCCCGAGGCGCCCACCGCGCCGACTCACTGAAGAAGCTCCGGCCGCGTTCCCGGCTCGCCAAGGGCCTCACCGCGGGCGGGCTCAGCGTCGGAGTGGCCGCGAGCGCCTTCGGCGGGGTCTCCGCCGCCAGCTCCGACGCCCTGCCCGGCGATTCGCTCTACGGCCTCAAGCGCGGCATCGAGGACGTGAAACTCGGCCTCGCCGACGGCTCCGACGAACGGGGCCGGGCCTACCTCGACCAGGCCTCCACCCGGCTCGGCGAAGCCCGCCGCCTGATGGAGCGGGGCCGCAGCGGCCCCCTGGATCACGAGGCCCTCGGCGAGATCCGCCGCGCCCTGTCCGGCATGCGGCACGACGCGTCGGAAGGCCATCGGCTGCTGAGCGAGGCCTACGCACACGACCCGGACTCCCTGGGCCCCATCCAGGCCCTGTCGGCGTTCTCCCGCTCCCACCGCGAGGCCTGGGGCGAACTGCGCGAGAGGCTCCCCGTCCAGCTCGGGGACGTCAGTGAGCAGGTGTCGTCGGTGTTCGACGCCATAGAGGAGGACGTCGCCCCGCTGCGCTCCCTGCTCCCCGAGCCCCCGGCGAAGAACGGCGGCGAAGGCAAGCACCGGGGCGCCTCCGAGTCGGCCTCCACCGGCTCCTCCGCCACCGACCGGTCCGCCCAGCCAGGCAAGAGCGGCGGCGGGCGCACCGACAAGGGCGGCACCGGCGGAAGCAGCGGCAGCCCCAGCCGCTCGGCCGGCTCCGGCGGCGACAGCGACGGCCTGCTCGGCGGCAGCACCGGCGGCCTGCTCGACCCACCCAAGGACAGCGAGGCGAGCACCTCCCCGTCCGCCGAGGGCAGCCCGGCCGTCCCCAAGCCGGACGTGACGCTCCCACCGCTCCTGCCCGGCCTGCTGCCCGGCCTGGGCATCGACGGCGAGGACGCCGCGCGCTAGACGACGCTGGGCGCCCCTGTGCGGGGCGCCCAGCGTCGTAGCCGAACCATCAGAAGAACACCGACCGCCGCTGCACCAGCAACTTGTACAGCGTGTGCTGAATCTGCTCCCTGACCTGGTCGGTCAGGTTGAACATCAGCATCGGGTCCTCGGCCGCCTCCGGCGGATAGCCGTCCGTGGGGATCGGCTCGCCGAACTGGATCGTCCACTTGGTCGGCAGCGGAATCGCGCCGAGCGGCCCGAGCCAGGGGAACGTGGGCGTGACCGGGAAGTACGGAAAGCCCAGCAGGCGGGCGATGGTCTTGGCGTTGCCGATCATCGGGTAGATCTCCTCGGCCCCGACGATCGAGCAGGGCACGATCGGCGTCCCGGCACGCAGGGCCGTCGAGACGAACCCCCCGCGACCGAAGCGCTGCAGCTTGTAGCGGTCCGCGAAGGGCTTGCCGAGGCCCTTGAAGCCCTCCGGCATCACCCCGACCAGTTCGCCCTGCTCCAGCAGCCGTGCCGCGTCCTCGGCACAGGCCAGCGTGTGGCCGAGCTTGCGGGCCAGTTCGTTGACCACCGGCAGCATGAACACCAGGTCGGCGGCGAGCAGGCGCAGATGCCGTCCCGCCGGATGGTTGTCGTGCACGGCGACCTGCATCATCAGGCCGTCCATCGGCAGCGTCCCGGAATGGTTCGCGACGATCAACGCCCCGCCCTCGGACGGGATGTTCTCGATGCCCTTCACCTCGACCCGGAAGTACGTGTCGTACAGCGGGCGCAGCAGGGACATCAGGACCTGGTCGGTGAGTTCCTCGTCGTAGCCGAAGTCGTCGACCTCGTAGTCCCCGGTGAGGCGCCGGCGCAGGAACGCGAGCCCGCCCGCGATCCGCCGTTCCAGACCGCCGTCGCCGTCCCGGGACCGCTCCGGCGGCTGCTCCTCAGAAGTCACAGGAACATCATCCTGCGGAACAGCCCTGGTGGGCAGGGGCTGCACCTCACCGACCGGCGCCGACTCCGTGCCCGAGCGACGGTTGCCCGCGCTCCGGCGCCGCTGCGGGCGCTGCACGGCGCTTCCGCGGGACCGGTCGTCGTCGAACGGAATGACCTTGGCATCCGCCATCGTTGATGCGCTCCTCAGTTGGCGCTCTGCGTCGGGGGGTGGCCGTCGCCCGCGAGGGGCAGTGCGGCGATCCGGTCGACGGCCCCCGCGAGGGCCTCCGGCGGAAGAAGTCCGGGCCCCTGGCTGCGGGCGAAGTCCGCGAACGTCTCCGCGGTCGTGTATTTGGGCTGGAATCCCAGCGTTTCGCGCATCTGGCCCGTGGCGACGACCCGGCCGTGGGTGAGCAGCCGGATCTGCTCGGGCGAGAAGTCCGACATCCCCAGCGTACGCACCAGCGAGCCCGCCCAGGTGACGGCCGGGAGCGGCAGGGGCATGGTCGGGCGCCCGAGGCGCCGGGAGCACTGGGAGAGCAGCAGCACGCCGTCGCCGGCGATGTTGAAGGTGCCGCTGTTGAGCGTGCCCCGCCGGGGCTCGTGGGACGCGATCCGCAGCACCTCGATCACATCGTCCTCGTGCACGAACTGCAGCCGGGGGTCGTAGCCGAACACGGTCGGCAGGACCGGCAGCGCGAAGTACGAGGCGAGCGGGGTGTCCGCGGTCGGGCCCAGGATGTTGGCGAACCTCGGCACGCACACCGCCACATCGGGCCGCCGGCGCGCGAAGCCGCGCACGTAGCCCTCGACCTCCACCGTGTCCTTGGCGAAGCCGCCGCTGGGCAGGGACTTGGGCGGGGTCGTCTCGGTGAAGACGGCCGGGTCGCGGGGCGCGGAACCGTAGACGTTGGTGCTGGACTTCACGACCAGCCGCTGCACGGCCGGTGACTTCTGGCAGGCACCGAGCAGCTGCATGGTGCCGATGACGTTGGTCTCCTTCAGGGAGGCCCGGTTGCCGCTGCCCAGCGGCGTGCCCGTCACATCCAGGTGGACGATCGTGTCGGCGGCCGTCTCGGCGAGCACCCGCGCGATCGTGGGCTGCCGGATGTCGGCCTGGACGAAGTCCGCGCCGCCCAGATGGTGCTCGGGCGGCACCGCGTCCACGGCGATCACCCGGTCCACCTCGGGGTCACGCTGGATCCGCCTCACGAACCGGCCCCCCAGCTGGCGGGCCACTCCGGTCACGAGCACGACCTTGCCCAAGATCAGCGCCTTCCTTCCACAGCCTCTTGTCCCCGCCGCGTTCCCCCGTGGGGCCAACCTAGCGGTTCGGTGTTGCGCTGTGATGACCGCCCGATGCGCGATGTGACGGGAACACCGACGGGACGCGGGGACGTACCTGGCGATACACGTGTGGCCCCCCACCGTTGAGTGGGGGGCCACAACGACGCTCTCGCGGCGTCCGCGTCGCAGACTTACTTCTTGTTGCGACGCTGAACGCGCGTGCGCTTGAGCAGCTTGCGGTGCTTCTTCTTGGCCATCCGCTTGCGCCGCTTCTTGATAACAGAGCCCACGACTACCCTCGCTCACTTCTCATCACTCGGTGCTGGGCGCCATGGGCCCATACGACCTACGAGGGGCTAGCCTACCCGCCCGAGCGCTGAGGTCGTAATCGAGGGGGCCAGGGTGATCCCGAGTGCCCTGAGAGGGATCGCCCCGCCCCAGCCGTCAGGCGGTTTCCACCCCCACGTAGCTCTCGCGAAGGTACTCGTGAACCGCTTGCTCCGGGACGCGGAAAGACCGCCCCACACGGATCGCGGGCAGATGACCGCTGTGCACCAGCCGGTACACGGTCATCTTCGACACTCGCATCACCGAGGCGACTTCCGCCACGGTAAGGAACTGAACCTCGTTCAGAGGCCTCTCGCCAGCTGCAGCCATGACACACCTGAACCTTCCGCACTCGACGGCCACCGGCTTCCCCTTCCGGTGACTCTTCGTCGCTGCGTGCTCACTCCCCAATGTAGGTGCCAGTGATGCGAGTGGGGAAGAGGTGCACCCATCAACGGCCTACTGTGACAGACACGCCCGATTGAGTACGTAGCGGGTAAGCGGCAGGTAGTAATCAGATCGCACGCCGTCATCAAGTGGAACGACGACGGACACATGCCCCTCCGCCTGCCCGACGAACGGGGCGGGGTCGTCCGTATCGGCCGGCCCGATCGCCTCGAACCCCAGCTGACCTGCCCCGCAGACCCACCCGTGATCCCCGATCACCAGCTCGGGCAGAGGCCCGCCGGCCTCCGCCGCCGCGGCCAGCGCGGTACGAACCGGGAGCGGCGAGTGGGTATGTGCGCCGGGCTCACAACCGGGGCGTTCCGCCGCGGGCGCCCGCACCAGCGCGACTCCTCGTACGTAGTCGAGGTTGTACGTGCGTAGGCCGAACCGGGTCGTTATGTCGACACAGCGACCCTGCGCGGGGGTGAGAACCGCACACCCCGCCGCCGACAGCGCGTCTGCCAGAGCGGCGTAGAAGCCGAGCAGCCGGTGCGGGTGCCCGGTACCGAGAAGCACCGGAGCACCCCGCCTGGCGGCATCGGCGAGACGGTCCGCGAAGGCGTCCAGCGCCGCCACGGTCCGCAGCGGATCGATCACGTCCTGGCCGGAAGTACACCTGGAATCGGCCGAAACCCCGCACCTGTCCGCCATCAGCTCGAGCAATTCCCGCTGCTTCCAAGGCCCTTCGGGATCGATGCCGAGCAGTACCCGGGGGTCCCGGGCGGCGAAGAGCCGGTAGCTGCGCAGGCTCTCCTCACGCGATGTGGCCACGGTACCGGCGAGGCGTGCACCCACCAGGTGCGTACGCAGGACTTCGGGGGTCAGCACGAGAAGATCGTCCGCGACCAGCTCCTCACCTGTCCCGGGAACCGCGGAACACCGCTCGGTCGGCCTACCCCCACCACGAAAGGCGCCTCACCCCGGCAGCAGCCCCCGCAGCGGGAACACCGCCCGCCTGGCCGCCAGCACGGCCTGGTCCAGCCGGTCCGCCGGGTCGTACCCCGCCTCCCAGCCGGTCCACTCCACGGGCCAGCGCCCGTCCGTCATCCGCGCCGGGGCCAACTGCCGTGTCCGCGCGAACACTTCCTGACGCCACCCCTCGGGGATCATCGCCTCGGGCTCGACCTCCCGGTGCGCCGCGATTGCGACCAGATGCGTCCACGACCTCGGCACGACGTCCACCACCGCGTAGCCGCCCCCGCCCAGGGCCACCCACCGGCCGTCGGCGTACTCGTGCGCCAGGTCGTGACAGGTCACCTGCACGGCCCGCTGCGCGTCCAGCGACACGGCCAGATGCGCGAGCGGATCCTCGAAGTGCGTGTCGGCCCCGTGCTGTGTCACCAGCACCTGCGGCCGGAAGTCGGCGATCAGCTCCGGCACCACGGAATGGAACGCCCGCAGCCACCCGGCGTCCCCGGTCCCGGCCGGCAGCGCCACGTTCACCGCCGAACCCTCCGCGGAGTCCGCCCCGGTCTCCTCCGGCCACCCGGTCTGCGGGAACAGCGTCCGGGGATGCTCGTGCAGCGAGATCGTCAGCACCCGCGGGTCGTCCCAGAACGCCGCCTGGACCCCGTCGCCGTGATGCACGTCGACGTCGATGTAGGCGACCCGCTCCGCCCCGAGCTCCAGCAGCCGGGCGATCGCCAGGGACGCGTCGTTGTAGATGCAGAACCCGGACGCACCGCCCGGCATCGCGTGATGCAGCCCGCCCGCGAAGTTCACCGCGTGCGACGTCTCCCCGCGCCACACGGCCTCCGCCGCCCCCACCGACTGCCCGGCGATCAGCGACGACACCTCGTGCATCCCCGCGAAGGCCGGATCGTCCATCGTCCCAAGGCCGTACGACTGGTCCGCCGCCCCGGGCGCCGCCGACGCGGCCTTCACCGCCTCGATGTAGTCCTCCCGGTGGACGAGCCGCAGCGTCGACTCCCCGGCCGCCTTGGCGGCGACCACCTCAACCTCACGGTCCAGCCCGAAGGCGTCGACCAGTCTCCGGGTCAGCGCGAGCCGGACCGGGTCCATCGGATGCCCGGGACCGAAGTCATAGCCCGTTACTGCCTCGTCCCACATCAGCTGTGCGCGGCCGCTCATGACCGCCACCGTATCGGTCCGGTTGAGCGGCGAACGACCGGGCGTACACCAGCGTCACCAGCACCAACACCATCGGCACCAGCATGGCCCCGCGGTAGCTCCACAGATCCCCGAGCGCGCCCACCAACGGCGAACCGATCAAGAACCCCACATAGTTGAAGACATTCAGCCGCGCGACGGCAGCATCCGAAGCCCCGGGGAACAACCTGCCGGCCGCCGCGAACGTCTGCGGCACCAGCACACACAGCCCCAGCCCCAGCAGCGTGAACCCCAGCATCCCGACCCACGCCCCGGGCGCCCCCGCCACCACCGCGAACCCACCCGCCGCGACCAGCGCCCCGGCCCGCACGACCGCGACCGCCCCGAACCGCCGCACCCCGAAGTCCCCCAGGGCCCGCCCCACCAGCGTGGTGACCATGTACACGTTGTACGGCACCGTCGCCATCTGCTCCGAGCTGCCGAGCACGTCCTGCAGATACTTCGCACTCCAGTTGGAGACCGTCGAGTCCCCGATGTACGCGACGGTCATCACCAGACAGAGCGGCAACAGCAACTTGAAGGCGAGGGCATGCCCCTCCTCCGCCTTCTCTCCCACCCCGGACTCCGCCGCCGGCCCCGCATCGCCGCCATCGACATACCACCGGCTCCCCACCAGCACAGCCGGCAACAGCACCACCACGACCGGCAGATATGACACCCACAACGCCAGATCCCAGTGCGCCCCCACCCATGCCAGGGAGGCCCCGACGATCCCGCCCAGGCTGTAGGCCGCGTGAAAACTGAGCATGATGCTGCGCCCGTACGACCGCTGCAGACTCACCCCGAGCATGTTCATCGATGCGTCCAGCATCCCGACGGCGAGCCCGAACGCGGCGAGCGCGACCCCCAGCTCCACCATCCGCTCCCCGGCCCCGACCCCGAGCAGCGCCAGCAGCACCACGGGCTGGGACCACCGCAGCAGCCGGCTCGGCGGCACCCGCTTCACCAGCCGCTCGGTGCTGACGCTCCCGACGCCGGCGAGGATCGGCACGGCAGCCAGGAAGGCGGGCAGCAGCGCGTCAGAAACCCCGTACCGGTCCTGGATGGCCGGGATCCGCGTCACGAGCAGAGCGAAGGCGACCCCCTGCACCAAGAAGCTGAACGCCAACGAACCTCTGCCGCGCCGCAGCACATCAGTCATGGCGGCGAGCGTAGGGCCCCGGCTTACCCGTGGGTAGATCCAGCCAAAGATGAATTTGCCTCATCTTCCACGGGCTCACACCAGCAGATCGGCCAGTTCCCCCATGTCTGAGAAGAGCCGGGTGGCGTCGGCGAGCTTCTCCGCCGGAGTCATGGCGGTGAACCCGTACACGTCCATCCCGGCCGCGACCGCCGCCCGCACCCCCAACGGGCTGTCCTCGACGACAACACACCGCTCCGGCGCGACCCCCATCCGCTCGGCGGCATACAGGAACAGATCGGGAGCCGGCTTGCCCCTTCCGACGTCCTGCGAACTGAAGATCCGCCGCTCGTCGAACCACTGGCTGAGCCCGGTCGTCCGATGCCCCACCCGAATCCGCTCATGGCTCCCGGACGAGGCCACGCAGTACGGCACCCCGTCCGCGGCGAGCTTCTCCAGAACGCCGGATACCCCGGCCACGGCGACCAGTTCCTGCTCGAAGGCCGCGAACACCCGCGCGTGAAAGACATCGTCGAAGCTCTCCGGCAACCGCTGTCCCGTCCGCTCGAGAACCAGCTCATGAATGCGGTGCATCGCCGACCCCATGTAGTCCCGAATGGACTCCTCGTACGAGGTCGGGTGCCCGAGCTCGGTGAGATACGCGGCCAGCAGCCGGTTGGAGATGGGCTCACTGTCGACGAGGACGCCGTCGTTGTCGAAGATGACGAGATCGTAGTTCACAGGCACGACCCTAAACGCAGAAAACCCCGCATCCGAAGATGCGGGGTTTCCTTTGAATGATTGTTCGGCGGCGTCCTACTCTCCCACAGGGTCCCCCCTGCAGTACCATCGGCGCTGAAAGGCTTAGCTTCCGGGTTCGGAATGTAACCG